>NZ_RSAM01000002.1:0-290542 GCF_009377945.1 Salinivibrio sp. VYel1 | reverse complement strand
TGATCCTTTATTTTCACTCATTTTTATGAATAAACATGGTGCAACGCACGGTTTTCAGCCTTAATTGACAACTAAGTCATTAAATCGCTAGCCCAGGCATGGCGAGGATCTTCATGCGTTTTCCCTGCCATACCGATCTCTCTACCACGCAGATCTATACTCATGTGATTGGTCAGCAATTTGCAGGCACAACAAGCCCAATGGATTTACTTTAACGTCCACGCTACCGCCCTTTGGTTGGCGGCGTCCAAAAGGCCTTACAGGGCAATTTTTTGTGGGCTAGGTTATCAGACGCTTGGCAGTGTGTTTAGGCAAAGGGGTCTAAAATGTTGGTGGGGTCAGAATTTAGAAATTTGTGGGGGTATAAACGGAGAAAAGCCGCTGACTAAGCAGCGGCTTTTCTTTGTGTGGCGGAGAGATAGGGATTTGAACCCTAGAAGGGCTATTAACCCTTGCCGGTTTTCAAGACCGGTGCTTTCAACCACTCAGCCATCTCTCCGGAACGCGGCGTATATTATTGGGTTGGGGTTGGTTTGTAAAGTAAAAAACCAACATTCGCGGTGCGTTTGGTTAGCTTTCAGCCAATAAAAAAGAGGCCAGCGTTAGGCTGACCTCTTTTGGGTGTTTGCTAGGCGGTTTTAGATGTTTTCGACATCAAATTCCACTACCGGGCTCACGTCTGCGTCGTAGTCGACGCCTTCAACGCCAAAGCCAAATAGCTTCAAGAACTCGGCTTTGTATTCGTTGTAGTCGGTCAGCTCAGTGAGATTCTCTGTGGTGATCTGTGGCCACAGGTCGCGACAGTGCTGCTGAATGTCCTCGCGCAGCTCTAGATCGTCTAAACGCAGGCGACGCTCGCTATCTACCTCTGGATCGCTGCCATCGGCTTGATACAGGCGCTGAGTGAACATGCGATAGATTTGCTCCATGCAGCCCTCATGGACGCCTTCTTCGCGCATTTTCTTGAACACCATGGCGATATAAAGCGGCATCACCGGGATCGCTGAGCTGGCTTGGGTGACCACGCTTTTGAGTACCGCCACGTTGGCGCTACCGCCTTTGGCGGCAAGTGTTTGGTTTAGCGCGTTGGCAGCACGGTCTAAGTCCATTTTCGCTTTACCTAGCGCGCCTTCCCAGTAGATTGGCCAGGTAAGCTCTGTACCAATGTAGCTGTAAGCGACAGTTTTGCAGCCCTCGGCAAGGACACCGGCGTCATTAAGGGCGTTGATCCAAAGCTCCCAGTCTTCGCCGCCCATTACGGTAACAGTGTCTTGAATTTCTTGCTCGGTGGCTGGTTCAACACTGGCTTCGATGATTTCATCTTTGTTGGTGTCTACCGCGGTTGAGGTGTAGGTCTCACCGATAGGTTTCAGTGACGAGCGCACCAGCTCGCCGCTGTCAGGTAGCTTACGTACTGGCGAGGCCAGCGAGTAAACCACCATGTCGATTTGACCAAGATCTTGTTTGATGAGCTCGATGGTTTTTTGCTTGGCTTCATGCGAGAAAGCATCGCCGTTCAGGCTTTTTGAATACAGGCCTTCTTGCTTGGCAAACTTGTCGAATGCGGCTGAGTTGTACCAGCCTGCGGTGCCAGGCTTTTTCTCAGTGCCTGGTTTTTCAAAGAACACGCCAATGGTTGCGGCGCCGCCGCCAAAGGCTGCCGCAATGCGTGAGGACAAGCCATAGCCGCTGGAGGCACCCACAACCAGTACACGCTTAGGCGCATTCGCAATCGCGCCTTGCGCTTTGGTGTAGTCAATTTGCTCTTTTACGTTGGCTTCACAACCAACAGGATGTGTCGTCGTACAGATAAATCCACGAATTTTAGGTTTGATGATCATATTCAACGTCCCTCACAAAATTGAGGCTAAGGATAAATACTAACGCCTGCCTATGCATCCCCTTTTAAGGAAAAAGGGCAAAAATACCCAGTGGTTGGAGGTGTTGCAGGCAAGAATAGTGGGCAAGATCTCAGCATTGTGGCCCCAAGTGTCAGCGCCAATAAAAAAGCGCCTGCGAGGTGCAGACGCTTTCTGGCGCAAGTTAGCGACCTTTATGCCGCTTTACTTGGATTGGGCTTGGCAATGGCACCGCCTTCTAACTGGCTGGAGGTAAACCATTCGGCTTTAAAGTCATCCACTTGTACCGCATAAGCACGCAGCGCATCAGCCTCTAGCAGTTTGTCACGCGCTTCGGCAGTAATAAGGTTTTGCTCAACCGCTTGTTGCGAGCGATCCGCCAAGCTGGCTTTGCCGTCAATCTGCTTGGCTTTCACCGCCTTGATCAGGGCTTTTTCGGTGTCACGACACGCCCACATTGCGGTAAACGCGCGCTCCATCACCGCCACCGGATCGTCGGCTTTGTCGCCCACATAGCATAAGTGCGTCCAACGGTCGCGCTCTGCGCTCGGTGTCATTAACTGCTCGGCAATCTGATTAAGCAGCTTGTCAGAGGGCATTTTGTAGTGCATGCCGAGCGGGAACAAGAGCACACGTAGGCTGCGGCCCACCCCTTTGGCAGGGAAGTTATTAAAGGCCCCATCAAACGCTTTGGCACACTGGGCTAGGCAATATTGCAGCGCATAGTGCACCATCGGCAGATCTTGGCTCGGACGGCCTTCATCTTCGTAGCGCTTCAACGTTGCCGACGCCATATAAAGATGGCTCAGAACATCCCCCAGACGCGCGGACAGCATTTCTCGGCGTTTCAGCTCACCGCCAAGAGACAACATTGCGACATCGGTGGTCACCGCCAGTGCACGACTCATGCGGGTAAGGTGACGATAGTATTTAGCCGTCTCGCCACTCACCGGCGCGCGGTTGGTCAGCGATCCGGTCAGCGCGTTGACCAGCCCCATCACACTGTTTTTAGTGGCATGGCCAATGTGTTTAAACAGCAATTTATCAAACGCTTGGGCGCCGGCCTCTTGGTCTGGGTTCGCCGCCGCTTCCATCTCTTTAAGGACGTAAGGATGGCAACGGGTCGCCCCCTGACCAAAGATCATTAGGTTGCGGGTAAGAATATTCGCGCCTTCCACCGTGATTGCCACCGGAATACCAAAGTAATGATGGCCAATGTAGTTTAGGGGCCCCAACTGAATCGCACGACCCGCGTGCACATCCATCGAGTCATTCAAGATGGTGCGCGCAATTTCGGTCATGTGATATTTGGAAATCGCGGTGATGATCGCCGGTTTTTCTCCCTGATCAAGCGCGGTGGTGGTCAGGGTGCGGGTCGATTCAATTAAGTAGTTCAACCCGCCCATGCGGCCTAGGGCTTCTGCTACCCCTTCAAAGCGGCCAATGTGCATACCAAATTGTTTACGCACATAACTGTAAGCGCCTGTGGTACGGGTGGCGAGATGCCCTACCGCCGTCCCCAGTGCGGGTAACGAGATCCCTCGACCGGCTGACAGACACTCCACCAGCATGCGCCAACCGCGGCCAACGTAGTCTTTACCGCCGATGACCCAATCAATCGGAATAAATACATCTTCACCCTTGGTGGTGCCGTTCATAAATGCCATGTTGAGCGGGTTGTGACGATCGCCAATTTCAACGCCAGGGTGTTCTGCAGGGACCAGGGCACAGGTGATGCCAAGCTCTTTTTTGTCCCCCAGCAGACCGTCTGGATCGCCCAGTTTAAACGCCAAGCCCACCACGGTCGCCACGGGGGCCAGTGTAATGTAGCGTTTGTTCCAGCTTAAGCGGATCCCTAGCACTTGTTCACCATTGTGCTCACCCATACACACCACGCCGCGGTCTGGAATACTCCCAGCATCGGAGCCTGCTTCTGGGCCAGTTAAGCCAAAGCACGGCACTTCACGGCCATCGGCCAAGCGTGGCAGCCAATAGTCGCGCTGGTCTTGGGTACCATAATGGGTCAGCAGTTCACCCGGCCCCAGTGAGTTAGGCACCATCACGGTCACCGCTGCGCTTAAGCTACGGGTGGCAATGCGCGATACGATGGTAGAGTTGGCAAGCGCCGAGAACGCGAGGCCACCGTATTCTTTGGGAATGATCAGCGAGAAAAAGCGCTCTTTTTTCAGATAATCCCAGACTTCTTCCGGCAGATCTTTTTGCTCTTGGACAATTTTAAAATCATCCAACATCGCCAGGAGGGTTTCTAGCTGGTTATCGATAAACGATTGCTCTTCCGCGCTTAACGCCGGCTTGCCATATTGGTGCAAGGTTTTCCAGTTCGGTGATCCGGAAAACAGTTCACCGTCCCACCACACACTACCGGCTTCCATCGCTTCACGCTCAGTGGCGGATAACGGTGGCAGCACTTTTTTGAAGAAAGTAAACGCTTTATCACTCACCAGTGAACGACGTAATGAAGTTTGAGAGCTCATGATTCAGGTCCTTTTGTTGATCATGGTTGCACTCTTTTTGCTGTTATTGTGCGACCAGAACGGGTTTTTACATTGCACTTCACGCACCGTGATACACCTGTCGCTGCGCTGAGTGGTTCAAATAAGCGGGACGCATCGCACCTCGCTTGATGTGTTTTGATTGCCCTACTCCGCTTGTGACTCCGTCGCGAAGGCGAGCACTTGCCCCTGCTGTGCCATTGCCGCGGGTTTGGCGTTCATCCCTGCTGCTAGATACGGAATTAAGCGGTCAACGATCGCTTCAGTATCAAGGGTGCGACCAAAATCGTTTTCGGCAATATCACGCAACGCTTCGCTGGACGCCATGGTGAAAATGGCCGCCCCAAGGGTGAAGTGTAAATGCCAAAACACCGCCTCTGACGTCAGTGCGGGGTTGGCTTTGCGTACCGCTTGGTTAAACAGCGACAGCACGTGTTCGTAACGGGTGGTGATAAACCAACGTAAATGGCCTTGTACATCGGTATAACCGCGGCCAATCAGTTGCATAAAGGTGGCTGCACCATGTGGCCGATACGCATCAAGCGCAAGCACTGGCTGTTTTGCGCATAAGAACACTTGTTCCATCGTGCAATCTGGTCGCACTAAGAGCGCTTGCAGCTGCTCACCGAGCGCTGGCATAAACGCTTCGAGGTAGCGTCCGAGCACGGCACGCACCAGTGATTTTTTGTCGCCAAAGTGATAGTTCACTGAGGCAAGGTTAACGCCAGCCTTGCTGGTAATCGTGCGTAACGACGTTTCTTTAAACCCGTGCTCGGCGAAGAGCTGCTCCGCGGCATCCAGAATTTTTGCTTTGGTGTCGCCTCGTCCTGCCATTGTTCATTCACCTGTATTAAACGCTTGTTTAACTTTATACCCAGACATGGATTTTAACAAGCCTGAAACACACACGCATCGCATGAGTAACATCACATTATTGAGTGATTTCGCCGAGACAGCGACCAAGTGGGTTTACACCCACGTTTGCTGCATGACCGTATATTGTTTGGTAAATCGTGATGACGTTTTGCGCGCTTGGCTGACTATGTAACGCGTTGAATAAAAATGGTTAAGCAGCCAGCTCTGCCACGCTCTCAGCCATGGCTGTGCTTTTTTTGAACAAAAGTGGGAACCCATTCGCATTTCTGGTAGTCACACCTTGTGCCACTGCTTTTTCTAGAAGACTTTTCTTCTATGCCCACTCGCCGTTTGCTTGTGGGCTTTTTTATGCACTTGCTCCCAAGTTTTGACTTTTCTTGTCGCGATTACGCCAATTCATTCGGCCTCGCTGTACAGTGTGCACGCATTTAGTGACAGCGGGCTTGGTTAACGCGATATGGAATCCTTACTCCTCTTGGTGTTTGTCGCCAGTTTGGTGATGCTCATTGGTGGTATTTGTGGCCTCTGGGCCCTATTCAAAGTCAACGCACTCAATCGAGAGCTCTCGGAGGTGCGCCATACCCTTTCCCAGTTGCAATCGAAAGCGGACGCTGACGCTGACGCAATGCCGACGTCCACTCATGCCAACCTCACGGCTGAGGCTCACACAGAGCCGGTTGAGGCTGGCCGCGATACAGACGCGGCTATGGTATCGCGTGATAGCCACCCATTAACGCAGGAAGCGCTTGCCACATCGACCCAGCATGCGCCATCTAACACAGAGCCCAGTGTTGCAGAGCCAGTCGCAACCAACTCCGCCCATACCGCCTCTGACGCGCAACCATCAGGCGATAACCGTCATCGTCTCGCTTGGCTTGAGCGCGCGAAACAACAGTGGCTGGTTTGGAGTGGCGCCGGTATTTTTACCCTCGGCGGACTTTTCTTAATTTCCTACCTGATCAGTGAAGGTTATTTTCCTCCTTTGGCTCGTCTTGGCTTGGGAGCGCTGTTTGGCGTCGGCTTGATTGTTGGCAGTGAATGGCTACACGATAAGTTGCGCCGGTATACGCAAATTGATTGGCCGAGCTATGTGCCGGCTGCGATTGCGAGCGCGGGCTTTATCAGCTTGTTTGGCCTGACCTTGATGGCGGCGACGCCCTATCAGTTTATTGCCGAGCCAGTCGCCGTCGTGATGCTGGCGCTGATCTCGCTCGCTGCCACCTTCTACGGGCTTAGATTTGGTCCGTTACTGACCGTTGTCGGGCTCATCGGGGCGTATGGCGCGCCATTGTTCTCTACCAGTGCCACCCCCAGCTACGGATTGCTCGCCAGTTATTTCTTGCTCGTCGCTGCCGCCATCACCTATGTGGCTCAGCGCGTCGAGCGCCGATGGCTATGGTATAGCTTGTGGGGGGTGCACCTTGCTTGGCTGTTTGCTTTTGCGCATTTTTCGGTGCCATTGCTTATCGTTACCGGGTTTGCCCTCGGCTCTGTGTACCTATTAGTCGCGGTGCCAACGTTGGGGTGGTTACTCAAACCAACATCTGACGCGCCACTGTCTTGGCGCACCCTTGTCGATATTCGAGCTTGGCACCATCACGCACTCGATACTTGGCTGATGCTGGCAATAATGTTTATTGCCTCTACTGCAGCGTTTTCTTTACCGTTTACGGTCGGGATGCCATTGATGGCCGCGTTGGTGGCATGGCTTTATCTCGCGCCGCTTTTCTCCGCACGCTGGGATGCGTGGCCGGTGCTGGGCTTAGCTTGGGTCGCCCTCTGGTTATGGTTCGGCGATCTTGCCCGCGACCCGCTTGCCCAGCAGGTTGGCTTGGGGATGGGTGTCATTACCCTGCTCTATGGCTTAGCCCTAGGTAAACGGTCACCGCAACGTATCCATTTTATCTGGCTAGCGTGCCTAGCCACGCCCTTCATGGTGAGCCTTAATGCGAAGGTGACAGGCGCGTTTTGGGGCGGAACGCTTGCGTACGCGTCTAGCGCACCGTTATGGGCGGCTTGCCTCGTCGGTGGCGGCGCGGTGTTAGCGGCCTTTACTCGTCATTTTAAAGGTACCGATCAGGCCCATGTTCTGGCTCGATTGAGCCTGTGGTGTGGCGTCAATGCCCACCTGGCGCTCGCGTTAACGTTGCTGCTGAGCGATTACGCTCTGACCTTGGCCTTGACCGCGCAAGCAGTGGTGATGCTTTGGCTCACCCATCAATACCGGATATCGCTCGCCAATTGGGTGATCCAAGCACTGCTCAGCGTGGTGCTCGCGCGCGCGACCTTGTTATTGCTCTCCACCCATCATATGGCATCACTGCCAGACACATTATGGCTTTATCCGTCGCTTGGGCTGTTGATTTATGTTGGTCAGCGCTGGGTCCAAAACCACACACTGCCCGCTTGGCTCACTGGCGCACAACTGCAACTCGCCGCGCTGTGGCTCACAAGTGCAACACTGTGGCTATGTGATCTTCAAGGGCTGACCAGCGTGATGTACTCGATTTCTGGCGCGGTGGTCATGAGCATGAACTGGTTATTATTGGCGTGTGTGTATCTTTATCGTGCTCGCGCCGCGCAGACGTTCGCGTTTTTGTACCGTATCGGCGGCATCGCCCTCTTAGTCTTAAGTGCACTCACCCAATTTATTCTCTTTTTCGAGCATAACCCATACGTTGAGAGGGTCTCGATTGGTGACTCGCCACTTGCCAGTTTACTCTGGCCTTGGTGGGGCGTTCCTTTGCTCGCGTGTGTGTGGTTAGCGAAATGGGGATATCCATCGCTACCCTTGCCAAAAGCCCGAGTGCAAACAGCGGCCAGCACCTGTGCCGCGGTGTTTGGTTTTTTGCTGGTTAACGGTTTGATCCGTCAGACTTGGCAAGGCGATACCATTGCCCTGTCGCAATTGACCTCACATGCAGAGCTGTATACCTACTCATTGGTATGGTTGGCAATAGGGAGTTTGAGCTTGCTGGGTGGCTACTGGCAGCAATCGGTACGGGTACAGCAGGGCGCAATGGCGGTGTTGGCGCTAGTAATCCTAAAAGTGTTCCTGGTTGATATGGCAAGTTTAGAGGGGCTGATGCGAGCATTGTCCTTTATTGGCCTTGGGCTTTGCTTGGTGGCGTTGGGTGGATTGTTCCAATGGCTCAAGCAACGGCAATGGGCCGCCTAACCGGACGTCGGTGACACGCTAGGCCATCTCACTCTATTGCAATAGCTGTGTTGCAATAGCGTGAGATGGCGGCATTAATTGCCGCCATTTATGAGACAAGCGTCACATCTACATCGCCTATTGATTAAATATCACGACTTTTTTTAATTTGTAGGAACTTCTTTAAATTCGCCCAGTCCTAATGGGTGCATCGGTAAGAAATGCCTTATCCCCCTCAGAACGTGAGGGAGCATGATTCATCTTTCTTTCCGACCTGCTGCTGCTTTTTCTACTTACTTTAGAGTTTGTTTGTCTCTACCTTTATTTTTGCCCACCTTGTGTGGGCTTTTTTTATTTTGGGGCTGGGTCGTCCGAAGTCACCTGACCATCTGCGATCATTTGATACGGTGAGGCATAACGTAAGTTAAGTCCCAGTTGCGATAGCGTCTGCGAGGCATCAATCCATTTACCATCGCCTGCACTTGGCTGATACTCAGGCGGTGTCAAACCCATTTCACGCGCTGCCCAGCCGTAGTACACACTTTTCGCTGGGTGCAGTTCCGCGCACAGATGAAAGGTGTGACCCCATTGACGCTGATGGATAATCGCACTGATCGCCGCCATCACATCACTGCGGTGGATCAAGTTTACCGGCTCATTGCCGCCTGATAAGCCTTGTCGACCCGCGAGCATAGTTGAAGGATGACGCGCACCGCCAATCAACCCCGCGAGCCGCATGATTGTTCCTTTCTCTCCATACGTTTCGCGCAGATGCGCTTCGATATGTTCGTGTGCTTTGCCTGACGCCGTGGCGGCGGCGGTCGCGGTGTGCTCGGTCACCTGCCCTTTAAGCTCCCCGTATACAGAGGTGGTGCTGATAAAGAGCACATGCTCAACGCCTGCTTGGGCCAGGCGGTCGATAAACGCGCACATGGCATCGCGGTATGCATCAAAGTCGGCGTGACGACGCCCCGCTGCGATATTGATCACCACGATGTCAGTCTCGAGCAATGCCGCCGCTGATTGATAATCCGGCGCCATCACATCAAACGGCACCACGGTGGTCGCCAGCGTCTCGCTCAATGCTTGCGCCGAGGCTGGCTCACGTTTGGTCCCCACCACGTGGTGTCCAGCGCCAAGTAGGTGTGACGCCAGCGGTTGGCCCAACCAACCACATCCACAAATTCCAACTTTCAATCCTGACACACGCGCTCCTTATGATTACCTAGGGTTACGTAATTATTTTTCAATGTAATGGTTAACACCACCCAATTCGGCTGATTTTTGACGATTTATTTATTTCGCGCTGTAAATATATTCCTTAATTATGTAAGGAAATAACTAAAAGCGTGAATGGTGACAAAGTTTTTATGCTCAGATAGTCATAATAATGTCATTACAATCCGCGAGAGGATAGACTATCTGTTACTAAACGGCAGTCAAAAGCCGTGGTGAATGACGCACTTAACACTTCATTGATGCTCGCTCTCATCGAGCGACAGTTTTTAACTTTGGTCTTGAACGTAAGCGGTAACTCAGATGAATACTCTGGAAAAAATACAAAAAAATCTTGAAAACTTCAGCAAATCTGAAAGAAAAGTTGCTGAAATCATTGTCGCCTCCCCTCAAACCGCTATTCACTCGAGTATTGCGACTTTGGCAAAGATGGCTGATGTGAGCGAGCCAACGGTTAACCGTTTTTGTCGTCGCCTAGATACCAAAGGCTTCCCGGACTTTAAACTTCACTTGGCACAAAGCTTGGCCAACGGCACCCCGTATGTGAACCGCAACGTTGAAGAGAACGATGGTGCGGATGCTTACACGGCGAAGATTTTTGAGTCAACCATGGCCTGTTTGGATGTAGCGAAAAACAGCATCGACACGCACCAAATTAACCGCGCGGTCGACATGCTAACCCAGGCGAAAAAAATCGCCTTTTTCGGGTTGGGCGCATCCGCATCGGTCGCGCATGACGCGCAAAACAAGTTCTTCCGTTTTAACATTCCGGTGGTGTGCTTTAACGACATCGTGATGCAACGAATGAGCTGTATTAACTGTAATGATGGCGATGTGGTGGTGATGATTTCACACACAGGGCGTACCAAAAGCTTGGTCGATGTGGCTAATTTAGCGCGTGAAAACGGTGCCACTGTTATCGGCATCACGCAGCGCGACTCGCCGCTAGATAAAGTGTGTTCCCACACCATCCAGCTCGATGTGCCGGAAGACACGGACGAATACATGCCGATGGCAAGCCGGGTCGTGCAAATGACGGTTATCGACGTGCTAGCAACAGGCTTCACGCTTCGCCGTGGCCCAGGATTTAGAGATAACTTGAAGCGTGTCAAAGAAGCCATTCGCGATTCACGCTTTCATAAAGAATCCCTGACCTAACTAAAAGGAGTGCGTTGGCACTCCTTTTTTGTGTCATCTTTTCGACGTTTTTGATGCGCTACACTGATGTCAGCATGTCGTCGAATCCACGACCTAGCGGTGATGTTGCCCTTTCTGCACTATCCCTTAAAACATCACCCTGTATATAGGAGTTAATCATGTCTGCAAAACTGAGAAGAACGAAGATTGTTACCACACTCGGCCCTGCCACCGACAAAGACAGTGTGTTGGAGTCAATTATTGTCGCTGGTGCTAACGTCGTTCGCCTCAACTTCTCTCACGGCAGTGCGGAAGACCACATTAAACGCGCCGATCAAGTGCGCGCGATTGCGGCGCGACTTGGCCGCCACGTGGGTATTTTGGGTGATTTGCAAGGCCCTAAAATCCGTGTTTCTACCTTTAAAGACGGTGCCATTACTCTCTCCGTTGGCGATAAGTTCACGTTAGATGGCGAGCTCTCGCCTGGCATGGGCGACCAAGACGCGGTCGGCCTTGATTATAAAGCCCTGCCCCAGGACGTCACCAATGGCGATATTCTGCTGCTTGATGATGGCCGCGTACAGCTCAAGGTACTGGCGGTTGAAGGGGCCAAAGTGCATACCGAAGTCACGGTAGGCGGCAAGCTCTCTAACAACAAAGGGATCAACAAAAAAGGCGGTGGCCTGTCTGCCCCTGCACTGACGGAAAAAGACAAGCAAGACATTCTGACTGCCGCCAAAATTGGCGTCGACTTCTTAGCGATCTCCTTCCCGCGCAACGGCCAAGATATGCACTATGCCCGCTCTTTGGCGCGCGACGCTGGCTTGGATGCGCGTTTGGTGGCCAAAGTTGAACGTGCCGAAACCGTGGTCAGTGATGAGAGTATCGACGACATTATTGAAGCGTCTGATGTGGTGATGGTGGCGCGCGGTGATCTTGGTGTGGAAATTGGCGACCCAGAATTGGTTGGGGTACAAAAGCAGCTCATTCGCCGCGCGCGCAGCATGAACCGTTTGGTGATCACCGCCACGCAGATGATGGAATCAATGATTTCCGCCCCCATGCCTACTCGCGCGGAAGTGATGGATGTGGCCAATGCGGTGCTCGATGGCACCGATGCAGTGATGCTATCGGCAGAAACCGCTGCCGGTCAGTACCCGCTGGAAACAGTACGCTCAATGGCTGAAGTGTGTGTCGGGGCTGAGAAGATGCCGTCGGTTAACGTATCGAATCACCGCCTAGACCGCCAGTTTGATAGCCAAGAAGAAACAGTCTCTATGGCGACCATGTACGCGGCGAACCATATGAAAGGGGTCAAAGCCATGGTGTCGCTGACCGAATCGGGCCGCACAGCCTTGATGATGTCACGTATTTCATCCGGTAAGCCGATTTTCGCGTTATCGCGTCATGAGCACACGCTTAACCGTGCCGCACTCTATCGTGGTGTTACCCCGGTGTATTTTGACAGTGACAGCGGTGCCGGCTTGCAAGTGGCGGAGCGCGCCCTGCAAACCTTAAAAGAAGGTGGCTTTTTGGCCGAGGGAGACCAGGTGATCATGACCCAAGGCGATCAGATGGAAGTGATTGGCTCGACCAACACCATGCGTGTGCTGACAGTGAAATAGTCGTGCTCTCACGCCTGCTATGGAAATAACTCGCGGACAAAGCGCATACTAGAAACGCAAAAGGCGACCTAATCGGGTCGCCTTTATTATTACCTGTGGGTGACTGCTGGAGCATCCGTGAGACGGTCGCGGGTCAGGCCGGTTTAGGTCGCCAGTGCGGATTGATGTGCGCCATTAGGATATGATCTTCCCATCGGCCATTAATCAGCAAGTAATCACGCGCTCGACCTTCATATTCAAACCCCACTGCCTCTAGCACCTTGGCACTACGCTGGTTACACGGCATGTAGGAAGCACACACACGGTGGATATGGACGTTATCGAATAGCCACTGATTGGTCGCGGCGAGCGCTCGACGCATGATCCCTTGTCCTTGTGCCGCTTCATCTAACGAATAGCCCACGGTGCACGAATAAGACGGGTATTGCATCACACTGGTATAAGAAATCACCCCTAACACGTGAGGCGAGTCTTGCTTGGCGATCAAAAAATAATAAGCCAGCTGATGCTTTTGTAATTCCATCAACTGCAGCACACGCCGCTTCCATCCCTGTTCAGTATAAAAACCCGCCGCACGTTCAGGCTCCCAAGGGGCGAGAAAATCACGGTTGCGCTGAAAGTACTGCACCACCCGGGTCACGTCCTCGTGACTGATGGCATCTATGCGTAGCTCATCAACGGACAAACGCGGGAAGTGGCTCACTGACGTCTGATACATACTGGCTTCCGGCATCGGCTTACTTTTTACCAATCCCATAGTCGCGCAGTTTATTGGCAATCGCGGTGTGCGAGACATCCAACCGTTTAGCCAGCTTGCGCGTTGAAGGGTAGCTTCGATACAGGTTATGCAAAATCCCCGACTCGTAACGCTTCATGATTTCATCTAACGAACCATCCATCGACTCTTCACTCATAAACTGAGTGTTTTCAATTTCTGGCAGTTGGACGTCATCAATCGTCATCACTTCTGCGTCAATTTGGGTCATCGCATGGAGCAACACATTACGTAACTGGCGGATATTCCCGGGCCACGCATAGTGGGTAAGATAGTCCGCCAACGCCTCATCGATGCGCGGCTTGGATTGCCCTAAATCGGCAGCAAATTGTTTGACGAACAGTTCTGCAAGCGGCATCACGTCGGCCGTTCGCTCTCTAAGTGGTGGGACAGTGAGCGATAACACATTGAGACGATAGAAGAGATCTTCACGGAACTGATGGGCCGCCACCAGCTCAGGCAAGTTTTTCTGTGTTGAACAGATCACTCTTACATCCACCTGCATCTCGCGTTCTTCCCCCACGCGGCGGAAGGTACCATCTTGCATAAAGCGCAATAGCTTCACTTGCAGGTGGCGGCTCATTTCGCCGACTTCGTACAAGAATACCGTGCCGCCATCCGCTTGCTCTAAGATGCCTTTTTTGGCGCTACCGCCTTCTTCGGCGGCCGCCATACCAAACAATTCGGTTTCAGCGGCGTTATCCGGCATAGAGACGCAGTTAACGAGTAGGAAAGGTTTGTCTGCGCGCAAGGAGTGACGGTGACAGGCACGCGCTATCATTTCTTTACCTGTGCCCGTTTCGCCTTGTATTAAGAGAGGTGCATCCAACATCGCCAGCTTTTTCGCTTGGCTAATAAGCTGCTTAAACTTGTTTGACTGACCCACAAGATGATCAAACCCGTGATCGCTCGGGGTACGGAACACAGTTTGCGAGGTGTTATTCATCGCCACCTGCTTGAGCTGCACCACCGCACTCACCAATACAGGCTGCTCACTTTCGTCATTGATGTGCACTGGCATCACTTCCATGAGGAAGTCGAGCCCAGCCATTACCACCATACGACAGCTTTGGCTGGCTTCTTCTTTTTCCAGCCAATGGGCAAACTGAAAGTCAGGAAACACGCTGTTTGCATGTTCATCGATAAGCTGGTGTTCACTCGAGCCAATCAAGTCTTGCGCCGCCTTGTTGGCCATATCAATGTAGCCATCGAGGTTAATCGACACCACAGGATCGGTCAGGCTTTCAACTAACGCTCGCAACTCTTTATGTTCACGCTCAGCCGGTAAGAATTGTACTTTGCGTACGTCGGTGACCCCAGAAATGAGTCGAATTTCCGACATCAACTGGCTAAAGGCGTCGAATTCAATTTCCGGACAGTTGAGGTATATGATTCCGACCTGGTCAATTTCAATACCACGCAGGTCGATGTCGCGGCGCACCAGAATATCGAGGAGTTCGCGGGTAAGCCCGATCCTATCTTCACAACAGACTTTCAGTCTCATAATGGATTCCTGTAACTTGACAGTGATACCCAATACCGGCAGCAAGCCTTTTTGCGATGAGTACCCTAAAACTATGCCCGCTTCAACGGGTTACTGAAGCATTCATCGTCGCGGCTGCATGCGCTGCATTAGCTGTCAGGATAAGTTGACACTGAAGCGGAGTTTGAGCGGGTTGGGGGGAACAGTCAAGCCCTGATGCGATTTTTGCCTTACGCCGTCACGTTTGTAGCACAGAGAACACGCAATTAACTCACTGATTATTCAATGAATACCAATGTGGCTGGTAAGTCTACCTACCAGCCACCTTACCGGCGTGGACTATGACGCGTCTTGTTGACGCTTCCCCACCAGCCGCTTTACCAACTCACGGCGAAGTTGTGACAGGCTAGGCGCGGCTTGACCATGCCAAGGCAGTGGCCG
The DNA here is from genome assembly GCF_009377945.1 of Salinivibrio sp. VYel1. Lineage (NCBI taxonomy): Bacteria > Pseudomonadati > Pseudomonadota > Gammaproteobacteria > Vibrionales > Vibrionaceae > Salinivibrio > Salinivibrio sp. VYel1. Next base: position 275,440 of record NZ_RSAM01000002.1, on the reverse strand, counting down.
CATGAGTGTCATGGTTTTAAGCCCCAACCGCGCGGTGAGCAGGCCAATGCCGAGCCCCTGCGCCACCCGGCCTGATACTCGGCCAGCGATATTGACGGACAACACATCAAAGCCCACATCGGTCATCGCCTCACTGGCACCCGCCAGCGCCATGTTAGTGAGCACCATTTTCAGTAGGCGAAAACGTGCTTTAACGCCCAGTTGGATCCCGTAGATCTGCGCGATACGCGTCATCAAATGAAAATTACGCCAAGCAACCAACAACATGTCTGCCGCCGCCAACGGGCTCACCGCTACCATGAGTGCCGCCTCTTGCGCGTGCTTGGTTACCAGGTCACGCGCCGCTTTATCTTGCGCACTCAGTACTTGCTGCTCATAGAGACTCAGAATTTCACTGTCGTTATGTGTGGCCGCCAGTTGCTGCTGCCAGTTGGCAAAGGCTGCCGTTTGGGCCTGCCCGGTTTGCTCAGCCAATTGCTGACAAAACCGCTCTCCTTGCCCGACCGCATCACAGCTTAGCAGCTGTTCCGCTTGCTCCCGCACGGCTTCACGCTGAACCAAACGACGCATCGCCCGCCATTCTTTGCCCAGCATCACCAGTCCGGTTGTGGCAACCGCGACTAGCAGACCCTGCCAACCCAGACTCAACCAATCTCGTTCGAGCCAGCTTTGATAGACGCTGTCCGCCGATTGCCACACGGCGAGCAGCATAGTCACCAATAGCAAAAATGGCCACACGCGGCGACGTTTACGTGGCGAAGGCCTTAAGGTCGCATCAAGATCCGCATCCCACTCTTCACTCGAGACAGGGGTAAAATCGGTTTCCGATTCGAATTGGGTTCCTTGTTGTAATTCGCTTTCCGTGTCACGTTCTACGTCCACATTTTGTGCAAAGGTTTGTTTTGGCTTGTAGTGCGTCATGGCGCCCTCGCTTATCGAAATTTATCACCCAGCAAGTAATCCAGTGCCTTATCCATACGAATGTGCGGTAACGGCGCATCCAGTGGCGCTTGCTGAGGACGGAAAGAGGGAAAGTCAAATCCTTGCGCTTGCCAGAATGTTTCATCAGGTAGCTGCGCTGGCACATCGCCGGGATACAGGGTGACTGGCGAGTTGTCTGCAAGCACACCTTTTAGCGCACTCTGGCTATCGCCTTTTACCGTGACATAGCCTGGTGTGGTGGCTTCAATCGCGGCCACACTTTGACAACGCATATCAATGCCCTCAAACGCAGCTTGCTGCCACGCCTGATGAACGATTTGTTGTAATAAGCTCACCATATTTGGGTGTTGATCGGGCGTCACATGATCAGCTTTAGTGGCCGCAAACAATACCTTGTCAATCCGTGGTGAAAACAGCCGTTTCATCAGCCCTGACTTGCCATATTTAAAACTTTGCATCAGCTGCTCAACGGCAAGACGCATATCGTGAAATGCCGCCGGCCCTGCATTCAGGGGCTGCAACGTATCCACCAGGATCACTTGCCGGTCTATTTTGGCAAAATGCTCGCGGTAGAACTTGGCGACCACATGCTCGCAATAATAGTCGTAGCGCGCTTTTAGCACCCCGTAATTCGAGTCTTTCCCGGCTTTGGCTAGATCGTGTTCATTTTGGCTACCAACCCAAGGGAAGAATTGCACCACAGGCGCGCCCGCTAACTCACCTGGCAGCACAAATCGACCAGGCTGTACCCAGTGCAAGCCATCATGTGCTTTGCATTGGTGTAAAAACGCCGTGTAGTCTTCAGCAATTTCCGCCAGCTTTTTTTCATCAGCAGGGGCAAACGGGTCAAGAGCCGCTGCCTTAGTTGTCCAAGTGGAGGCCAGCTCGCCCCGACGGCCGGTGAGTAGCCCAGCTTGTTTGGCCGACCATTGCGAGTAGGTTTGGCTTAACAAGGGTAAATCGAGCAGCCACTCTCCGGGATAATCGACAATGTCCACGTATAGCGTGGCCATTTCGTTGATCGCTCTCAGGGCAGCCGACTGCGGTCGATAGCGCACCGCAAGGCGCACTTCACTGACATCACGTGTCGGCGACGGCCATACTGGCGGAGTTTGATGAAGCGCTTGCATAGCACTGTCGTAGTCAAAGGCTGGCAGGTGCATATGCGGGTGGGGTTCACGACGTGCGCCCAGCCCACGCCCCTGTTGCACCAGTGACATCAGCGGTAAGTTGGGCTCTGTGCCCAAATGCGTCAATTGATTGATAAGAGAGGTAATAAAGGCGGTTTTACCCGCACGAGAAAGACCGGTCACCGCGAGGCGAACATGACGGTCAGCCCCACGGCTCACCCACTGCTTCACGCGCCTTTTCACTGATGGCATAGGTTGATATGGCTCCTAGTTGGCCAAGCTGCCCAAACAGGGCAGCGAGGTTAGAGTTTTTTGAAGGCTTGGTCGACGTTAAAGGTCGATGAGGTTACATACGCTTCCATGTGCGTCACCTTGTCTTCCATGTGACTAAACTCGCGGTCGAGATCCGCGATCAATTGGCTGGCAGACTTCCCTGATTGCCAAGGTTTTTGCTTCACTTGATGGTCTTGCTGCGCGGCTCTCGGCTCTTGACTCACCTCTGACGGCTTTTTATCCAGGATCAGTACCGCCGCGATATAAGCGACCACCACAAAGAACCCAAAACCGAGTAAAAATGCCGAAACAGTCAGGATGCGCACTAACCAGGTTTCCATGCCAAAGTGATTGGCAAGCCCGGCGCACACCCCTGCGATGCGGCCATTTTCTGGATCTCTGTACAAGGTATTACTCATGCGCGTTGCCTCCAGTGAGGGGCTTCTGCATCCAGTAGACGCTCTAGGTTATCCACCCGTGCCTGCAGCTTTTCGGCACGCTGAGCCAATTGTTGCAGTGTTTCGTAATCTTGCCCACTCAAGCCTTGCGCCACTTGTCGCTTACTGCGGTAATGCAGAAATAACCACAATGGGGCGACAAACAGCAAGAAAATCGCCAGTGGGAAACCAAGAAATAATGATGACATGTCCGCTCCTTGAGGTATCGTTACGATTGATTGTCTTTCATTTTAGCTTTCAAAGACGCCAGCTCTTTTTCAATCTCGTCTTGCGCTTGTAAGTCAGCGAACTCGTCTTCTAGGCCTTTTCCTTTGCCCATTTGATAACTGTCTGCTTCCGCTTCTAGTTCGTCAATACGGCGCTCATATTGTTCAAATTTCGCCATTGCCTCATCGGCACGCCCACTGCCGAGGTGACGGCGCACATCACGGCGATTGCCTGCTGTTTCACGACGAATCGTCAATGACTGCTGACGCGCGCGTGTCTCGCTTAACTTGTTTTCTAATGCCGCAATTTCGCCGGCAAGCTTCTCTACGCTTTCATTAATCAGCGTCAGCTCTTCGTCCAGCGCGACTTTAACATCATGCGCTTTTTGCTTCTCAATCAATGCGGCGCGAGCCAGGTCTTCACGATCTTTTTGCAATGCGAGTGAGGCTTTGTCCTGCCACTCTTGGATCTGACGCTCGATGTTTTCAATTTTGCGCGCCACTTCTTTTTTATCGGCTAGCGCTTTTGCCGACGAGGTACGCACCTCAACGAGGGTGTCCTCCATTTCTTGAATGATCAAACGGATCATTTTTTGTGGATCTTCTGCCTTGTCTAACAATGCGTTGACGTTAGCATTCACAATATCAGCAAAACGCGAAAAAATTCCCATCATAGACTCCTTAATACGCTTCCTCGTTGATGAGCCCTAGAGTTAAGGCCAGTGGCGCGTTAACCCGTGGTACTCGGCTCTGACACGCTCAATAGAATTCAAGTCCCATGCCAACTTTTAAGGTGTTTATTTTCAATAGGTTAAAACAGATTGCGTTAAACTGAGAAAAAGGCCATGATGAAGAAAACCACTATTTGGTAAAAATCGCCATGCGTGAACAAGACAATTTACTGGGTGAATCGGACCGTTTTCTCGCCGTGTTGGATCATGTCAGCCAACTGGCACCGCTTAACCGTCCTGTTCTGATTATGGGTGAGCGCGGCACGGGGAAAGAGTTGATTGCACAGCGTCTTCATTATCTCTCCGCCCGTTGGTCACAACCACTAGTGAGCTTAAACTGTGCGGCGCTCAGCGAAGGGTTGATCGACTCAGAGTTATTCGGGCATGAAGCCGGTGCCTTTACCAGCGCCAAAGGCCGGCATGCGGGGCGCTTTGAGCGAGCAGAAAGCGGTACCTTGTTTTTAGACGAGATAGCGACCGCGCCATTAGGTGTGCAGGAAAAGCTGCTACGCGTGATTGAATATGGCGAATACGAGCGTGTTGGCGGCACATCTCCTCTGCGTGCCGATGTGCGTCTTGTCTGTGCAACGAATGAAGATTTACCCGCCCTTGCCAAACAAAACGCTTTTCGTCCCGACTTGCTTGACCGGCTGGCGTTCGATGTCGTTCACCTCCCGCCACTGCGTGAGCGTCAGCAAGATATTCTGTTGTTAGCTGAGCACTTCGCGATGAAAATGGCCGTGGAGCTTGGCTATTCGCTGTTTGCTGGCTTTTCGGCACAGGCTCAATCTCAACTTCTCGCTCACACCTGGCCAGGTAATGTGCGCGAGTTAAAAAATGCGGTTGAGCGCGCCCTCTCTCGCCACAATGATCCTAGTACACCCATCGACACGATATGTTTAGACCCTTTTTCACCACCTTGGCGCACAGCGGATGCCGAGGCACCTGTGCCCATTGAGAGAGAGGCATTGCCGTCATTGCCCCTGGACCTTCGCCAGTGGCAAACCACGCAAGAACACGATTTGGTCACAGCGGCCCTGTCACAAGCCAACTATCATCAGAGAAAGGCCGCGCAGTTACTTGGCCTAAGCTACCATCAATTCAGGGGATTGCTGCGAAAACATCATGTGGGGCAAACCGGCTGACGCAACGTGTACGTGCATAGGTACACCCCGCACGCAAAGAAACATCAGATAGCCCCTACTTTGCTTGGTGGTAAAGCCGTTTCAGTGGTAGATTACGGGGTTTACTTTGATAGCTGATTTTACTTGGTTTATGCGCGTTTTTTTCCAGTATTTGATCCTGGGTGTGAGTGGTCTGCTCCTTGCAGGTTGTGACGCTGCCAGCGATCAACGTGCGGCCGACAATCGTGGCTTTGTGTTTTGCGGCCCTGGCCAGCCTAACACCTTCAACCCTCAGTTGACCGATGGCGGCCTCACGGCTGATACCTTGTCGAGTCAGCTTTATGACCGTCTGCTGCGACTCAACCCCGAGACGTACCAACCCGAGGCGATGCTGGCGAAAAGCTGGCAGGTGAGTGATGACGGTAAAACCTACACCTTCTCTCTGCGCCGGGGCGTGGCATTTCATCGCAGTGTCAAATTCACCCCCTCACGCTACCTCAACGCAGACGATGTCGTGTTTTCCTTTCGTCGCCTTATTAATCCACGCCATCCTTTTCATCGCATTTCCGGTGGTCAGTACCCGTGGTTTGATAGCATGAACTTTGGCGGCTTGGTGACCCAAGTTAAAGCGCTCGATACCTACCGCGTCCAATTTACACTCTCTCGGCCCGATGTCTCTTTTCTCTCCACGTTGGCCACCAACTTTTCGGTGATCCTTTCAAAAGAGTATGCTAACCAATTACTGGAAGCGGGTACGCCAGAGAAGCTCGATACCTATCCGGTTGGTACCGGCCCGTTCGCGCTAGCTGAGTATCAACCGCGAGAGTTTATTCGACTACGCCGCCATTGGCAGTATTGGCAAGGCCCTGCGCCGATGGAGCAGGTGGTGTTTGATGTTTCAACGCGCGGCACAGGGACGCTTGCGAAAATGCTGACGGGCGAGTGTGATGTCCTCGCCTCTCCGGTTGCGAGTCAGCTTCCCGTGGTTGTCGGTGATGAACGCTTCAGTTTGTCGTCGCAAACGGGCATGAATGTGGCTTTTATCGCCCTCAACACCCGTCATCCTGCGCTTTCGGAAGTGGAAGTGCGTCAAGCGATTAATCTTGCGATTGACCGGGGAGCCCTGCTCAGTTCGGTCTATTATGGCACGGGCGCGCCCGCCACCAGCTTGCTTCCGCCTATGTCATGGGCTTACGATCCAAACCGAAAAACTCAGCACGATCCCAAACTGGCCGCAGCACTCCTTGCCAAAGCAGGCTATCGCCATGGCTTTAGTGTCGATTTAACCGTGCCGCTAAAACCGACCGCGTTTAATCCCAGCCCACGTAAAACCGCAGAACTAATCCAAGCGGACTTGGGTGAAATTGGCATCGACGTCAATATTATTCCGGAAAAAACGGTTAATCGCACGTCCATTCGCCAAGGTGATGACAGCCACGATATGGTATTAACCGGATGGGTAGCCGACAACGGCGATCCCGATACGTTTTTACGTCCCTTGCTCACCTGCAACGCGAAATTTACCGGTTGGAACATTTCTAATTGGTGTAACCGCTTTTTTGACCAAACACTGAATCAGGCGATCGCCACGGACAAGATAGCCAAGCGCAAGGCGTTGTATCAGGCCGCTCAGACGATTCTCGACCGTCGCATGCCCGTTATTCCGCTCGCCCACGGTATTCAACATCAAGTGCGTGATGCTAGCCTGACGGGGCTCACGATGACGCCCTTTGGCGCGGATAGTTTCGCCGATGTGTCGCGGGAGCACTAACTCATGCTGATTTATACGTTACGACGCCTCAACCTGTTCTTAATCACGCTAGTGATCCTCACCTTGGTCGCCTACAACATTATGTTGCTGGCGCCCGATTCACAGTGGCACCAATTTGATTACTGGATAGGCTGGATTTACTACATTCGACAGTTGCTCGATGGAAACCTTGGCTTGGCCGCCAGTGGGTCGCCGGTTGTTGACACCCTGGCACACGTCGCGCCTGCTACCTTGGAACTATGCTTTGCCGCGCTCTTTATCAGCTTGATTGTGGGCGTGCCCTTGGGCACGCTGGCTGGCATTCGTAGCCAAGGGCCAGCAGATAAAGTGATTTCTTCATTTGCCCTGGTGGTGTTCTCCATCCCTACATTTTGGTTAGCTATCCTCTTTATCATGGTTTTCTCACTCGACTTGCAGTGGTTTCCGGTATCAGGGCGCTATAACCTTTTGTATGAGATCCCGCATATTTCCGGTTTCGCGCTAGTGGATTTATGGCTGTCAGACTTACCGCTACAAGGCAAGGTCGCCTCTGATATTGTCCGTCACCTCGCACTTCCCACCTTGACCCTTGCGGTGGTCCCTACCACAGAGATCATCAAGATGGTGCGCGACTCCATGGCTTATGTGATGCGCCAGAACTACATCAAAGCGGCAGCGACCAAGGGACTATCAAAAACGGAAATAGTGCTTCGCCATGGGATGAAAAACGCCATTCCACCGATCATCCCTAATTTTGGCCTACTGGTTTCCACCATGGTGACCTTTGTCATCATCGTTGAGTCAGTATTCAACTGGCCTGGAATTGGGCGCTGGCTGCTCGATACGCTCATCGCTAAAGATTATGTGTCAGTACAAGGCGGCGTCTTGGTCATTGGTGGGTTTGTGTTACTGATTAATATCATCTCGGATGTATTAGGGGCTTTTATGAACCCGCTGGTAAGGAAAAAATGGTATGCCCTCAAATAGTGTTTACGTTGAACAGCATATCCCTACCCAATTTGAGCGCACCTGGAATGCATTTCGTCGCAACAAGCTTGCGGTGATTGGCTTTTGGTGCCTGGTTGGGCTCATCCTTGTCACCTTATTTGCCCCTCTACTCGCCCCGTGGAGCCCGCAGCATCAAACAGGTCACTTACTGATGGCGCCCTCTTGGGTGCAGTCAGGGCAAATTGAGTATTTTTTAGGGACCGATGATCTTAGCCGCGATATGCTCTCGCGCCTGATTGCCGGCTCTCGGCTCACCTTTGGTTATGCACTGATGACCGCATTGGCCGCGTCACTTGTCGGGGTCGCGATTGGCGTGCTAGCCGGGATGACCAAGGGGCTCAAATCGAGTGTGTTGAATCATATCCTAGATAGTATTCTCTCTATTCCTTCGTTACTGTTGGCCATTATCGTGGTCGCCTTTTTAGGGGTGGGCGAAACCCAAGTATTGCTCGCTATCTGGCTGTCACTCATTCCACGGATTATCCGCGCGGTGTATACGGCCGTACACGATGAGATAGGGAAAGACTATATCATTGCCGCGCGCTTGGACGGTGCCAATGATTTTTATCTGCTTTACCATTCGATTCTGCCCAATATCGTCACAGTACTGAGTACCGAAATTACCCGCGCGATTTCGGTGGCGATTCTTGATGTGGCCGCACTCGGCTTTCTAGGCCTTGGAGCACAGCCGCCGGCGCCAGAATGGGGCGCCATGTTAGGGGATTCTGTCGAGCTGATTTTCACGGCGCCTTGGACTGTCACTCTGCCTGGAATGGCGATTGCGTTCAGTGTGTTGGTTGTTAACCTAGTTGGTGAGGGGATCAGCCAAGCCATCAATGCAGGAACTGAATAATGCCGTTACTTGATATTCGACACCTGACCATAGAGATAGAAACCCCACAAGGTATGGTGAAAGCCGTCGACCGTATGAGTTTGACCATCAATGACGGTGAGATTCGTGGTTTGGTGGGGGAATCCGGCTCAGGCAAAAGCTTGGTGGCCAAAGCTATTTGCGGCGTCACTAAGGATCAATGGCATGTAACCGCCGACCGATTGCGCTTGGGTAATATCGACCTATTAGAACTGCCCGCGCGCGAACGTCGCCATGTGGTCGGCAAAGACATTGCGATGATCTTCCAAGAGCCTTCCACGTGTCTTGACCCATCCGAAGTAGTGGGTCATCAGCTTGAAGAGGCCATTCCACCCGCGTCATTTTCCGGCAGTTGGTGGCAACGCTTAAATTGGCGCAAGCAGCATTCTATCGCCTTGCTGCATAAAGTGGGCATCAAGGATCACAAGCGGGTGATGGAAAGCTATCCGTATGAGCTTACCGATGGCGAGTGTCAAAAGGTGATGATTGCAATGGCGATTGCTAACCGCCCTCGCCTATTGATTGCGGATGAGCCGACCAACGATTTAGATCCCATTACTCAGGCGCAGATATTCCGTTTACTGAGTCGCACCAATCAGTTATCTAACACGACAATCTTGCTGATTAGTCATGATCTCACCTTGGTGACGCGTTGGGCCGATAGGATCACCGTGATGTATTGTGGCCAGTCGGTAGAGTCCGGCAACCGCGAGCAAATTTTAACCACGCCGCACCATCCTTACACGGATGCTTTATTACGGACAATGCCTGATTTTAGCCGCGACATTCCCCACAAGAGCAAGCTCGAAACCTTGCCTGGCTCAATACCACCACTGCAGCATCTGCCCATCGGTTGTCGACTGGGGCCGCGTTGCCCGTACGCACAACGTAAATGTGTCGAAACGCCTCATACGCAAAAAGTGAAAAACCATAAATTTGCCTGTCATTTCCCGCTCAACATGGAGAACAAGCATGGCCGCTCTTCTTGAAATTGATGGGCTCACCAAAGATTATCACCACCGCACAGGGTGGTTGAGAAAGCGTGTCACCCACGCGGTGAAGCCGGTCTCTTTTTCTTTGGATGTCGGGGAAACCATTGCCTTTGTGGGCGAGAATGGCTCAGGAAAATCAACCCTAGCACGCATGATTGCTGGCGTTATCGAGCCAACGGCAGGCGAAATCCGGGTCAATGGTGAGACGCTGCGTTACAAAGATTACCAAACCCGCTGCAAGCTGATTCGGATGATCTTCCAAGACCCGAACACGTCGCTCAACCCACGCAACCAAATCGGCCAAATCTTAGAAGGCCCCTTGCGGCGAAACACCAATATGACCCCGCAAGAGCGAGGTAAGCGCATTAAGAACACCCTGTTGCGGGTCGGCTTGCTGCCGGAGCATGCTTACTTTTATCCGCAGATGCTGGCAACCGGCCAAAAACAGCGGGTATCACTCGCCAGGGCTTTAATTTTGCAACCGAGTGTCATTGTCGCCGACGAGGCGTTAAATGGTCTCGACATGTCCATGCGCTCGCAAATCATTAACTTACTGCTTGAGCTTCAAGATGAGATGGGCTTGTCTTACGTGTATGTGTCGCAGCATATGGGGGTGATCAAACATGTCACCGACAAGCTGATGGTGATGCAAAAGGGCGACGTGGTGGAATCGGGTAATACCGCTGACATTTTTGCCAACCCGCAACACAGCTTGACACAAAGGCTGATTGACAGTCATTTTACCGCACCGGTACTGGATAGGCGGTCGCGCAAATCAGTCAGCGCCCGCCCATAATGACGAACACGAGCGGCGCGATCCATGGCCGCTCTGTTAACGCGTCCCCTGCCGCTCTCTACCTCGTCAAGCGCTTAGCTTGAAACATTGGCGAGCTCAGTCATTAGCAACGGCGATTATTGGCAACCACAATTGCTAGTAAACGCGATTGCTAGTAAACGCTAGTGTTAGGAGCTTAAGTTACTCGCAACCCGAGTTACTCGGCACTTTGGTCATTCAACGATTGGTTAATTGACGCAAGCACAGCAGCGGGGTCCGCCGCTTGCGTGACAGGGCGACCTATGACGAGATAATCAGAGCCGGCTTGTACCGCTTGCTCGGGCGTCATCACTCGGCGTTGGTCACCCTTGTCGCTCCCGGCTGGGCGTATACCTGGCGTGACTAATTTAAAGGCGTCCCCACACTGTGCCTTAAGCAGGCTCGCTTCCTGCGCGGAGCAAACAACACCATCAAGGCCTGCCTGCTGCGTCAGACCCGCAAGGCGCTGCACTTGCGCCTGTGGCGATATCTGAATACCACTGTCTGCCAAATCCACCGCCGTCATGCTGGTTAACACGGTCACACCAATCAGCCAAGGGCGGTTGCCCCCATAAGGCACTAAGGCTTCACGTGCAGCAACCATCATTCGTTCCCCGCCAGCGGCGTGGACGTTGACCATCCAAACACCCAGCTCTGCCGCTGCCGCGACCGCTCGTGCACACGTGTTCGGGATATCGTGAAATTTAAGGTCGAGAAAAACCTCGTGCCCACCCGCATGCAGCTGCTTAATCAATGCCGGCCCAAATAAGGTGAACATTTCCTTGCCCACTTTTAAGCGACATGAACCTGGTTCTATCTTCTCGGCAAAGGCCAAGGCGTGGTCCATATTCGCATAATCAAGTGCCACAATGACTTTTGGGTCGTGCATGTTGTCTCCTAGTTCCTTGTTTACGATTCATCTCAGCAGGTATACCGCCGCGATAGATAAAAAAACGGCGATGCTTGCGCATCGCCATTATTCACCATCAAGCCCTCGAATTGGCTTGATTGCCCCCCAGCTTTTGCAAGAAGGACATTGCCAGTAGAGCGAGTGGGTCGAGAAACCACATTTTCGACAACGATAATGCGGCTTCACTTTCATCTGTTCCGCCACCAAGTCTTTTAGCGTGTTCAGACTGGTTTTTGCGCGTCCCTCTTCCGCTTGCTCAACATGGTATTCCATTAACTTGTGAAAGCCGCGCATGGTCGGATTGCGAGTAAGCTGGCGGGTGAGAAAGCTTTGCGCCATCGCGATATTTTCGTTGTGACCGATCACTTCTGATAGCATCAACTCCGCGCTCACCCCAGCATTCTTTTCAATGCATTCTTTTAAAAACCGAACCAGGTGCATTTCACGTCCTAACGCGCGATAGCTCTCCGCCAACAGTGGTAACGCCTCACTGACAAAATCCGCATCCTGCTCAAGGATGTTCTCTAGCTGCTTGATGGCGCCTTTATAATCTTGGTGCTCAATATCAAGCTTGGCCAGCTTCAAGCTGGCGCGCACGCAACTTTTATCATACGACAAGGCGCGACGTAGCCATTGTCGTGCTTTATGTTCGTCGCCATCGGCGAGCTGTTGCATCGCCAGTTCGCAGTGAAAATGAGCGATGTCTTTACGTAATTTTTGTTTGCCCATTTTGACCAGTTTGCTCGCGGTATCAATCGCGTTTTCCCACTCTCGGGTTTGCTGAAAGATGGCTAACAACTGCTGAAGGGCAAATTCTTGATAATCTGGCTCATCCACTAGCTCAGAAAATATCTTCTCTGCGCGATCAAAAAACCCGGCGACCATGTAATCTTTGGCCAGTTGTTGCATGGCAAGGTTACGTTGATCAAGCGTCAGATTAGGGCGAGCAATCAGGTTTTGGTGGATGCGAATGGCGCGATCGACTTCGCCCCGAGAGCGAAACAGGTTGCCTAGGGCAAGGTGAGTGTCAATGGTCTCATTGTCGACCTGTAAAAGCTCAATAAACAGATCAACCGCTTTATCAGACTGTTCAGACAGCAGCAGATTCAGCCCCGCCACATACTGGCGAGACAAGTGATGTGACTGTTCTTGCCGTCGATGACGAGCATTCCTGTTACCCATGTACCAGCCATAACCGGCGGCAATAGGGAGCAACAGAAACAACAGCTCTAGCATGAATTATTGTTCCTTTAGCGGGTCCGTACGCAATTTATCAAGTTCTTTGCGTTGCTTTTCCACCTGTTTACGCAGCCCTCGAGCGGTCACTCTCGCTTTTAGGTATAACGCACCGCAGACTAACCAGCCGATGCCAAAGCCAATGACAAAGACAATACCCAAGATAACAGAGAGACGAAACTCACCTTGGGCGATTAAGTAGTTAAAGTTGACCACATCTTGGTTTTGCGCTCCCAGCGCCAAGGTGGTCAGAAAACATAACACCAGAAACAGAATGCCGAGTATTTTCACAAGTATTCCCTCATTGCGAAAGGCCTAGTGCCTCTTCAATTATGGCAGAACGACAAGATGCGAGGCACTTGTCACTGTGAACGTTTGCTTGATACAAGAAAACGTTACTAATGCACCCTTGGCCCGTGCTATCCACTCGCATGATGGCAAGCGACAAGGTTTTAGTTGTGGGTACAAGATCTTACACAGAAGGTATGATTATGCAGGAAATTCGCCACGCAAGCTATGATCGATAGACATAAAAAAACGGCATACCTACAGCATGCCGTTTTTTTCAGCGTCTATCGCTTAACCATAGATGTTAACGCGATCACGAAGTTCCTTACCAGGTTTGAAGTGAGGGACGTATTTACCGTCAAGCTCAACTTTTTCCCCTGTTTTCGGGTTACGCCCCACGCGAGGCGCGCGATAATGTAGTGAGAAACTACCAAAACCACGGATTTCGATCCGATCACCGCTTTCAAGTGTGGTCGCCATATGCTCAAGGATTTCCTTGATAGCATCCTCTACCTGCTTAGCAGACAGATGGGCTTGCTGACTACAGAGCCTTTCAATTAACTCAGATTTGGTCATAGACACCCCGCTTTAGTATGTTTCTCAACAGTATAAATGCAGAGGGGGAAAATTTCCCCCTCAACTTATACATTATTCGCTCTTCGCTGCTTTAAACGCGTCAGCCATAGCATTACCGATAGCGCCTTCATCAGATTTGTTCAGGCTAGCCATCGCTTCTTGCTCATCAGCTTCGTCTTTCAGACGAACAGACAGGTTTAGCACGCGGTTCTTACGGTCAACACCAGTGAACTTCGCTTCAACACTGTCGCCAACTGAAAGCACTTGAGTCGCGTCTTCAACACGGTCACGCGCAGCTTCAGAAGCACGCAGATAACCTTCAACACCGTCGGCTAGCTCAACCGTTGCGCCTTTCGCGTCAACAGCCGTTACCGTACCGTTAACGATAGCACCTTTCTTGTTAGCTGCCAGGTAGTTGTTGAATGGGTCTTCTTCCATCTGCTTGATGCCAAGTGAGATGCGCTCACGCTCTGCGTCAACCTGAAGAACCACTGCTGAGATCTCGTCGCCTTTCTTGTATTCGCGAACGGCTTCTTCGCCAGCCACGTTCCAAGAAATGTCAGACAAGTGAACCAGACCGTCGATGCCGCCGTCTAGACCGATAAAGATACCGAAGTCAGTGATTGACTTGATCTTACCAGTAACACGGTCGCCTTTGTTCTGAGTTTCAGCGAATTGCTGCCATGGGTTGGCTTTACACTGTTTCAGACCAAGGCTGATGCGACGACGCTCTTCGTCGATGTCCAGAACCATGACTTCAACTTCGTCACCCACGTTAACCACTTTAGATGGGTGGATGTTCTTGTTGGTCCAGTCCATTTCAGACACGTGTACCAGACCTTCAACGCCTTCTTCGATTTCAACGAAGCAGCCGTAGTCAGTTAGGTTAGTTACGCGACCAGTCAGCTTGTGACCTTCTGGGTAACGGTTAGCAATAGCTACCCATGGATCTTCACCCAGTTGTTTCAGGCCGAGTGATACGCGAGTACGCTCACGGTCAAACTTCAGAACCTTAACGTTGATTTCGTCACCAACATTAACGATTTCTGATGGGTGCTTAACGCGCTTCCACGCCATGTCAGTGATGTGAAGCAGGCCGTCAACGCCGCCAAGATCAACGAACGCACCGTAGTCAGTCAGGTTCTTAACGATACCTTTAACTTCCATGCCTTCTTGCAGAGAAGCTAGCAGCTCGTCACGCTCAACGCTGTTTTCTGACTCGATAACCGCACGACGAGAAACCACAACGTTGTTGCGCTTCTGGTCAAGCTTGATTACTTTGAACTCGAGCTCTTTGCCTTCCAGGTGAGAAGTGTCACGTACTGGACGAACGTCAACCAGTGAACCCGGTAGGAACGCACGGATGCCGTTCAGTTCTACGGTGAAACCACCTTTCACTTTACCGTTAATAACACCGTTAACGGTTTCAGCTTCTTCGTACGCTTTCTCTAGCTGGATCCAAGCTTCGTGACGCTTCGCTTTCTCACGAGAAAGCTGAGTTTCACCGAAACCATCTTCCACTGCGTCCAGGGCTACATCGACTTCACCGCCGATTTCAATTTCAAGTTCGCCAGCAGCGTTCTTGAATTGGTCAGCTGGAATAGACGATTCAGATTTCAGGCCTGCGTCAACCAGAACGAAACCGTTCTCGATAGCAACAACAGTACCCTTAACAATAGAACCTGGGCGAGTTTCGATTTCTTTTAGAGACTCTTCAAAGAGTTGAGCAAAAGATTCAGTCATTATATTTAAATCTTCAATTTGATAAACGTCCACGGGTATCCTACCGCATGGGGTTGTTAAATATGTTAGCTATCATCCTTGCAGCTAACGGTTATAGACTGCTTATGCAGCCGATAATTTGCTTTCAATAAACGCCAGTGCTTGTGCAATCACTTCGTCGATTGATAACGACGTTGAGTCTAGCACTAATGCATCTGACGCGGGGCGCAATGGTGCCACCGCTCGATTGCGGTCACGATCATCACGCTCTTGAATTTCGCTTAAAAGGCGGTCAAAGGTAACATTAACCCCCTTGCCTTGCAACTGATGCTGGCGCCGGCGTGCGCGTTCTTCTGCGCTAGCATCAAGGAAGATTTTCGCCTCCGCTTGCGGGAACACTACGGTACCCATATCACGGCCATCAGCAATCAAACCTGGCTCGCCGACAAACGCACGTTGACGACGCAACAATGCCTCGCGAACGCGCGGGAGTGCAGCGACTTTCGACGCTTGATTACCCACCTGCTCTGTGCGTAAGGTGCCCGATACGTCTTCCCCTTCGAGAATCACCTTCACCAGATCACCTTCGGCAATAAATTGAACGTCTAGGTTCGCAGCCAGCGGTACCAAGGCGTCTTCCGATGAGGTATCCACGTCATGATGAATTGCCGCTAATGCCAAAACACGGTAGATGGCACCAGAGTCTAGCAAATGCCAGCCTAGTGTCTCCGCCAACCGCATACATAAGGTTCCTTTTCCTGCACCACTCGGTCCATCTACTGTAATCACAGGCGCCTGTGTCGGCATAAATCTCTCCACGTTCGTCAACTTTACTCGATTCGCTTCGCTTGAGGCGTTAAATGGGTTTGACGCCTGCCATACCGTGACGCGACAAACACACTGTTTGCCCAACAAGCACATCGATAAATCGGCGCATAGTATAGAAGAAATCCGGCTGGAAATCATTGCTGCTGCGTGGATATCAGCAGCAATGTGTTGCAGCATGGTTATTTCGTGGTGCTGATTGCCGCGAGCTTCTCGAAATAATCAGGGAAGGTTTTTGACGTACAGCCCGGGTCATTAATAGTGACGGGCGTATCACTCAATGCGACCAACGAGAAGCACATCGCTATCCGATGATCGTCATAGGTATCGATGGCCGCGTGGTGTAACTGCTTTGGTGGCTCGACGTATAGATAGTCTTCGCCCTCTTCAACCACAGCGCCCACTTTTTTCAGCTCGGTAGCCATGGCATATAAGCGATCGGTTTCTTTAACACGCCAATTGTACACGTTGCGAATCCATGTCGGCCCTTCTGCAAACAAGGCCGCGACGCCAATGGTCATCGCTGCATCAGGAATATGATTAAAGTCCATGTCGACGCCTTTAAGCGTCTTTCCACGGGCGAGAACATAATCCTCTCCCCACTCAATCTCGGCGCCCATCGCCGCGAGTGCGTCGGCAAACTGGATATCACCTTGCACACTATGACGCCCGATGCCCGTCACTTTGACTTCACCGCCCTTAATCGCGGCCGCCGCGAGGAAGTAAGAAGCGGATGAGGCATCACCTTCCACCATAAAGTGACCTGGTGATTGATAACGCTGTCCAGCTGGGATCACAAACGCTTGGTAGTTATCATTTTGTACCTCAACACCAAACTGCGCCATGATTGCCAAGGTAATATCAATATAAGGCTTAGAGACAAGCTCCCCTTTAATGGTGATCCGGGTCTCTTGCTCAGCAAACGGCGCGGCCATCAGTAGTGCGGTGAGAAACTGACTCGAGATACTACCATCGATACTCACATCGCCACCTGCCAGGCCAGTGCCTTGGATACGTAGTGGCGGATAGCCCTCAGTTTCAAGATACTGGATATCAGCACCAATCGCATTCAGGGCGTCAACAAGGTGGCCAATAGGACGCTCTTTCATTCGTGGTTCACCCGTCAGGGTGACGTCACCCTCTCCCAAGCATAGTGCCGCCGTCAAAGGGCGCATCGCCGTTCCCGCATTGCCGAGAAACAGCGTGGTTGGCTCGGCGAGATGAAACGGTTGTCCCAGCCCTTGTACCACACATTCGGTGCGATCGCTGGACAATTGATACTCTACTCCCAACGCGGTAAACGCATTGAGCATATGACGTACATCGTCACTATCCAGTAAGTTGGTTAGTCGGGTGGTGCCTGAGGCTAGAGCGGCAAGGAGTAATGCGCGATTCGACACGCTTTTTGAGCCGGGAAGGTTAATCTGGCCGTTGACATAAGAAATCGGGGAAAGTGTCAGTTGCTCCATTCTGGTTTATATCCGTGATGCTTAGTGCCCCCAGAGTAACCAAAATACCGACAGTCTCACAATTATTATTTTTATCACCTTCAGTGAAGAGAAAGCAAAAGCCGCCTCTAACAAGGAAGCGGCTCGTTTTTCACACGGTTTTCTACTTAACACCGTTAAAAGACGCAGCCATCGCTACCGTCTGTCATTAGCCATATTTTTTCTCGAACTTGGCCATAAAGTCGACCAACGCTTGCACCCCTTCAAGGGGCATGGCGTTATAGATAGAGGCTCGCATGCCACCCACATCTCGGTGGCCTTTCAGCGCATGTAAGCCTTGTTCCGTTGCTTCAGCGAGGAAAGTCTCATCCAGGTCGCTGTTCGCCAACTGAAACGGCACATTCATCAAGGAACGATTGTCTTGGTGAATGTCATTACGATATAAGCTCGATTGATCAATAGCTTGGTAAAGCAAGGCTGCTTTTTGTTGATTGCGTGCATAAACGGCTTCAATCCCGCCTTGTTTTTTCAGCCATTTAAAGACTTCGGCGGCCAGATACCAGGCAAAGGTCGGCGGCGTGTTGAACATCGAGTCTTTCTCTACCAAGACCTTGTAATTAAGCACACTAGGAAGTACATCTCGCGCCAGTCCCAATAAGTCGTCACGTACAATCACCAGGGTCAGCCCTGCAGGGCCAATGTTCTTTTGCGCACCGGCGTAGATCACCCCATATTTAGATACGTCAATCGGACGCGACAAGATGGTCGATGACATATCGGCAACAATGGGTTTATTGGTCTCAGGCAAATCATTAATTTCAATGCCATCAATGGTTTCGTTAGGGCAGAAATGGACATAGGCTGCATCATCACTCAGTAGCCAGTCTTTCGCCGGCGAGATTGCACGTTTCCCCTCTCGCTCGCGGCGAACATTGATAACGTTGGGCGTACAATAGCGCTTGGCCTCTTTGACCGCACTTTCTGCCCAGTAACCGCCATCGACATAGTCTGCGATGGTGTGGTTCCCCATGAGATTCATGGGCACCGCGGCAAACTGTGCACGCGCGCCCCCTTGGCAAAATAGAATATGGTAGTTGTCAGGAATCACTAGGAGTTCGCGCAAATCTTGCTCTGACTGACGAGCAACGTTTAAGAATGCTTTGCTGCGATGCGACACTTCCATGACCGAGGTACCAAGGTCTTGCCAGTTCATCAATTCTTTTTGTGCTTTTAGCATCACTTCACGCGGCAACATCGCGGGGCCTGCGGAGAAATTATATACCTTATCCATGTTGGGGAGGGGCTCCTGCTTATTCATCACTTGTGGCCAGGAGGCCTACAAGGATTGACTCTGTTTTAAATGGTGTGTGATTGATTTAACACGTTTCGTGCGCAATTTGAAAGCGCCAACGCAGATTCGATCACAATTTCCATGCTCTCCTGTCAATAGGCAATAAAAAAGGGTGCAGTTCACTGCACCCTTAAGACGTTATCTAAGCGACGACTTACGCGTTTTGATCATCATCAGACGCGGGCGACTGATCGTTATCATCGCGTTGATCATCATCGGTAGGCACTGATGCCTCGCTGCCGTCCGACTGAGTGGTTGTGCCGGCTTCATTGGCCAAGGCTTCCATCTCATCTTCGTCTGGCTCTTCGATGCGCTGTAGGCCCACCACTTTCTCGTCATCACTGACGCGAATCAAGCGTACACCTTGGGTGTTACGCCCCACTTGACTCACCTCTTCTGCGCGAGTACGGACTAAGGTCCCCGCATTAGTGATCATCATCAGCTCATCGCCTTCACAGACTTGGATGGCACTGACAACGTCGCCATTACGCTCAGAGACTTTGATCGAAACCACCCCTTTGGTCGCACGACTCTTGGTTGGGTATTCTGCCAACGCTGTACGTTTACCAAAGCCGTTCTCGGTCACGGTCAAGATTTCCGCATTCTCTTGCGGCACAATCAAAGAGACGACCTGATCGTTTTCAGCCAATTGAATGCCTCGTACCCCCGCGGCGGTACGACCCATCGCGCGAACGGTGTCATTCGATGCGAGGAAGCGCACTACTTTACCGAATTGCGAGAACAGCATGACTTCACTGCTATCATCAGTGAGCTGGGCCCCAATCAGGCTATCGCCCTCACGCAAGTTCACTGCAATGATCCCGGCGCTACGTGGACGGCTAAAGTCAGTCAGTGGTGTTTTCTTCACGGTACCATGAGCTGTGGCCATAAAGACGTATTTGTCTTCTTCATACTCACGCACTGGCAGGATCGCGGTAATACGCTCATCTTCTTCCAGCGGGAGTAGATTCACAATTGGCTTACCGCGCGCATTACGCGATGCATGCGGCAGCTGATAGACTTTCAGCCAGTACATACGCCCGCGCGTCGAGAAGCACAGTATTGTGTCATGGGTATTAGCAACCAGCAGTCGCTCAATGAAGTCTTCATCCTTCATTCGCGTCGCTGATTTCCCCTTACCGCCACGGCGCTGCGCTTCATAATCGCTCAGAACCTGATACTTAACGTAACCATCGTGTGACCAGGTCACTACTACGTCTTCTTCATTGATAAGATCTTCAATATCAATGTCTGCACTCGCGGCAGTAATTTCGGTGAGGCGTTTATCGCCAAAACCATCACGGACGGCTTCGAGCTCTTCGCGGATCACTTCCATCAAGCGCTCGGTACTGGCCAAGATATGCAGCAGCTCCGCAATTTGCTCGAGCAGGCCTTTATACTCGTCCAGGATTTTTTCGTGCTCAAGCCCGGTGAGCTTGTGCAAACGTAAATCCAGAATCGCCTGTGCTTGTTGTTCAGTGAGGTAGTAAGAGCCATCATCACGGGCACCAAATTCTGGCGCCAACCATTCAGGACGCGCGTTTTCGCCACCCACAGCTTCCAACATGGCAGACACGCCACCGAGTCCCCATCCTTGATCTTGTAGCTCTTGTTTGGCTACCGCAGGCGTAGGGGCTTGACGAATAAGCTCAATGACTTCGTCGATGTTCGCCAGTGCAACCGCCAAGCCTTCCAAGATATGGGCACGGTCACGGGCTTTGCGTAATTCATAGACCGTGCGACGTGTGACCACTTCACGGCGGTGGTTAACAAAGCACTCAAGCATCCCTTTTAGGTTAAAGAGCTTCGGCTGGTTATTATCCAGCGCCACCATATTAATGCCGAATGACGTCTGTAATTGGGTTTGCGCATAGAGGTTATTAAGTACTACCTCAGCCACCGCATCACGTCGACACTCAATAACAATCCGCATGCCGTCTTTATCAGACTCATCGCGTAGCGC
Source organism: Salinivibrio sp. VYel1 (assembly GCF_009377945.1). Taxonomy (NCBI): domain Bacteria; kingdom Pseudomonadati; phylum Pseudomonadota; class Gammaproteobacteria; order Vibrionales; family Vibrionaceae; genus Salinivibrio; species Salinivibrio sp. VYel1. The sequence goes on along the minus strand of NZ_RSAM01000002.1, from coordinate 254,822 downwards.
GGAAATGCCATCAATTTTCTTGTCTTTAACCAGCTCGGCAATCTTTTCAATCAAACGCGCTTTGTTGACTTGATAGGGGATTTCATTGACAACAATGGTCTCTTTACCATTTTTGTCGGTTTCGATATCCGCCTTGGCACGCAAGTAGATTTTTCCACGCCCTGTTTTATACGCGTCTTCAATCCCTTTGCGACCATTAATCATTGCCGCTGTCGGGAAGTCTGGGCCTGGAATGTGCTCCATCAGCTCATCAATAGTGATATCTTCATTATCGATATACGCCAGACATCCGTTAACAACTTCAGTAAGGTTGTGAGGTGGGATGTTGGTTGCCATCCCGACCGCAATCCCGGAGCCGCCGTTAACCAGCAGGTTGGGGACACGCGTTGGCAATACGTCCGGGATTTGCTCAGTACCATCATAGTTCGGCACATAATCCACGGTTTCTTTATCGAGATCGGCAAGCAGCTCATGGGCAATTTTCGCCATGCGCACTTCGGTATAACGCATTGCGGCTGCTGAATCACCGTCGATGGAGCCGAAGTTGCCTTGGCCATCTACCAACATGTAGCGCAGTGAGAACGGTTGCGCCATGCGCACAATCGTATCGTATACCGCACTATCACCATGCGGGTGATATTTACCGATTACATCGCCGACCACACGGGCCGATTTCTTATATGGCTTGTTCCAGTCGTTACCAAGTACGTTCATCGCGAATAATACGCGGCGGTGTACTGGCTTTAGGCCATCACGCACGTCAGGAAGAGCTCGGCCAACAATGACGGACATTGCATAGTCGAGATACGAGCTTTTTAGCTCCTCTTCGATATTGACTGGCGTGATCTCTTTAGCAAGATCGCTCATGGAGCCAACATCCCTCAAATAATGTTTGCGTATTCAAATACGTGACCACGGAGAATAACACAAACCCTCTTTGGAGACACGCGAATATGGCTAAGATGTATCACGGATCTCGTTAGCAGGCGCTCTGAACGCGTCTACACGGACAAAAAGCCACCACTTGCGTAGCTAACTATGGTTTTTTTACTAGGAAAGCCCACAAGGTGTCTGAGCGCGAAAAAGGAATAATTAGCTTAACTTGAGCACAAGATCACTTTTTTAGCAGGGGCCGAACTATCAACCATACTTAGAAGTGACATGCCTGACCGACCTAACGTTGGTCAACTTGATACTAAAGAGGAGGCATGATGCTCACTCGTATCGTTAACGCGATTGGTGCCTGCCTAATCGCAGGCAAATACCTTTTGGCTGGAATAATAGCGACCAGCGCCATCTTAACCGCGGCGTAACGCCGCTCCCTTCTGCACGGCGGTGGCTGGCCGTCGTGCTATTTCTTTATCTCTACATGTTACCTCCCACTCAGCGTCGCCGATCCCTATTCACGACACCCACCGGTCCCGCGAGAAGCACGGCTTCTTTTTATCGCGTTGGATTTCGTTATAATGCAGCAAAACCGATAAGGAAGCTGCAGTTATGAGCCAAGTACCCAATGTCGATCCGGCAGAAATTCAAAAATTCGAGGATATGGCCTCGCGTTGGTGGGATTTAGAGGGTGAATTTAAACCTTTGCATCAAATCAACCCATTACGCCTCGATTATGTCTTGGATAAAGCGGGCGGATTATTCGGCAAAAAAGTACTTGATGTCGGATGCGGCGGCGGCATCTTAGCTGAAAGCATGGCGCAGGAAGGAGCGGAAGTGACAGGACTGGACATGGGAAAAGAGCCTCTCACCGTCGCGCGGCTGCATGCCCTCGAAGCCGGAGTCGATGTGCACTACATCCAATCAACCGCGGAAGAACATGCCAGCAGCTATGCGCAGCAATACGACGTTGTCACTTGTATGGAAATGCTCGAACACGTGCCTGAACCCGCCTCCGTGATTCAAGCCTGTGCACAGATGGTAAAACCCGGTGGTCATGTCTTTTTCTCGACACTGAGTCGCAATGCCAAATCTTGGCTGTTCGCGATCGTCGGCGCGGAGCATGTGCTTAAATTGGTTCCCAAAGGCACCCATGAGCACCATAAGTTTATTCGCCCCTCAGAGCTGATGAACATGATTGATAACACCCCGCTAACGGCCAAAGACATGACAGGGCTGCATTACAACCCGGTGTTTGATACCTACAAACTTTCCAACGCCAATGTCGATGTGAATTATCTCGTTCACACCGTCGCGCCCTAGCCGACTGATAAGGAGCTCGCCAGCATGATCCCATCGACCATTCTCTTTGATTTAGATGGCACCTTGCTTGACACCGCCCCCGACATGGGTGAGGCCGCTAACCGCGTCCTCGCCGAGTTTGACTTGCCTCCTTTAACACGCGAGCAAATTTATACCCATACAAGTTTCGGTGCGCGCGGCCTGTTAAGTGCTGGGTTTGGCGAACAAGCACAATATCAAGACCCTGTTGCCCTCCGTGCGCGTTTTCTTCATCACTATGGGGACGCGATATGTCATGGCACCCAGCTTTACGCTGGCATAGACACCCTGCTCGATAAGCTGGATCAGTTACGTATCCCTTGGGGCATTGTGACGAATAAGCCCGAAGGGCTCACGCATCAGTTACTCGCCTTCTTCCCACGCCTGCAAAAGGCCAAAGTCATCGTTGGCGCCGATACCTATGCTCATGCCAAACCGCACCCTATGCCTTTGCTTGAAGCAGCCAAAAGCCTCAATTGTGTGCCACAACAAGGGCTGTATGTCGGAGACATTGAAAACGATATATTAGCGGCGCGCGCGGCGAATATGGGCGCAGCCGTCGCAGGATGGGGTTACACCGGTGATCAAGCCTTAGTTCATAATTGGAAAGCAGATCATATTTTCGCCAAGCCTGATCAACTTAGCGCCATTCTTGGATCCTAGTCACACCCCACATTTTGTGGGGTTTGCTGTCTTTTCAATCAGTTAAAAACGATCACTGATCATCGCTAAGATCAACCAAAATAAATTTTTTTTATTACCAATTTTTGCCTTTCAGTGATTGAAATTCTCACTAATCTTGTCGGCCTTGCGTCACTAGGTTGGTGATTACTAACTTTAGATATAACATCCCCAAGATATCCACACCCACCCTAACAAAGACTGGCTTGCAAAAAGCAGGTTATATCACTATCTTGTAACCGACTCGGACATCGCCCCCTATATATAGTGTATGAGCGACGAGATGTCCGCATAGAGGCCGACCAAAAAATCATCAGCATTTTATAAAAACTTGCGAAAAAGAGCAGTTTGGCAAGGGAATATTGGGAAAGCATACAAATGAACCAAGAAATTACCGTATTAAAGCGTGATGGACGCAAAGAAAACTTAAACCTCGATAAAATCCATCGCGTAGTGACTTGGGCTGCCGAAGGCCTCTCAAACGTTTCTGTTTCTCTGGTTGAGATGCGCTCTCACATCCAGTTTTACGATGGCATGCGCACGGAAGATATTCACGAGACAATCATCAAAGCCGCTGCCGATCTAATCTCCGAAGAAAGCCCAGATTATCAATATCTTGCGGCGCGTTTGGCCGTCTTCCACTTACGTAAAAAAGCCTATGGCCAGTTCGAGCCACCTAAGCTGGTTGATCATGTCAAAAACATGGTCGAGAAAGGCAAGTATGATAAGCATATCTTGGAAGATTACAGCGAAGAGGAGCTCGATACCCTAGACAGTTACCTCGATCACTGGCGCGATATGAACTTCTCATACGCCGCGGTGAAGCAGCTGGAAGGTAAATACCTGGTGCAAAACCGTGTCACCGGTGAGATTTACGAAAGCGCACAGTTTTTGTACATGATGGTCGCTGCCTGCCTGTTTGCGTCATACCCTAAAGAAACGCGTTTGGACTACATTCGTCGTTTTTATGATGCTGCCTCGCAGTTTAAGATCTCACTGCCAACGCCTATCATGTCCGGCGTACGTACGCCTACACGTCAATTTAGCTCTTGCGTATTGATTGAGTGTGACGATAGCTTGGACTCTATTAATGCCACATCCAGCGCGATTGTTCGCTATGTATCACAACGCGCAGGTATAGGTATTAACGCGGGCCGTATTCGCGCGTTGGGTAGCCCTATCCGAGGTGGCGAAGCCTTCCACACTGGCTGTATCCCGTTTTATAAATATTTCCAAACGGCGGTGAAATGCTGCTCGCAAGGCGGCGTTCGTGGTGGCGCAGCAACCTTATTCTATCCAATTTGGCACCGTGAAGTGGAATCGCTGCTGGTATTGAAAAACAACCGCGGTGTAGAAGAAAACCGTGTACGCCATATGGATTATGGTGTGCAAATCAATAAGTTGATGTATACCCGCCTACTTAAAGGTGGCAACATTTCCTTGTTCTCTCCGTCAGATGTGCCTGGCTTATACGACGCCTTTTTCGAAGACCAAGACGAGTTCGAGCGTCTATATACCCAATATGAAGCGGATGCCTCTATCCAGCGCGAAACAGTCAAAGCGGTTGATCTGTTCTCACTGATGATGCAAGAGCGCGCCTCAACAGGCCGTATCTACGTTCAAAACGTTGACCATTGTAATACCCATAGCCCGTTTGATGCATCGGTGGCACCTATTCGTCAGTCGAACCTGTGTTTAGAAATCGCGCTGCCGACCAAGCCACTGAACAATGTTGAAGATGAGAACGGTGAGATTGCACTGTGTACGCTATCCGCCTTTAACCTGGGTGCGCTTGAATCACTCGACGAGCTGGGTGAACTGGCCGACTTGACCATTCGTGCGCTTGATGCGTTATTGGACTATCAAGATTATCCGTTACCTGCCGCGCGCAAAGCGACCATGAACCGCCGTACACTCGGTGTGGGTGTGATTAACTTTGCCTATCACCTCGCCAAGCACGGTGTACGTTATTCGGATGGCAGTGCGAATGGCCTTACGCACCGTACCTTTGAAGCGATTCAATATCACTTATTGCGTGCATCCGTGGAGCTGGCGAAAGAAAAAGGCGCGTGTCCTGCGTTTAACGAAACCACTTATTCGCAAGGTATCCTTCCTATCGATACCTACAAGAAAGACTTGGATGCGATTTGTGATGAGCCGTTACACTTGGATTGGGAAACCTTGCGCAAGGATATCCAAACCCATGGTTTGCGTAACTCAACACTGACCGCTTTGATGCCATCAGAAACGTCGTCACAAATTTCAAATGCCACCAATGGCATTGAACCACCACGTGGTTTTGTCTCGGTGAAAGCCTCAAAAGATGGCATTCTCAAACAAGTGGTACCTGAGTATCACAAGTATAAAGATAATTACGAACTGCTCTGGAACATTGGCAGCAATGAAGGCTACTTACAGCTAGTCGGTATCATGCAAAAATTCGTCGACCAAGCGATTTCTGCCAACACCAATTATGATCCGAGCCGACATGCAAGCGGTAAAGTTCCTATGAACCAGCTGCTTAAAGATTTGCTCACCGCGTACAAACTGGGGGTTAAAACCCTGTACTACCACAACACCCGTGATGGCGCGAGCGATGGTCAGTCGGAATCAACCGCGGCGCAAGCTGCTGAAGACGATTGTGCCGGCGGTGCATGTAAGATCTAACACACGACATGCAAAGGGCCTCTGGGCCCTTTTCTAGAGGTTTATAAGATTCATGGCTTACAGTACGTTTTCTAAAATCAACAATGACCCGCTCAAAGAACCCATGTTCTTGGGTCAGTCCGTTAATGTTGCCCGCTACGATCAGCAAAAATATGAAATTTTTGAAAAACTGATCGAAAAGCAGTTGTCGTTCTTTTGGCGCCCAGAAGAAGTGGACGTATCGAGCGATCGTATTGATTACAACAAGCTACCTGAACATGAAAAGCATATTTTCATCAGTAACTTGAAGTATCAAACGTTGCTGGACTCTATCCAAGGCCGCAGCCCTAACGTCGCGCTACTCCCATTGGTCTCTATTCCAGAACTCGAAACCTGGATTGAAACCTGGAGCTTCTCTGAAACCATTCATTCTCGCTCTTATACCCACATTATTCGTAATATTGTGGCTGATCCGGCGATTGTGTTTGATGACATCGTGATGAATGAGCACATTCAAAAGCGCGCAGAAGACATTGCCCAGTATTATGATGACCTTATTCAGCTGAGTAACTATTATCACCAACTTGGCGAAGGGACGCATTCGATCAATGGCCAGACAGTCACAGTCAGCCTGCGCGCGCTGAAGCGCCAGCTGTATTTGTGCCTGATGTCGGTCAATGCGCTTGAAGCGATTCGCTTCTATGTCAGTTTTGCATGCTCCTTTGCCTTTGCCGAGCGTGAACTGATGGAAGGTAATGCTAAGATCATCAAGTTTATTGCCCGTGACGAAGCCTTGCATCTGACTGGCACGCAGCACATGCTCAACATTCTACGTAGCGGTCAAGACGACCCTGAGATGGCCGACATTGCCAAAGAATGCGAGCAAGAGTGTTTTGATCTGTTCAAGAAAGCGGCTGAGCAAGAAAAAGACTGGGCTGAGTATTTGTTCCGTGACGGCTCGATGATCGGCCTGAACAAAGATATCTTGTGTCAGTATGTTGAATATATCACCAACCTAAGAATGTCTGCCGTGGGTTTAGCGCCTGCCTATGACAATGCGACACAAAACCCCATTCCTTGGATTAACGCTTGGCTGTCCTCGGATAATGTTCAGGTGGCCCCACAGGAAGCAGAAATTAGCTCATACCTAGTCGGTCAGATCGACAACGAAGTCAGCGTCGAAGACTTTGGTGACTTCGAACTATGACCCGCATCACCATCGAAGTGAACGGCATAACGGTGGGTGGCAACACCCACCAAAACTTGCTAGAGCAGTTAGAAGACGCCGGTATTCAGCCTGAATATCAATGCCGAAATGGCATGTGTGGCGCATGCCGCTGTAAGCTTAATCAAGGGTCTGTCACGCAGGGAGAAAGCATGGCCTTTGTGATGCCAGGCGAAATCCTCGCTTGTCAAAGTGCGCCGCAGACTGATGTGTCCATTGCGTTCGACTACCAACCCGCTGACATCAAGAAACAAGTTAACGAGGCGTAATACAATCGCCTCGCCTTCCCTTCTCTTACCGACCTTCTATTCTATGCTGTCTGCATCAATATAAATATCGTCATGTCGCGTCAGTGAGGCATAATCGGCAATCACCGTATATCCATTTAAATAACGCCTTAACATATCTAACAATACAGTGGAGATGTAGCAGCGCGCATCGTCGTGAGACAGTTGCCGTTTAAAGCTTAAACGCTGCCCCCACTCACCCTCGGGCGTGGAGATAGCCACACAGATTTGTCCGTGAAGTTCCGGACCACAGGCAAGGCCAATTTGCTTTTGCTCGGGGCTGATCGTCGCACTGGCCATCGCCAGTGAGGCTGCTAACGGATTGGCCAACGCTTGCTCTGGCACATGGGCGTTCGACATCACCCAGCCTTGTTCAACCAAATAAGCCGCTTGCCCATTGAGTAAGCTTGATAGCCAGCCACCGGTGAACTGCTCAGCCACTTTCAACGCAATACCGTGACGATTAACATCAAACGCTAATGCTGAAGCCATTGGCTCATTATATGACACCACATAATCAGCGAGCCGCTGTTGCAGCGCCTCAAGTATGGTGTCTTTTTCATCATGCTCTGCATCAATAAACAGCTTCACCTCAATAAAAGGCAAACTCGAGCGATATCCCAGTGACACATCGTCAGGAAGCACTAATGATGCCATCACGTCACTGATCCCGGACTCTGACAAGCCAAATGTAAACAAACGGTAACACGATCGCGCTTTTGCCGCGTAAACATGTAACAACTCAGGAAGGATTTGGCGCTCAACCATGTCGAAAAACTCAGAGGGCACACCAGGTGTAAAATAAAAATGACATCCATTGAGTTCACAGTGAAAACCACACGCCGTCCCTTTCGGGTTCTCAATTAAGCGCGCACCGTCAGGTAACATCGCTTGCTTAAGGTTGCTTTGTGCCATCGGCCGGCCGTGTCGCTCAAAGCGCTGTTTCAGCTCATCAAGCCACGCTTCGTTCAGTGTTAGCTCAACCCCCATCGCCGATGCCATTGCTGCCGTAGTGAGATCGTCTGTGGTCGGTCCCAGTCCTCCGTTCACAATGACCACTTGCTCTGTCTGTGATAATCGAACCAGCTCGATCGCCATATCATCAAGGTCATCTCCAATGGTCACGCGACGAGACATTGTTAGCCCGTTCTCAAATAATGTCCTTGATAGCCATGCTGCATTGGTATCCGTGATATCTCCCAGCAACACTTCCTCTCCGGTAGAAAGCATCGCGATTTGTGACATTGGTGCTTGATGTTGTTGGTTTTCCACCCTGCCGCTCCTTATTGGTCACCGTGATTCGTCTTTGATTATGACATTAGACCGCTCGATTCACTACCCCATCCTAACCGTACACTTTACTTTACTTATACGTACCTTTAGCATTACACGCATCCGTTTTTTTATCTGCATAGACAGTGCACAATGCGCATAAATTCACGTTATCTTTTGTGCGAACACAACAATTAACTTTTTATTAACACTGGTTAAACATAATATGAATAAAGTACTAGGAAGTTCGCTGATTATCGCAGGGACAACCATTGGCGCAGGCATGCTAGCTTTACCACTTGCCTCCGCTGGTATTGGATTTGGGGCATCGATGGCATTAATGGGGGCGATGTGGGCTCTGATGACCTACACAGCGCTGTTAATGCTAGAGGTCCATCAGTACGCTGACGCGGATGCCACATTGCACAGTCTGGCCAAACAGTTTTTAGGGGATAAGGGCAAGTGGCTTGCCTCATTCGCCATGTTGTTCTTATTTTACTCTCTGTGCGCTGCTTATATTGCGGGCGGTGGGAGCCAGCTCAATGAGAAGCTGGCACAATGGTCAACCATCGAGCTACCGCCAGCAGCCGGTGCAGTGTTGTTCACCCTCGTATTTGGCTTAGTGGTGACTCTGGGTACGAGTAAAGTGGATTTAATCAACCGTGGTTTATTTACTGTTAAAGTCTTATTCCTGATTTTAGCGTTAACCTTACTCACCCCACACGTCTCCAGTATTAACCTCGTAGAGATGCCAGTCGAAAAAGGGCTCTTGGTCGCTGCACTGCCCGTTATTTTCACCTCTTTTGGCTTCCACGGCAGTATCCCCTCGATTGTACGTTATGTCGGGATAGATCTGCCTTCACTACGTAAAGTGATGATCGTCGGCTCGACTCTTCCACTTGCACTGTACATTTTTTGGCAAGTCGCGAGTTTAGGAACAGTGGCACAAGCTACCTTGGTGCAAAACGGTGAACTGTCTCAGTTCGTTGCCATCATCCAATCGGTGGTGCAACAAGATTATATCGCCTCCAGTATTTCGCTTTTTGCTGATTTAGCCTTAGCCACGTCATTTCTCGGCGTTAGCTTAGGATTATTTGACTTTATTTCCGATAGCTTTAATCGCCAAGACAGTGTGCGTGGCCGCTTGCAAACCGCCGCTATTACTTACTTACCGCCTTTGGTGTTCGCACTTTTCTACCCTCAAGGGTTTATCACTGCGTTAGGTTACGCGGCAATTGCTCTGGTGATTCTTGCGGTGGTGCTACCTGTGCTGATGGTGCGTAAAGCACGTCAAACCGTCTCGACGGATGAGCATTATCAGGTGATTGGTGGGAATCTTGGCCTTAGCTTGGCAATGGTGGGAGGCATAAGCGTTGTGGTGGCACAGTTTATAGGCTGATCATCGTTCGCGAAGTATCCAATGATTCAATGGCGCCCCACTGACTCTGGGGCGTCATTGCGTTTTACGCGTTTCATCCACCCATCAAGCCGCGTACCAGCGTGCTGACCCCAGCTAAGGTACAGAGTAGCAACATTGCCCGACGGACGAGATGCGGTTTCACCTTTGGTGCGACCCGATAAGCAAGCCATGTCGCCACCAGTACAGCAGGCACCGCAAAAGCCGCTTGCTTTAAGTGCCACCATGTCAGAAAGTCCGTGGCGCTTAAGGCGATCAAAGACAAGATGCAGCTGATCGCAAAGTACCCCGCCAGGCATGCGCGCATCTTATTGACATCAGCGTGTTGCAGTACAAGGGCCATTGGCGGGCCACCAATACTCGTCGTCGTGCCCATCACCCCAGAGGTAAAACCGGCGACAAAAAAGTTTCGTCGATTAGGGGCAATGTCAAAGCGCATGACACTGGCCAATACTGCGATTAAGACGGCTGCCCCGATGATAATTTCCAGCATTTGTGTTGTGACGACCAACATCACGCCTCCGGCCACGGCAGTACCTGGCACACGGCCTAAGTAAGCCCAACTAAGATCACGAAATGAGAGTTGATGCCGATATTGCCAAGCATTAATGCTCGCCAATGTCAGTCCCACCATAGAAATGGTGGTTGGGACGAGTTTGGGATCAATCATCAGCAATAGTGGTGCCGCCACAATCGCCATACCAAAGCCTACCAAGCTTTGCACAAAACAGCCGAGACCCAAGATCATGGCCACCGCTATGGAAACGCCGATATCAGGCATAAAAAGTAACTTCAGGTAAAGATAGGTAACCAGAGTGTAACGATTTACTCAATCTTGAGCGAGCTTTTACGGCTGATCATCTTATCGACACTTGTTCACCGCGCGTAACACGTCAGGGATGGGCTGGTGTGCTGGGCGCATTAATCATTTCAGCATGAATCAATAGATTGCGAGGCGTCAATTCACGCTCACAAAACTGCATCAGACTCACCGAGTATCCGTGTTGCTCAAGATATAACACCCTGTCCAACACCAGCCATATTTCCATTGCTCGGCGAAAAGCGCTCTTAACGACGTTGATTTGTTCGAGAATGGAAAAACGCACCTCCCCGCGGCGAAAGTAGCCATCCACATCGAAATCATCGGGTAACGAGAGCCCTTTTTGTGCCGCACCCCAACGACAGAATTCCGCAAACCCTTGGCTAAGTTGTGATTTTTTCAGTGCAGGTAATGGCAAGTAATGATCCTGGTTTTGCCAGTCTCGCTGCCATTCATCAAAGCCTAAGCGATAAATAACTTCCTGTTCCCGTTGGCGACGCACTCGCTGTCCGCCAGTCACCGATTCTTGGACGGCAAGTTTAAGGTCAGCTTTTGTCAGCCGCATTCCCGTATTCTGGGCGACATCCGAGAGTGGCTGATAAATCTCCCCCCGAATCAGCTGATAGCAACATGGAGAGACGGATAGACGCGGCATACCACACGTCACTGCTTTTTGCAGGAGCGTTACATGCAAGTCGCCGCAGGCATGTAACGCTAATCCGTGATCACAACCGGCCATCACAGCGGCAGCCTCCGTGCCCATGGCATCTAAGGGATAAAATCGCATCGCGAGGGCGTTGCGCTGTGCAAACGCTTGTCCTTGATCACAAAGTGCTTTTTGCCATTCGATACTCTCAACCGGCTTATCGGTCACCGATGAGATGGCACGCCCGAGATACCCTTTTCCGGCACACCATTCGAGATAGCGTACCGTCTCCCCGTGAGTGGGAACCGCACCGATGTATGCCTCGATTTGCGCCCACTTTCTTCCCGGAACCCCTACCGCCAACCGCGGATCCACACCCACCTTGGTCGTACTCGCCTGCGGTACAGCAGTCAGTTCGGTCAATGACGCCAACGCAGGCCACCAGCTCGACAACTGGGTAATCACAGCTTCAGGTGCTGCCTTGAGTGCTGTTATCTGGGAATAATCCAAGCTGGCTAGCCAAGCGCACAATGCGTCTTCTTCCTGCCACGGTAAACATCTATGTGCCATTGGCATCGGTTGCCATAACCACTGAAACTGGGTAAGAAGTTGGGTTAATTGAGTGAACTGTTGCTGAAAAGAGACGGAAGACATGGCTGCTATCAGGACTTGAATAAAAGCGTGATCAAAAAAGGCTGCTTGACGCAGCCATATCGTACACGGGAAGTTTAGCGAATTGGCAGCGGAATGTCCTTAAACATGGCATCAATTTCTTCGTTTGAACGCAGAGCCACCGCTTTATCTATCATATTGCGCGTCAGGTGTGGGGCGAAGCGTTCAATAAAGTCATACATGTAGCTGCGAAGGAAGGTGCCTTTACGAAATCCAATTTTGGTCGTGCTAGCACCAAAAATATGGCTAGCGTCAATGGCGACCAGGTCCGAGTCAGCTTGACTATCCATCGCCATACTGGCGATAACGCCAACCCCTAACCCTAACTTCACATAGGTTTTAATTACGTCCGCGTCTGTGGCGGTAAATACAATCTTGGGAGTGAGATGGGCGCGATGGAACGCCTCATCCAACTCTGAACGCCCGGTAAAACCGAAGACATAGGTCACAAGAGAATAGGCCGCTAAATCCTCAATGGTGATATTGTTTTTTTTCTGTGCCAGTGGGTGATCAGGCGTCACAATAATCGAACGATTCCAGTGGTAACACGGCAGCATCACTAAGTCTTCATAGAGGTGGAAAGCTTCGGTCGCGATAGCAAAATCTGATGTGCCTTTGGCGACCGAGCTGGAGATCTGCGTCGGCGTTCCCTGATGCATATGCAAAGAGACTTTAGGGTAGCGGGCAGTAAATGCTTTGATCACATCGGGCAATGCATATCGTGCCTGTGTGTGGGTGGTGGAAATATTGAGATTTCCCATTTCTGGATGAGTATGTTCACTCGCCACCGCTTTAATGCTTTCCACCCGAGACAAAATACTTTGAGATATTTCCACAATGGCCTCACCAGCAGGAGTGACTTGGGTAAGGTGTTTGCCACTGCGCTCAAATATTTGCACGCCTAGTTCGTCTTCTAGTAATCGAACTTGTTTACTGATCCCAGGCTGAGAGGTATACAAACTCTCTGCGGTCGCAGACACATTTAGGTTGTGGTTGACGACCTCAACGATATATCTAAGCTGTTGTAATTTCATAGTGCAGACGCGCGAGCCTCATGGGTTAAGTGACAGCATTGGGTTGTGATAGATTATTTATATACCCAAATTAGACTATTTAATAGGCTTTGGTTATATAAACGTTAGCGATTGCACATTCACTAAGCAATTTGGTGAACAAATAGGGTATTGCCCAATCGCTAAAATCCGATTATTTCAACCAGTTTATCGCCAAGTGCACGATTATGGGCCACACTATTACCAGCGCATGCGAATCGGATGTAATGTGCAGAGTTAGATGCGGATCACTCATGCTGCCTCCATCCTTGATTGATGCTATCTCTGTCGGTTGAGATCGTGTATCTTAACCAGTTGAGTTTATTACAAGGAACATCGACGCTGAATTATGAATATTGCCTTGATAGCTGGCCTTTGTGTCATATTGCTCGGCCTGATTGTCGGCTACAACATATTGGCTCAACAACGTAAGCAAATTGAATCTCACAAGCGCCAAGAGATGGCTAAGCACATTGCAGTGATTGACGCCACTGAAGAGCTGATTGGTAATGCACATAATCTGCCATATAGCGGGACGCTGTTGGTTTGCTTGAATAAGAAGATCCTAGATTCTTTGAAAGCCATGTACGAGATTGATAATTCCGATAAATCTATCAAGCAACGTATTAGTGCGACGCAAGCGCAGATCGATGAAATCAAACAAAGCTACTCAAACCGCGAGTCGACTTCCTTTAAAGTGCCAGATAACGATCGACAAGCGATTTCGATGCTCAAGCTAGTAAAACGTCTGCGCTCCGTGGTAAAAGCGGAGCACTCTAAGGGACGACTAGCGACGCAAGCGTTTGTGGCTGAGAACGCACGCTTGGAAAAGATGCAACTTAAAATCAATATTGAGAATGTGATTAAGCGTGCCAATGACGCCAAGCAAAAAGGGCAAATGGGCACCGCTCAGCAGTTATTGAAAAAAGCCATTGATGTGGTCTCGCCCAAAACCGATGATTACTCTCAAGAGATGAAAAAGCATTTAGAGCAAATGCATAGCGATATTACCCATACACTGAATACGGGCCATGAAAAACTCCAGTCGGAGCAAGAAGAAGAAAGAAGCGATCTAGACGAGTTGTTTGCACCGAAAAAGAAATGGTAAGTCAGCTCACGTAGGCTCAAAACAAAGGCGCGTTCATCACGCGCCTTTTGCTTATTCTTCTCACCCATGCGTTCATTCTAGACGCGCACTCTCTCAACTAACGAGGCAAAAGATGCGCTTCAATATGATTCAGCACCCCATCTGCCGCTTGTTCAAGCAAGTCTAACACCCGCTCAAAGCCGTCAGGGCCACCATAATAAGGGTCGGGGATCGGCCCCTCGGTATGCTCGCCCCAGTGGAGAAATAAAGACAGCTTGCCTTGGTGCTCGGGTGGGCATTGTGCTTGCAAGTCAGCCAGGTTGCTCTCATCGGCTGCCAGAATCATGTCATGACACACAAAGTCTGCAGGGCCGACCTGGCGCGCTCGAATACCTTCAAACGAGTAGCCTCTCGCCTGCCCTGCCGCTTGGCTACGTCTATCAGGCGGGTTACCCTGGTGATAACCTGCCGTGCCCGCCGAATCAATATCGACTGCCAAGCCTCGCGCCTGTGCGCGAGTACGTAATACGGCTTCTGCGGTGGGCGAACGACAGATGTTACCCAAGCACACCACCAAAACACTGGGCCTTTGATTATCAGTTGTCATCAGCGTCAAACCTCCTTATTGATAAGCCCTCAGATTACCAATAAGGCTAAGCACTGCCTATAGTGAGGCAGGTAATACTCGGTGATAGGGCAGTTTGTCAGCACCTATGCTGGCACGGAATAATCCACAACAATAATGTCTTCCAGGATAGGACGAAATATCGCTTTTAGCGCCTCATGTTCAGGATGCGGTAAATAGCGCTCCCGCGCAGCACTATCACGAAACGTCATCACAATCACATGCGTGTAGCCTTGGTCTTTACCTTCTGGGCTGTTGTTTTCTCCCCATTCGACCGGCCCAACGCCATCAATGACGCTAGGCATTGATTCAAATTTATCTTTCAATGCTTGGATCTGATCATCGCGCGCGTTAGCGGTAAAACGAACAAGCAATACATGACGAATCATTTCTTTTCTCCTCGTGTCACTATTCCATCCGATCCGTCAAAAACGTTTTAAACGCCTGCCAAGACTTTTTATCAGCTTTTTCACGGTACCTCTCCGAGCCAAATACGGTAAACGCATGCGGCGCCCCACCATACACTTGCGACCAGTAATCGACACCCGCCTGCTCTAGCGTTTGTATAAAGGTCGCAAAATCTGCCATGGGCACCGCTTTATCCGCCCCACCATGAGCAATAAACAGTGGCGCAATGTCCTCTGAATAGCCTTGGCCATCTGGCGTGCCCAAACCGCCATGAAAACTCGCGTAGCCACTGACAGGCATATTGCCTGGATTGCGTGCAAGCTCTAACGTCACCGTGCCACCGAAACAATAGCCAGCCACTACTGGCTGCGTCACACCTTGCGATTGCGCGGCACTCATCCCTGCTTCAATCAGCTCGCGCATCCGCACTCTGTCTTCATACAGTGAACGAGTCGCCGCTTTCTTCGCCTCTAGACTGGTCGGTCGATTCCCGGCGCCAAACATGTCCAATGCGAACGTACGATAGCCTAAGTTTGCCAGCATATCCGCACGTTGACGTTCGTAGTCCGTTAGCCCATCCCAGTCATGAATAATCACCACACTGCCGTTCTCAAAAGAAGCAGGGATCGCCAGGTAGCCGGAAAATGCCTCCCCGTCTAACTGATAACCTATCTGTTTACCCGCCACAGCAGGCAGCGAGCATAGAGCCAACAAAGCAATAAGAGCGTGCGTTCCTTTTCTCATCATAGCGTCCTTTGGCTGGGGCCGTCGGTTTGCGGCCAGAATGTCATGGGTGGCATCCACCCTATCGTCCCTTTACTATAGACCTAAGTTAACCAAAGGTTGGAAATCACATGTCAGAACACAGTCATCAACAGCGCCAGCAAAAACTGAAAGAAAAAGTCGATGCTCGGATTGACGCCGCACAACAAGAAAAAGGGCTATTTCTTATTATTACAGGCAACGGCAAAGGCAAATCGACATCCGCTTTTGGCACCGTCGCACGCGCGGCAGGCCATGGTTTCAAATGCGGGGTGGCGCAGTATATCAAGGGAACGTGGGCATGCGGTGAGCGAGACTTACTCAGGCAGCATGGCGTGGACTTTCATGTGATGAGTACAGGGTTTACCTGGGATACCCAAGATAAAACAGCCGACACGCAAGCCGCACAAAAAATCTGGTCAGCATGCAAAACCATGCTCAGCGACCCTAGTTATGATTTGGTCGTCTTGGACGAAATCACCTATATGATCACCTATGGCTACATTGACCTGGACGATGTCATCGATGCAATTAGCCAACGCCCAAGTGAGCAATCTGTGCTGATCACGGGTCGAGGCGCTCACCGTCGTTTAATCGAAATCGCCGATACTGTCTCTGAAGTTCGCAATGTCAAACATGCGTTTGATGCCGGCATTAAAGCGCGCCAAGGCATTGATTGGTAACCTTTGACAACGTGAGACAATACGTGTGCACGGCGTGCGCTCATTGTTTTTCAGAGGCCGTCGCCGGTAAGGCGGCAGATGAGATGGGCTCGGCCCAACGCGGGTCAGTTTGCTGACACGACTGCCGGCAGAGTTTGGCGTCAATCGATTGATCGCCCAACAAACGTTGCCACAACGCGGGTAGCGCGGTCTCGGGCAACGGGCCAGGCTCAAGTTGTTTGGGCGACACAGGGTACCAGTCCCCGTCTGTATTTTGTTCTGCCAGTAAAAACTGGAACGGCTGATAGGCGGCCACACCAAAGCGCAAGTCGGTGACTACCTGCTGCCCGTTTCGGTTTTCAAAGCGAATAAAATTACGTGAAAACGTCCGCAGAGCGCTGAGGGTATCAGAGTTGGCCAGTGGCCACTCTCCTAGAGGCTGCGCCACCCAATCAATTGACGGGTTGGCATCAAGTCGTGAGGCTAACCCCTCCCAGTATTGCTCTTCGCCACTGACGACCACACGCCACAGTAAGGTATTAAACGGCGTTGGCATAATGATTAACGGCTGGCCTTCCAGCAAGGTTCCTTGTGTTTGTTCGGCAACACGGGTTTTTATTTGTTGGAGCTGGTACACAGAGCTGGCCAAGTAAAGGCTCGAGACCATCAACCCAACACCACATGCCTTGGCTCCCAGATGGCGCCATACCAATGCGCTGATGAGCGCAACCAGTAGAGGCACCGTATACAGGGGATCGATAATAAACAGACTCGCCACCGCTACCGATGGCACCTCAAGCGGCCAGAATAGCTTGGTTCCATATACCGTCATTGCATCGAGCAATGGATGGGTGACAAGCACCGCGATGACTAGCGTCATCACTTGCCAAAGTGGCCACTGGCGCTGCCAGCGCCACCAGCACCATGCAATGAGTGCACCGACCCAAGGCAACACAAACAACGAGTGGCTAAACCCACGGTGATTCACAGTGTTCGCCACCGGATCGCCATAGTCAATCAAGACATCAAGGTCCGGGAGAGTCCCGAGTGCCGCGCCCGCCAATAGCACTTTCGGTGAGCAACGTTTGCCCGCGACCAAGCCCGCGACCGTTGCTCCTAGCGCTGCTTGCGTGACAGAATCCATAAACCGTCCTTTAATGGCTTTGCATTAGATAGCCCAATAGCTTGTCAGCCGATCACTGAAATAAATTAAGGAGTTTATCAGCGGTTTCTTTGACCTTATCGTCATCCGCTTTATCACCCAGTAGCTTTTTCAACCCTCGTTGCGCCTCTTTGCGGGCTTTTTCTTCCAACGCGTTATTACTGCTGAGTAGCTGCTTAATGTTTAGTTTATAGCTCGGCGATTGCCAGGTACCGGCCACCGTCACTGGGATGGTGACATCACGCAGTTCATCAATATCTTTACCGCCCTGGCCTTTACTGGTCTCGACCACCGAGGTATAGACATTAAAATCGAGTGTCTCTTGTAACAGATCGGTTTGTCCGTCACTACGTACCCGAAGCGCGGGCGCTTCCAACAGTAAGTCGGTGGTGCGAGCCATGCCGTTACCTAAGGTAAAGCTCGCAGTGAGTGCGCTAAAGTCTGTTTTACGTACTTCATTGGCGGCCGCTGCCGACTCACCTTTCAGCGTCGCTTTCGCCTCTCTGAGCATCTGTGCCAAGTTTATCCCATTAATCGCGCCATCTTCGAAGAAAATAGCGACACTGCCTTGAATCGCTTGACGCAATGCATACTGCGACAAACCTTTGCCCTGTACATTGATATCGACGTTACCCTTACCCTCTAAAAGATCAACCTGGGCAGCGTCTTCCAGCAGCGGAAGCACTTGGATCCCACGTGCTTTTTTACTCACCTGATAGCGAGCGGGCGTTTGCGTAGCATCTAACATCCCTTGCACAACCACGCTGCCTTCATAGGCTTGCGTCGTCAGCTCTGACACGTCGACCTTGCCACGGTCGATGGCCACCGTCGCGCGTGTTTGCCCTAAGGTAACGTTACTCACAGTAAGCCCTTTCATTGCCAGTGAGCCGGCAATATCTAGCGTCTTCAACACACTCAAATCAGGCTCTTCTTTGCTCAGTGGCGCCGCTTGCGTACTCGGGCTGGATTTATCATTAGAGCCAGATTCACTATCTTTTGCAGATTGATTAGGCGCTGCATTGTCTGTCGGTATCAGCGTATCGAGGTCAATGTGGTTGGTATTCAGCGCAAAGCGAACTTGGGGGATCTCCGTCAATTTAACTGCCACTTTGCCATCCACCACAACATCATCGTCGTTTAATCGGCTGATCAATTCACTGACCGTCAACGTTTGCTGGTTGATGTCAAACACAATATCAGCGGCTAGCGCTTGGCTAAGCGACTGGTTGGGGATTGGCTCGCCAGACACCGTCGTGAGCATGTCTAACCCCTGAACCGTGATCTTATCTTGCGTCGTTGCGATAGTGACCTGGGCTTGCCCCGAGCTTTCAACGTCGATGTCTGCGGTTTGCGCGTTGATATTAAAGCCCAACTGCGCCGCCTCACCCAGCGCCAAACGATCGAGGGTGAGGTTCGCTTGTTCTAGGGTCAGTGCACCTTGCTCGGCGGAGAGCGTCAACGCCAGTTTGCGCATCTGGCTTTGTATCAGGTCACTGGCCAATTTCAACTCACCTTGACCTTCCAGCTCAACACGAGCGTCATTTTGCTCGCCGCGCAACGACACTGACAGTGGCGTCCACACATCCGTCGCCAGATTGCCCACCTCAAGATCCACATCGCGCAACGCTGTCATGGTGCCCGCTTGGTCATCTTTGACGACCACACTCGCGTTGGCCACACTGAGCCCTTGTAGCGATACGTTCCACGCCTTTGCCTCGGTGCTCGTGCTATCAGCGGATGTGCCTGATTGTGGCGCTGGCTCAGCTTGAGGCTCAGCCGTCGGCGATGTCGCGATGAGGTTGCTCTCCCCATTACTCAGGGTTTGAATAAACACATGTGGGTCTTGCAATGTAATTTCGCCGATCTGCAAGGTTTGCGACATCAAAGGCAACACATCGACAGAGAGGCGGGCTTGAGATAAGCGCATCAAATCGGGTTCATCAAAGCCGGGGCGATTTTTTATCGCGACATCCTCGATTGAAAAACCCAAACTTGGCCAAAACTGCCAAGCAATGTCGCCACCGATCACCATGTCATAGCCTGTCTGTTTTTTAACTTGCTCGACCAACAATGGCTTAAACTGGTTAGGATTAATGGTGGCGAGCAAAGCGGCGATGCCACCCATGACGACCACCACCAAAACAGCGAGAGTAAGGGCGATTTTTTTTATCATTGCAAGATGCTCCTTGTGCGTAACAGGCGATACCACTTACGAGAGATACCCGCATTATCGACCATGATTTCGCGATCGGGTTCCACGTTAACAAAAAAATGCGCCCGTAGGCGCATTGCAATCGTTAAACCTTGTCTTGGCTAATGCGAGAGGCAACTGCCCCTTGCTGATTTTTATACTTTGCGTTGTCGCGTTTGTTATACGGCTTATCAGCCGCGCCCGACATAGGCTCAAAACTTAACGCACCAATCGGCATACCGGGTCGTAGCGCCAAGGGCAAACGACCATTGTTATAGAACTCCAGCACAATACGGCCCGACCAGCCCGGGTCAATCCGGTGCGCAGTCACATGCACCATCAGCCCTAAACGTGCCAACGACGAGCGGCCATCAAGCCAGCCGACGATATCGTCAGGAAGGGTCACCGCTTCATGCGTGACAGCAAGCGCGAGCTGGCCTGGATGAAGATAAAAAGCCTCACCATCAGCAATCTCAATTTCATCACTCATCACACGTTCAAGCTGGGCATTGACCTCTTCTTTCGGGCCAGACAGATCGATAAATGCTGCGCCGTGGTCATTAAACACCCGGAATTGATTGCCCAAAGTCACATCCGCCGTCACACCAGAAATCGAAGCCTCTGCCGGACGTGGCTCAATTTTGATGCGGCCATCATCAAGGTGTTCTTTGATATGCCTGTCGCATAGTCGCATCGGATAGTCCTCACGGTTAATAGATGGGGCGATACATTCACGCACCGCATTCATTTAGCTTGTTGTCCACTGCATAAAAAGCAGCGAGATTGAGGTCAGTGAAACCATCATACCCAAATCAGGCTTTCAGTAATCGCGCGATATGCGCTTTTAACACATCAATCGCAATGCGGTTTTTACCCCCACGTGGCACGATAATATCGGCATATTGCTTTGACGGCTCAATAAACTGCATAAACATAGGGCGGACCGTCTTCTGATATTGTTCCATCACGGAGTCCATGGTGCGGCCACGTTCAGCCACATCACGTTTCATGCGGCGCAACAAGCAAATATCAAGGGGAGTATCCATAAAGACGCTGGCATGGATCAGATTGCGCAGGCGTGGATCGGTTAGCAACAGGATCCCTTCCAAAATGATCACCTTTTTGGGTGTCATGGTGGTGGTTTCATCCATGCGGGTATGCTCTGAGTAGCTGTACACAGGCACATCGACAGACTGACCTGCCGCGAGGCTTTCTAGGTGCTCGCAAAGCAAGTCATGGTCTAGCGCTTGTGGATGGTCATAGTTGGTTTGTACGCGCTCTTCCATGCTGAGATGGCTTTGATCTCGGTAATATCTATCTTCCGTGATCACGCCGATTTGATGATCGCCGACTTTTTCCTTTAATTCCTTATAAATGGTGCTAGCGATCAGGCTTTTACCGGAAGCAGAGGCACCTGCTATGCCGATAATAACGCATTGGTGGTTGTTGTCACTCATAATATGAATACCCAGAGGAAGCTTGGCGGAATCTACATAAACCGCCTGATTATAGGGAGTTGAAGCCGCTGGCGCCAGAGAAAATCACGCTTCCCTGACTGACCCGCTGCTTTAAGCCTGCGATATCTGCACGTTGCTCAATCAGGGCGACACCGTTTGTACGCTTATTTGTTCAGGGCGCGTTTCCCCTTGCCAATAAAGCTGACTGGCGACGGTGGCGGCCATTTGGCGATAGACAGCAGCATGCTCGCTGTCAGGGCGCGCCACCATACTCGGTGTGCCTGCGTCTATGTCCTCACGAATCGCGACATGAAGCGGCACTTGAGCTAACACTGGCACGCCTTGCTCACGAGCCATTTTCGCTGCACCACCAGTACCAAAAATCGCTTCATGATGACCGCATTGTGAGCAAATATGGTAGCTCATGTTTTCAATTACCCCGAGAACCGGCACCTGTACTTTCTCAAACATCGCCACGCCTTTAATCGCATCAGCCAGTGCGAGATCTTGTGGCGTGGTAACCACCATCGCTCCCGTCACCGGAAACTGCTGCGCCAAGCTAAGCTGAATGTCACCGGTGCCTGGTGGCATATCAACTACCAAATAATCAAGCTCGGGCCAGCGGGTTTCATTGATCAATTGAGCAAAGGCTTTCGAGGCCATTGGCCCACGCCACACAGTGGCATTATCAGCGGGCACCAGGTAACCAATTGAATTAGAGGCAATACCATGACGCATCACAGGCTCCATCAATTTGCCATCATGGGTTTGCGGCTCGCTGTCTTTAGCGCCGAGCATAATCGGGAGCGATGGGCCATACACATCCGCATCGACAATGCCCACCGATGCCCCTTCCGCCTGCAGTGCCAGTGCCAAATTGACCGCCGTCGTCGATTTACCCACACCGCCTTTGGCCGAGCTCACCACTAACAGGTTTTTCACCCCTTTGACGGGCGACTTATCACCACTTTTTAATGGCGCCACTCTCTGTGTCAGTTGAAACTGCTGCGCCAATGTCGTCGACTGGGCATTCAGCCAGTCATTGAGTGCCTGCATCACTGACGCCGCTGCAAATGGAAACGTCACTTTAAAGCCGTGTTCAGTCACGCTCACCCAATATGGTTGGCTTGCCCACTGCTCCACCAAACGCGGATGTGAAAACTGATTCAATAGACTCACTGCGTCATCCACATTGGTCAGCGGGGCGGCCGTGTCTTTTTTTTGTTTTTGTGCTTTTTTCTTTTTAGAGCCAAACAACATGCATCACCATCCCATTGATTAAAATATATTAGGCCGGATAGCTAACGTTTAACGGATAAACAGCCTCACTCACGGCCTGCACTAGGCAAGGCATATCGTATCAGGTAAGATTTCCGCAATCATTCCATTCATATCATAAGAGCGAACAAACAAGATTATGGCTGCAAACCCACGGAAAATTCTGGTGACCTGTGCGCTGCCTTATGCGAACGGCTCAATCCATTTGGGCCACATGCTCGAGCATATTCAAGCAGATGTATGGGTGCGCTATCAGCGCCTACGTGGCAACACGACTCACTTTATTTGTGCCGACGATGCCCACGGCACCCCCATTATGTTGAAAGCACAGCAAATGGGTGTCGAGCCAGAAGCCATGATCGCTGGCGTGCAACAAGAGCACCAAGCCGACTTTGATGGCTTTGATATCAGCTTCGATAACTATCACAGCACCCACAGTGATGAAAACCGTGAGCTCGCCTCGTTTATTTATACTCAGCTCCGCGATAAAGGTTACATCACCAGCCGTACGATCTCTCAGCTGTTTGATCCGGAAAAAGAAATGTTCTTGCCGGATCGCTTTGTCAAAGGCGAGTGTCCAAAATGTCACGCCGACGATCAGTACGGTGACAACTGTGACAACTGTGGTGAGACCTATACCCCAGCAGAGCTGATTAACCCACGCTCAGCGGTGAGTGGCGCCACGCCCGTAATGCGTGACTCTGAGCACTTCTTCTTCGATTTGCCGCAATTTGAGCAAATGCTGAATGAGTGGACAAAGTCCGGCTCACTGCAAAGTGAAATTGCCAACAAAATGAATGAGTGGTTCGAAACCGGCCTTCAGCAGTGGGATATCTCACGTGATGCCCCTTACTTTGGTTTCGAAATCCCTGACCAACCCGGCAAGTTTTTCTACGTTTGGCTTGATGCACCGATTGGTTATATGGGGTCATTTAAAAACTACTGTGACAAACGCGGTGACATCGACTTCGACGAGTATTGGAAAGCCAGCAGCGACACCGAGCTATATCACTTTATCGGCAAAGACATTGTTTATTTCCATAGTCTGTTCTGGCCAGCCATGCTCGACGGTGCCGGTTTCCGCAAGCCAAATAACGTCTTCGTGCACGGTTATGTCACCGTCAATGGCGCAAAAATGTCCAAGTCGAAAGGGACATTCATTAAAGCGAGCACTTACTTAAAACACCTTGATCCCGAATGCTTACGCTATTACTACGCCGCCAAGCTCAACAGCCGTATTGATGATCTCGATTTAAGCTTGGATGACTTTATCCAGCGCGTGAATACCGACATTGTCAACAAAGTGGTCAACTTGGCCTCTCGCAACGCGGGCTTTATCAGCAAACGCTTTGACGGTCAGCTGTCGCCCGTTTGCTCTGAGCCTGAGCTTTATCAAACCTTTATCGATAAAGCCGAGCACATAGGTGAACTCTACGAGGCACGCGAGTTTAACCGAGCGATCCGTGAGATCATTGCGCTTGCCGATAAAGCGAACCAATACGTCGACGAGAAAGCCCCTTGGGTCATCGCCAAAGAAGACGGTAAAGACGCCGAACTGCAAGCGATTTGCTCAGTGGGTATTAACTTGTTCCGAGTGCTGATGACCTACCTAAAACCTGTGATGCCCAAACTGGCCGAGCGTGCGGAAGGCTTTTTAAACGACACCTTAACGTGGGAGAGCATTGCGACCCCGCTGACTGGCCATCAAATCACCAAGTTCAAGGCGCTATTTAACCGAATTGATCCAAAAGCGGTCGATGCCATGATTGCTGACAGCAAAGAAGATGTCGCGACTGAAGAGGCGGCGAAAGCAAGCGCGCAAGGGCCACTTGCCGATGAACCACTCGCGGATGAAATCGAATTTGGTGATTTTGCTAAAGTCGATCTTCGTGTCGCTAAAATCCTTGAGTGTGAAGCCGTGCCAAAAGCGGATAAACTGCTCAAATTCAAGCTCGATATTGGCGGTGAAACACGTCAGGTTTTCTCTGGGATCAAATCGGCCTACAAGCCGGAAGATCTGGTGGGCAAGCACACCGTGATGGTCGCCAATTTAAAACCAAGAAAGATGAAGTTTGGCATGTCAGAAGGCATGATTTTAGCGGCCGGCCCTGGCGGGAAAGAGATTTGGATCTTAGAGCCTCATGAGGGCGCCCAGCCAGGTATGCGGGTCATGTAACCTTGCTGCCTCGTCAATTTGCACAAGCAGAGAATAAAGAGCCCAGTCGGGCTCTTTTTTTGTCCAATGAGTGCCATCCATCGATTCTCCCCTGCACTACGAGTGAGCAATCACGCCCAAGTAAGGTGCGCAGTAAGAGCACATCCACGCGCCAGTCATTGCGCTACAAGGCGTGATTCACCTCTCAATTTTGGCATGCTTCATGCTCCGCTCTGTATACGCGGAAGCCATAGCAAGGAGAGCATATGGGATGGTTAGTGATGATAGGAATACTGGCGCTCACGATTGCTAGCGTGGTGGCGGTCATCGTGTTTCGTCAACGACCGGATTGGCGATTGCATCAACTGCATGAGTTACGGGCTTTGCTCCAGCATGCAGGTTACCTCGCCACTCAACCGCGCGTCGATCCGTATGACTATCAACGATTGCTGGATCAAACACGTCAGTTACACCACTTGGCACCCCATGCGCAAAAGCCAATGTATCGGCTTTTTTTCCATCACCTTCACGCCTTGCCACAATATGATGATGTGACCCAGGCCAAGATGAAAAACCGCGCCTTGCAGCACCTAGCGTACTTGCTGGATGAAGCCATCCCGCCCGTGTTAATTGCCTGTGGTGATGACCACACGCTCTCGTCTTACCAACAAATTTGGTATGCCGTGCTAGAGCTACTTCAAGCTCGCCAACGCTTTTCCTACGCGTCAATACAACTGGAGAACGCAACGCCCAATGCGCACCAGTCCCTAAGCTTACAACAACAAATACTCACCAAGCGTTTAGCACAACTGCGCGACCTTGAATTGGGCGATGCATTCACCGATAAGATAGATCAGGTTATCTCACAGCTTGATGATGTACACACCTTGTCACTCAATCGCCGCCTGGCGCTGGCGCAGCAAGTTAACGCCGTGATGCTGGATGCACTCGACACCTTTCTGGCTACACTGCTCGCCCGCTTTCCTACACCAGAAGATGATATCTTCAATACGCTGTCACCCATCAATGATCCACACCATCAAAGATTCAACCATACACAGCAATAAAAAAGCCGGCGCAAGGCCGGCTTAATAGCAACACGATGACACTTACCCAATATGAGTCTGTCCACCCATGTATGGACGCAATACCTCAGGGATTTCAATACGCCCATCCGCTTGTTGGTAGTTTTCCAAAATAGCCACCAAGGTACGGCCTACCGCCAAGCCCGAACCATTCAAGGTGTGCAACAGCTCAGGTTTTTTCTCACCTTTACGACGGAAACGTGCCTGCATACGGCGAGCTTGGAAGTCCATGGTGTTTGAGCACGATGAAATCTCACGATAAGTGTTTTGTGCTGGTAACCAGACTTCTAGATCGTAGGTTTTCGCCGCACCAAAGCCCATGTCGCCGGTGCAGAGCAACATCTTACGATATGGCAGATTCAGCAACTGCAATACTTTTTCTGCATCCGCAGTCAATGACTCCAGTGCTTCCATTGAGTCTTCTGGCTTAACCACCTTCACCAACTCAACTTTATCGAACTGGTGCATACGGATAAGGCCGCGCGTATCACGCCCGTATGAACCTGCTTCTGAGCGGAAGCAAGGTGTGTGTGCGGTCATGCACAGCGGCAAATCGGCTTCATCGATGATTTCATCACGTACCATGTTGGTCAGCGGCACTTCCGCCGTTGGGATCAACGACATGCCCACCCCTTCTTCCGTCGCCGGCTGGGTGTGGAACAAGTCTTCACCAAATTTCGGCAGCTGACCGGTGCCATACAAGCTGTCCGCATTGACCAAGTAAGGCACATACATCTCAGTATAACCGTGCTCATTGGTGTGCAAGTCGAGCATAAATTGCGTAAGCGCACGGTGCATACGCGCCATTTGCCCTTTCATCACGATAAAACGAGAGCCAGATAGCTTCACTGCACTGGCAAAATCAAGACCACCGGTGAGTTCACCGAGGTCGACGTGATCTTTAATCTCGAACTCAAATTGACGGGGCTCGCCCCAGCGTGAGATTTCCTGGTTCTCAGATTCATCTTTACCGCTTGGTACGTCGGCCGCAGGTAGATTGGGCACGCTCATGACCACGTCATTCACTTTTTGCTGGAGTGCCGCGAGCTCCGTTTTCGCCGCATCCAATTCATCACCAAGGTTTGATACTTCTTCTAGCAATGGTGCAATGTCTTCACCCTTTGCTTTAGCCTGGCCAATGGACTTCGATCGGGAATTACGCTCAGCTTGCAGTTGTTCGGTGCGAATTTGCAGCGCCTTACGTTGTTCCTCGAGTTCACGCATAGCGTCAACATCAAGCGTAAAGCCACGACGAGCGAGTTGTTGAGCGGTTTCTTCCAGCTCAGTTCGAAGTAATTTGGAATCCAGCATGCTAATCCTGTGCTTTCGGGTTATTGACTGTAAATTGACGAAGTTAAACCTTACCCAAAAAGGGTAAATTTGCCTAGCGCTTTTGCGGGCTTTTTGCATCTTGCTCAGCGAGAAAGGCGAGCTTTTCGGCGATTTTAATTTCTAGCCCACGATTGACGGGCTGATAGTAACGCGCCTCGCCAAGCTCTGGGGGCAGATAGCGCTCGCCCGCCGCATACGCATTGGGTTCATCGTGGGCATAGCGGTAGCCATCACCGTGTCCCATTTGCTCCATCAATGCTGTTGGCGCATTACGAAGGTGCATGGGAACGGGCGCGTTGGCGGTGTCTTTCGCGTCACGCAAGGCTTGTTTCCACGCGGTATACACCGCGTTGCTTTTCGGGGCGCTGGCCAAATACACCGCGGCTTGTGCAATGGCGCGCTCACCCTCCGAAGGCCCGACGCGGGTAAAGCAATCCCATGCGTTCAGTGCCACCTGCATCGCGCGCGGATCGGCATTACCGACATCCTCAGAGGCTATCGCTAACAAACGTCTTGCCACGTAAAGCGGATCACCTCCCGCGCTCACAATGCGTGCATACCAATACAGCGCGGCATCGGGACATGAACCACGCACTGATTTGTGAAATGCAGAGATCAAGTCATACCACGCATCCCCCTGCTTATCGAACTGTGCCACTTTTTCACCGGCCACGTCTTTAAGCATCGGCATCGTGATTTGACCATCGGCCATGTCTGCCAACATTTCCAGTAGGTTTAACGCCATACGTGCATCACCACTGCACGCTGCCGTTAACGCCCTTTTAACGCCATCATCAAAGACCAGGGACTGCTCACCGAGCCCACGTTGTGAGTCGGCAAGTGCTTGATCAATCACCGCTTCCAAATCGCTCTCGTCAAGGCTGGTTAAACGATACACACGGGCACGCGATAGCAACGCGTTATTAAGCTCAAACGAGGGGTTTTCCGTAGTGGCACCAATAAACGTGACCGTTCCCGCTTCCACATGGGGCAAAAACGCATCCTGCTGACTTTTATTAAAGCGGTGCACTTCATCCACAAACAGAACGGTACGAATACCAGCTTGCTTGTTTTGCTCTGCGCGTCCAATCGCCTCTCGGATCTCCTTGACGCCAGAGGTCACAGCCGAGATTTGTTCCAGCTCTGCGTTGGCTTGGCGCGCGGCAATATCGGCGAGCGTGGTTTTACCGGTCCCCGGAGGCCCCCAGAAAATCATCGAATGGAGGGAGCCAGACTCAATCGCCCGGCGAAGCGGTTTACCCTCGGCGAGAAGATGACGCTGACCGATGTACTGGTCAAGCGTGAGTGGCCGCATACGTGCGGCCAGTGGGCGAAAATCGTCTGCAAAGTCAAGCGGTAAGGTCGACACAGTCACCTCCGAGGCAATTATCTTGGTTGGCGCTGATCGTCGATCATCACTGAGTCGGGTGGCGTAAACGAAAACACGTCCGACGCCGGTGCTTGTCGGCTAAATTGGCTCAGCGTGAACTGGCTTTGTTGCCCATCTTGCTCAACCACGGTAAAGCCGGTCAAGGTACCATCCGGCTTCACGGTGACTTCAAATTCGCCAATCGTGCCTGTGGTTTTTGGCGTTAAGGTAAAGGTGTCAGCCTCTTGGGTGATTTGATAAGCCTGCCAATCACTTGGCTGATTGCGTGTCAGTAGGACAAACGGCGTTTGTGCCGTAGCATCCTCCAACCACATCGCCGTCACTTGCTCAACAAATGGGCTGTAGTACCAGAGCGTCTCGCCATCGGAAATCATGATGGTTTCATCGGGTGAGGTCGTGGTCCAGTTAAACAAGTTTGGCCGCTGAATCGCCAACCGCCCTTTTGCTTGATGAATCACCTCTCCTTCTGGGCTTTGCACTGTTTGGGAAAATTGCGCACTAAAGGCGTCAACCTGACTCAAGCGATCCATCAGGTGTTGTTGTGCCTGCGTTTTCGCCTGCACCGACAATGCAAAAAGTAGAGACAGCACCACCATTAGGTGGCGGATAGCAGAGAATCGAGTCATGAAACCTTCCATTCGATCAATCTTTGGGTGGCGGTGGCGCGATGACTTCGCGATTACCATTATGGCCTGGTGAGCTTACGACACCATGTGCTTCCAGTTGTTCCACAATACGCGCCGCACGGTTGTAGCCAATTTTAAACCGGCGCTGCACACCAGAGACAGAGCCTCGGCGGCTCTCGGTGACAAATTCAACCACTTGGTCGAAAAGCTGGTCCAACTCTTCCCCATCTCCGCCTGAGGGTGCTTCACCCGGCAACAAGCTATCAGAGCCTTGATCCCCTTTGGTTATTTCGTCTAGATACTGTGGCTTACCACGTGCTTTCCAGTTATTCACCACACGGTGAACCTCTTCATCACTGACAAAAGCGCCATGTACACGGATGGGGTGGTTGGAGCCATTGGGCATAAAGAGCATATCACCCATCCCCAGTAACGACTCTGCGCCGCCTTGGTCGAGGATAGTGCGTGAATCTGTCTTAGTAGACACCGTAAACGCCATCCGCGTTGGAATGTTGGCTTTGATTAAGCCTGTAATCACATCAACGGACGGACGCTGAGTGGCAAGCACAAGGTGAATCCCCGCTGCCCGCGCTTTTTGTGCTAGTCGCGCAATCAGTTCTTCCACTTTTTTGCCCACGACCATCATCAAATCGGAAAACTCATCCACGACCACCACGATATACGGTAATTTCTCGAGTTTAGGCGCCGATTCGTCCATCGAATCACCCGGTTTCCAGAGCGGATCGGGGATGGGGTTGTTGGCGGCTTCAGCCGCCTTCACTTTTTCGTTAAAGCCTTTTAGATTTCGCACCCCAAGCGCCGACATCAGCTTGTAACGACGCTCCATCTCACCAACACACCAACGCAGGGCATTGCCAGCGTCTTTCATGTCGGTCACGACCTCTGTTAACAGGTGTGGGATCCCCTCGTATACCGATAGTTCGAGCATTTTAGGGTCAATCATGATAAAGCGCACGTCTTCGGGTGAGGCTTTATACAACATGCTCACCAGCATGACGTTCACGCCCACCGACTTACCCGAGCCTGTGGTACCGGCCACCAGCATATGTGGTGCCTTCCCCAAATCAGTGATAATCGCTTCACCCGCGATATCATTCCCCAGCACCACCGAAATAGGCGAGTGGCTATTCTTAAAACGTTCGCTTCCAATCACTTCGGACATAAACACCGTCTCCCGGTGCTCATTGGGCAGTTCAAGGCCAATGTAGGGCTTCCCTGGGATCACTTCGACCACACGCACTGCCGTGGTCGACAAAGCACGCGCCAAGTCTTTGGATAGGCCAGAAATGCGCGAGACTTTCACCCCAGGGGCCAAGTCAAGCTCAAAACGGGTGATCACTGGGCCTGGGTACACGCCAACCACTCGCGCCTGGACTTTAAAATCTTCTAACCGTGCTTCAACCAAGCGGGCAATCTTCTCAAGCTCTTCACGCGTCGCCTGCTCTGCAGTATGGCGAGCGGGATCGAGTAGATCGAGGGTCGGGAAAGGCTCTGTCGGCGTGGGTAAATCCGGCTCATCTTTTACCAGGAAAGGATGGTCGAGCCCCGCCGCCTGCTGTTGAGCCTTTTGCGCTTGGCGAATGGTTTCTTGGAAGGGATCGTCATCCTCATCCGCGCCACTACTCGCTTGTGCTGCACGCTCAAGCTCGGACAGTCCATCTTGATTGCCATAGGTTGTGTCGGCGTGGCGAGACGATGAGGCTGAAGGCGCTTCATCCGCTTGCGAGTGGTCACTCATTTGCTCCGCTGATGCGCTGATCGCCTCTGTTTCCTCTACCTCAACATCCGATGACGAGAAAGATGGCACTTCGTGCTCGATCGCGATATCCCACTGCCCTAGCGTCGGTTCACTAGGTTGATCGCTCTCATGGGCCACGGATGCCGCATCGTCTGCGGATGAATAATCGGTCGCTGGTACATCGGTTTCCGAACGCGCTTGTCCACCAAAAATAATAGGCGACGCAGCCTGGTTCTGTGTGTGCTCATCATTGGTGGTACGCTCCGCCTTATCCGGCGCTGACGGCGTCAGGCGACGTAAATCACTGAGCTCCATGGGTTCAGATGCATTGGCTGCGGTACTCTGTGTCTCGGTGTCTGGCACACCTAACTCGGTCGGCGCGTCACCACGAATCCGATTCACCGCCCACGTCACACCGTTGAGCGTCATCGCGCCAAGATGGTCAACAATGGTTAACCAAGAAATACCGGTAAAAAGGGTAAAGCCGGCCGCCCAACCAAACAGCATCACCAAGGTCGTGCCTAATACGTTAAATAGCGGCAGCGCCAAACTGTTGGTGACATCCCCCATCACGCCACCAGAGGAAAAATGCCAAAAGTCGTCAAAATTCAAATCGGCCAACGAGCAGCTAGTTAAAAACAGGATGAACAGTCCTAATATGCGCGCACCGATAATGGTATAATTAATCGGTTCATCGTCGCTGCGGCGACGCAAGAACACCCACCCTCCGAGGATCGCCGCTGGAGGCAGCGGATACGCCAAGATGCCAAACGAAAAGAAGAGACTGTCGGCGAGCCATGCGCCCATGGCACCCGCCGCATTGTGCACATCACCATGCCAGGCAGTTTGCGACCAGGATGGGTCGGCCGGATTAAAAGACAATAGGGCCACCATGGTGAACACGGCTGCCGCGAGTACCAGAATAAACCCACACTCTTTTAATCGCTGAACGCCATCTAAACGCGCTTTAGCACGAGCCGCTTTGGGCTCCCGACGTAAAGAAAACTCCATCATCACCTGTTTAATACCGTTCTTGAACCGCATTCCTCATCCTACTTTGAGGCTTGCTCATGTTGCCCTGACTTTATCACATTCATGCCGTGAGGGCAGGCATGATGCATGTTTACGCCAAATCTTTACCGAGATATCACACAATCTTATGCTATCCGCACAAAAAATAAGCCGAGCATGACGCTCGGCTTCAGTCTCGATAGGTGGTGCATCGCACCCCTTTTCATCACCTGGCTAACGGGTATGGATAACCAGATGATTGCTCTGTTTAACCTCTTCCATCACCACATACGTACGGGTGTCATTCACGCCGGGCAAACGCAGCAAAGTTTCACCCAATAACTTGCGATAAGCCGACATATCCGCTACTCGTGTTTTAAGCAGGTAGTCAAAATCCCCTGACACCAACGAGCACTCTTGAATGTCCTCAAGCGTTTGCACCGCTTTGTTAAATTGCTCGAACACATCAGGCGCGCCGCGGTTGAGTGTGATTTCGACAAACACCAACAGTGATGCATCCAAATACTGGGGGTTAAGCAGTGCCGTATAGCCAAGGATATAACCTTGACGCTCAAGACGTCGTACACGTTCTAGACAGGGGGTAGGAGAAAGACCAACACGTTTTGATAACTCAACGTTAGAGACTCGCCCATCCTTTTGGAGCTCGTTCAGGATGTTGCGGTCAATGCGGTCCAATTCCTTGGAGGGCTTTTTTTTGGTATCTACCATTTTTTATTCCACCTTGTTACTTCCTTGCAAAAAGATATACCAAATTAAATAACATCTAAATGATCTTTAGCATCAAATGCTGGTTTGTTGCCTTTATACTAGCCTGAAAATTGACAATATCAATAACAAGCCAGCCGATAACACTGAATAAACAAGAGGTGACAGCATGATCATTGGCGTTCCAAAAGAAATCAAAAACCATGAGTACCGTGTTGGTATGGTGCCAGCGAGTGTTCGCGAGCTTATTTCTCACGGCCACTCTGTTTACATTGAGACCAACGCAGGTAACGGTATTGGTTTCTCTGACGACGACTATAAAGCCGCCGGCGCGTCTATCCTTCCTACTGCTGCTGACGTCTTTGCCAAAGCAGAGATGATCGTCAAAGTGAAAGAGCCACAAGCCGTTGAGCGTGCGATGCTCCGCGAAGGACAGATTTTGTTCACCTATTTGCATCTTGCACCAGATTTTCCGCAAACAGAAGACTTAATTAAAAGTAAAGCCATCTGTATTGCCTACGAAACGGTAACAGATTCTAAAGGTCGATTGCCACTCCTTGCACCCATGTCTGAGGTCGCCGGCCGCATGTCTATTCAAGCAGGTGCACAAGCGCTAGAAAAATCACACGGCGGTTCGGGCATGCTGCTCAGCGGTGTACCTGGAGTCGAGCCGGCGAAAATCGTGGTACTAGGCGGTGGTGTTGTCGGCTCGAACGCCGCTCGTATGGCCGTTGGTCTGCGTGCTGACGTCACAATTCTCGACAAAAATGTCGATACCTTACGTCGCCTTGATGAAGAGTTCCAAGGGCGTGCCAAAGTGGTCTACTCCACAGAAGAAACCCTTGAACAACACGTATTGAACGCCGATCTGGTTGTCGGTGCCGTGCTGATCCCAGGTGCTGCTGCCCCCAAGCTGGTTAACGAAGATCACATTAAGCGTATGAAGCCAGGCGCCGCCGTGGTGGACGTCGCTATCGACCAAGGTGGCTGTTTCGCAACATCACATGCAACAACCCATGCAGATCCCACCTATATCGTGGATGATGTCGTTCACTACTGTGTCGCCAATATGCCTGGCGCGGTAGCACGTACTTCTACTGTCGCTCTGAACAACGCCACACTGCCTTATATCGTTAAGCTAGCGAATAAAGGCTATCGTGATGCCTTGGTCGAAGATGCGCATCTACGTAATGGTCTGAATGTCATTGGCGGTCAAGTGACCATCAAAGAAGTCGCAGAAGGCTTTGATTTACCTTATGTCGACGCAATGGACGCACTGAAGTCGGCACATTAATCGGCCACGCCAATCATAGAAATCGAGGGCACCATCACGGTGCCCTTTCTTTACCTTTCTAATTTACCTACAATCAGTCCATTCAAAAACGAACCTCTTTCCTGCTCGGAGACGTGAATGAGTAACATTAAGCATGCGAACCTATTGATCCTGGGTTCAGGCCCGGCTGGCTATACGGCCGCTGTTTACGCCGCGCGCGCTAACTTAAACCCTGTGATGGTGACCGGAATGCAACAAGGTGGCCAGCTGACCACCACCACCGACGTTGAAAACTGGCCTGGCGATCCTGAGGGACTGACAGGACCGGCATTGATGGATCGCATGAAAGCCCATGCGGAAAAATTCGAGACTGAGATTATCTTTGATCACATCAATGACGTGGACTTATCCTCACGCCCGTTCCGCTTAAAAGGTGATAACGGTGAGTTCACCTGTGATGCGTTGGTTATTTCTACCGGTGCCTCTGCGCAATATCTTGGCCTTCCATCTGAAGAGGCATTTAAAGGGCGGGGCGTCTCAGCCTGTGCGACCTGTGATGGCTTTTTCTATCGCAACCAGAAAGTCGCGGTGATCGGTGGTGGTAACACGGCGGTCGAAGAGGCCTTGTACTTGTCGAATATTGCCTCAGAAGTGCATGTTGTTCACCGTCGCGAGACCTTCCGAGCCGAGAAAATCCTCGTTGACCGCATGATGGATAAAGTCAACAACGGCAATATTGTCCTTCATACTAATCGCGTGTTGGATGAAGTTTTAGGCGATGAAATGGGCGTGACCCAAGCACGCTTGAAAGACACCCAAAGTGATGAAACCGAAACACTGGATGTGATGGGTGTGTTTGTTGCTATCGGCCATAAACCCAATACCGATATTTTTGCGGGTCAATTAGAGATGGAAAATGGCTACATCAAGGTTGAGTCGGGCCTTAATGGCAACGCCACTCAAACCAGCGTTGAAGGTGTCTTTGCTGCTGGTGATGTGATGGATCATGTTTACCGTCAAGCGATCACCTCTGCAGGCACCGGTTGTATGGCCGCATTAGATGCCGAGCGCTATCTCGACGCTCTGGCAAATAATCAGTAAGCCCACGCTCTCATGCAGGCTGCCGTTCGGTGGCCTGCCCAGCCTATTTGTAGGCTCTCATAAAACAATAAGACGATATGGATAAATCTAAACAGCGGGCGCTAACCCAATGGCTCAAGTCGCAGAGCACGTTAGCCAAACCCTGGTTAGTTGCGACGATTAGTATTGCACTCCTCTCCGGTGTGCTTTTGATTGCCCAAGCAGCACTTCTTGCCCACCTGCTGCACCAGTTGATTATTGAACAAACGGATAAATTTGCCCTACTCCCAAGCTTTTTTGCCCTGGCTGTTGTCGTGATAGTGCGTGCGCTATGCAGTTGGGCGAAAGAGCAAACGGGTTACCGCTGTGGTGAAGCGATTCGCCAACATATTCGTCATTTAATCCTGAATCGTCTCGAGGCGTTGGGGCCGGTGAGTATCCAAGGGCGCCCAGCAGGCAGTTGGGCGAGCCTGATTTTAGAGCAAGTGGAAGAGTTACAAGACTTTTTTGCCCGTTATTTACCGCAAATGGCCATCGCCGTCCTGATCCCGTTGGTGATCTTAGTCGCCGTTTTCCCAATCAACTGGGCCTCAGGATTGATCTTTTTAGTGACCGCACCGTTGGTCCCCTTTTTTATGGCCTTGGTTGGCATTAAAGCCGCTGATGCCAACCGAAAAAACTTTAAGGCACTGCAACGTTTATCCGGTTACTTCTACGACCGATTACGTGGACTGCCCACACTCAAGCTGTTTAACCGCGTCGAAGCGGAGGCCGAGCAGCTTCATCTCGCGTCACACACGTTTCGTCAACGCACCATGGAAGTGCTGCGCCTCGCCTTTTTATCATCGGCCGTGCTGGAATTTTTCACCGCTATTTCCATCGCCGTTGTCGCCGTCTATTTCGGCTTTAGCTTTATTGGTGAGCTCGACTTTGGTCACTATGGCGCCTCCATTTCACTGTTTACCGGTTTATTTGTTTTAGTGCTCGCCCCCGAGTTTTATCAGCCGTTGCGCGATCTCGGCACCTTTTATCACGCCAAGGCGCAAGCGATTGGTGCGGCTGAGTCGATCGTTGAATTCCTGGACGCTCAGCCAGATACCGGCACTCAAGGTGAGGCCACGCCTGATTTATCCACCGTCGCTATTATCGCGCACGACCTGGAGGTACTCAGTCCCGACGGCCACGTATTGGCTGGGCCCATGCGTTTTTCCGTTCAGCCAGGCGAGCAGATTGCGCTCATTGGCGTCAGTGGCGCAGGCAAATCCAGCCTCCTTAACGCCCTGCTTGGTTTTCTGCCCTACCGTGGTAGCCTCACCATTAATGGCTGCGAACGCCGTGATCTCTCCATCAGCCACTGGCGCCAATCGATCAGTTGGGTCGGGCAGAATCCGCAACTTTTCCACGGCAGTATCCGAGACAATATTGCTCTGGCCAACCCTGAGGCAACGCCAGATATGATTAATCAGGTGATGACGCAAGCGTACGTGGATGAATTTGTGATGCGATTGACCGACGGCTTAGCCCACTCTGTCGGTGACCGAAATGGGGGGTTATCGGTGGGTCAAGCACAGCGCATTGCCGTCGCGCGAGCGTTATTACAAGATGGCGCCCTCTGGGTACTGGATGAACCGACTGCAAGCCTAGACGCACATAGCGAAAATCGCGTGCTGGAAACCTTGAGTGCAGCAACACAAGATAAAACCTGTATACAGGTATCGCACCGTTTGGACTCACTCGCCAAAAGTGACCAAGTCTGGGTAATGATGGATGGGAAACTCGTGCAACAAGGCCCATATCACAGTCTGGCTGACTCGGGCCCGCTGGCAGAGATGCTGGCTTCCGCCGATAGGAGAAACCTCGATGCGTGAACTACTGCCCTATCTTCGCCTTTATAAGCGCCACTGGTTTGGTTTGAGTTTAGGCATGGTACTGGCGTTTGCCACACTATTTGCTGCTATTGGCCTACTCACCCTCTCCGGCTGGTTTATTGCCGCTGCGGCTGTTGCAGGCCTAGCGAGTATCGCTACCTTTAATTACATGCTCCCTGCGGCGGGTGTGCGTGGCTTCTCTATTGGCCGTACCTTTGGTCGTTGGGCCGAACGTGTGGTTAGCCACAATGCCACCTTCAAACTATTGGCAGATTTGCGCGTGTCATTTTTTCGCAAACTCGCCCCGTTAGTCCCTGATCAAGGGCTGAATATGCGTGATGGCGATTTGCTTAATCGCATGGTCGCCGATGTCGATGCCATGGATCACGTTTATCTGCGCCTAGTCAGCCCGATGCTGGTCGGTATCGTCGGTATCCTGGCGGTGAGTTTCTTCCTGGGGTGGTTTGACCCAAGGCTTGGCATGGCGCTTGGACTGACCTTGCTCGCGTTACTGATTGGGCTGCCCATCCTTTTTTATCGCTTGGGTAACGATCAAGGCCGTGCTCAATTGGAGCAAAACGCAGCCACACGCATAGCACTGCTCGATTGGTTACAAGGCCACGCCGAGCTGGCTTTATTTGGCGCACGTGACCGTTATCGCGCCCGCATCGATGACAGCGAGCAAGCGATGCTTCACGCACAAGCCAATATGGCGCGTATTACCGGATTGGCCAATGCCGTGCTCGTCGCGGCCACAGGGCTAACATTGGTGATGATGATTTGGCTCGCAGCAGATGGTGTCGGTGAGCGTATGCCAGGCCCACTGATCGCGATGGTCGCCTTTACAACCATGGCCAGCTTTGAGCTGATGATGCCTATTACCGCCGCGTTCCAATATCTGGGTAAAACGCTTACCGCTGCCAAACGACTGAATGCGATCACCGAGCGAGCACCCAGTGTCCCCTTCCCTTCCCACGGACATACTGGCCCTGCCGTCGGCGATATTTGCTTTGATAACGTCAGTTACCAATACCCAGGCGCGGCACAAGACGCGGTTTCAAATATCTCGCTCCACGTGACACCGGGACACACACTGGCACTTCTAGGAAGGACGGGATGTGGTAAGTCAACCTTATTGAGCTTGCTCACCCGCGCGTGGGATCCCACCCAAGGTCAAATCACCCTTGATGGGGTGCCTCTAATGCAATGGCAAGAAACCGCGCTGCGTGACGCCATGTCTGTGGTGACACAAAGCGTTGATTTGTTCAATGGCACACTGCGCGACAACCTTACCCTCGCTTGCCCAGATACATCAGACGATGATCTCGCCTCTGCCCTGCACCGCGTCGGCTTAACCGGGCTGCTCGAAGGCCAAGGGCTAGACGCATGGTTGGGCGACGGCGGACGACAACTCTCTGGGGGTGAGCGCCGCCGTTTGGGGATTGCTCGTGGCCTCTTGCACCCCGCGCCGATTATGTTGCTTGATGAGCCAACGGAAGGACTGGATGTGCAAACCGAAGCAGAGATCCTATCCTTACTGCAAGACCATTGTCAGGATAAAACCGTGGTGATCATTACCCATCGATTGGTTGGCTTGGCGCATATGGACACAGTGTGTTTAATGGATGCAGGCCGCATTATTGAGCAAGGCACGCACCAAGACTTGCTGGCACGTAACGGTCGCTATGCACAACTCATGAACCGCTTGTAATAAGAGAGTGTACGATGACCCTCTTTTTACCCCCTTTAGCGCAAAATGATGTCGGCTTTCCGCCCGTGAATGAGGCGCTCTCTCACCCCGATGGCTTGCTCGCCATTGGGGGAGATCTATCACCTGCGCGGCTAATGTCGGCTTATCGCAGTGGTATTTTCCCTTGGTTTGGCGAAGATGACCCTTTATTGTGGTGGTCGCCGAGTGAACGCGCCATCCTTCAGCCCTCTGATTTTCACGCCAGTCGCAGTTTGCGTAAAGCCGCCAAAAAGTCTGCGTATACCATCACGTTCAATCGCGCATTCGAGACGGTGATCGCTACCTGCGCGACTGTTCGTGGACCTGAACAGACCTGGATTACCGATGAGATGCAAGCCGCTTACTGCCAGCTTCATCAGCAAGGCGATGCCCACAGTGTGGAAGTGTGGGACGGAACACACCTTGTCGGCGGGCTTTACGGTGTCTCTGTAGGCCGTGTGTTCTGTGGTGAATCCATGTTTTCCCACACGTCCAATGCGTCAAAGTTTGCCCTTTGGCAATTTAGCCAATTCTTCGCGCAACGAGGGGGGCACTATATTGACTGTCAGATGATGACCCCACATTTAGCCTCTTTGGGCACCAAACCCTGGACACGCGACGCGTTTATCGCCGCGCTGCACGCTCATCGCGATGACCCCATTATCCAGGGCTGCCAACCGCAGCAGATAGCAGATTGGAGACCATAATGAGTGTGGGGATCCAGGTAGGCGTCACGCCTACAGCAC
The DNA here is from genome assembly GCF_009377945.1 of Salinivibrio sp. VYel1. Classification (NCBI taxonomy): domain Bacteria; kingdom Pseudomonadati; phylum Pseudomonadota; class Gammaproteobacteria; order Vibrionales; family Vibrionaceae; genus Salinivibrio; species Salinivibrio sp. VYel1. Next base: position 215,466 of record NZ_RSAM01000002.1, on the reverse strand, counting down.
CTTGCCAATACTTGTCTCACCAGCAAGAGCAACTGGCCGTGGTGATGTCGGCGGATTACCACACGCCCGAGCGATATGCTGCACTGTTAGCCGCTGGCTTTCGTCGCAGTGGTAACCTTATTTACCGGCCGCACTGCCCACAATGCCAGGCCTGCCAAGCGCTTCGGATTGATGTGGCCAAATATCAACCCTCAAAAAGCCAAAAGCGTCATCGCAGCCAGCTTAATCGCCTAGAGATTAAAGTGAGTGATGAGCTTGATGAGAACTGGTTTGCGCTCTTTCAACGGTACATCGCCACTCGCCATGCTGATGGCAATATGTACCCTGCCAAGCGCCAAGATTTTCTCGACTTTATCGGTAGTGACTGGTTATCCCCGCGCTTTATCCATTTGTATCAACGCGATCATAACCAACTCACTCTGGTTGCCATCGCCGTGACTGATGTCGTCGCCGACGGGTTAAGTGCGCTTTATACCTTTTTCGAACCAGAGCACCGCTTCTCTCTTGGACGCGTCAGTATTCAGGCACAGCTACAACTGGCAAATTCACTCCATTTACCCTGGCTCTACTTGGGCTATCAAATCGACACCTGTCCAGCGATGCGTTATAAGGCGGACTATTATCCACATCAACGCTTTATCAACCAGCAGTGGCGGGCGTTTTCCTGGCCGCTTATTCCACAATAGTGGCTATTTTTTCTAGCAAGGAGCGCCCCAACAGGGTAAAATTCGCACCCGAACTTTACAGACTTTCAGAATAGAGGCATTATCTGTCGGTCAAAAAATTGGCTACCAGAAGAGGCCTAAGAGGATTCAATGGCAAAAGAAGACGTAATTGAAATGCAAGGCACCGTACTCGATACGTTGCCTAATACTATGTTCCGCGTAGAACTAGAAAACGGTCACGTGGTGACTGCCCACATTTCAGGCAAGATGCGTAAGCACTACATCCGCATCCTGACCGGCGACAAAGTCACTGTTGAAATGACCCCTTACGATTTGTCCAAAGGTCGCATCGTTTTCCGTTCGCGTTAATCCTCCGAACGCGATCAAAAAACCCGGCAGCGATGCCGGGTTTTGCTTTTTCGTCTCAAGATGATTAAGCAGGTTCCATTTGATCACTGAATTGGAAGTCCAACCGGTTATCTTTCAATACCACACGAACCGTCCCTCCATTGACCAGACAGCCAAACAGCAGCTCATTAGCCAGTGGCTTTTTCAAGTTATCTTGGATAACGCGCCCCATCGGCCGTGCTCCCATTGCCTTGTCATAGCCTTCTTCCGCTAGCCAGCGCTTAGCCTCTGACGTCACCTCAAGCGACACGCCCTTGGCGTCCAGTTGAGCTTGTAGCTCGACAATGAACTTATCCACCACTTGCAAGATAACTTGCTCATCCAAGTGATTAAACCAGATGATGTTGTCCAAACGGTTACGGAACTCTGGCGAGAACACCTTCTTAATTTCGGACATTGCATCATGACTGTGGTCTTGCTGAATCAGGCCAATCGACTTACGCACCGTCTCGGCCACGCCAGCATTGGTCGTCATCACCAAGATAACATTGCGGAAATCGGCTTTGCGTCCGTTGTTGTCCGTCAAAGTGCCATTATCCATCACCTGTAACAACAGGTTGAACACGTCTGGGTGTGCTTTCTCAATTTCATCAAGCAGCACTACACTGTATGGGTGCTTGATCACCGCATCGGTCAGCAACCCGCCCTGATCGTATCCCACATAGCCTGGGGGAGCACCAATCAAGCGGCTCACTGTGTGACGTTCCATGTACTCCGACATGTCAAAGCGCTGCAACTCAATGCCCATCGCGCGGGCCAATTGTACCGTGACCTCGGTTTTACCGACCCCGGTAGGCCCGGCAAACAAGAAAGAGCCGACCGGTTTATTCTCATCGCCCAGTCCTGCGCGGCTTAACTTGATCGCTTCAGACAACGCGGTGATGGCGGTATCTTGGCCAAACACCAACATTTTCAGCTTGTCATCCAGCGACTGCAGCACGTCTTTATCTGACGAAGAAATCGACTTCTCAGGAATACGCGCCATTTTCGCAATCATACTCTCAACATCAGGGACATTGACCGTCTTCTTGCGTTTGCTTGCTGGCGCCATACGACACCGCGCCCCCGCCTCATCGATCACATCGATCGCTTTGTCTGGCAAATGACGCTCATTAATGTATTTCGCCGACAGCTCCACAGCAGCACGAATGGCCTTATTTGTATAACGCACTTCGTGGTGGGCTTCGTATTTGGGTTTCAGCCCCATCAAGATTTTAGTGGTGTCATCAATAGAGGGCTCAATCACGTCGATTTTCTGGAAACGGCGCGCCAGTGCCCGCTCTTTTTCGAAGATAGAGCCATACTCTTGGTAGGTCGTCGAGCCGATACAGCGTAACTTTCCGCTACTCAATAGCGGTTTAATTAAGTTTGCGGCATCTACCTGGCCACCACTGGCAGCACCTGCGCCAATGATAGTGTGGATCTCGTCGATAAAGAGCACCGCATGATCTTCTTTTTCGAGTTGCTTCAAGATCGATTTAAAGCGCTTCTCAAAGTCACCACGGTATTTGGTCCCGGCTAATAGAGACCCAATGTCGAGCGAATAAATCACGCAATCTTTGATTACATCTGGCACTTGCCCTTCGACAATGCGCCATGCGAGCCCTTCTGCAATTGCCGTCTTACCGACCCCGGCTTCGCCAACCAACAGGGGGTTATTCTTACGACGGCGACACAGGACCTGGATGGTGCGCTCAAGTTCCTTATCACGACCGATTAGCGGATCAATACCGCCAACACGCGCGAGCTGATTAAGGTTAGTCGCGAAGTTCTCCAACCGGTCTTCACCCGGCTCCGCACCGGCCTCATCGGCGCCCATGTCACTGCTTGGCAGATCGTCGCCTTCATCTTTCGTGGTGCCATGGGAGATATAGTTGACCACGTCAAGGCGACTCACGTCGTTCTTTTTAAGCAGGTAAGCGGCGTGGGACTCTTGTTCGCTAAAGATGGCCACCAACACGTTCGCACCGCTTACTTCGCTACGACCGGATGACTGCACATGAAAAACAGCCCGCTGGAGTACTCGCTGGAAGCTTAGCGTTGGCTGCGTTTCCCGCGACTCATCGTCCGCAGGGATCAGCGGCGTGGTTTGTTCGATAAACGCATCAAGTTCTTTGCGCAGCGCCTCCAAATCTGCACGGCACGCGACCAGCGCATCGTGCGCGGCCGCATTTTCGATCAACGCGAGAAGCAGGTGCTCCACCGTCATGAATTCGTGGCGTTTTTCACGCGCACGTGCAAACGCGCCATTCAAACTGGCTTCAAGTTCTTTGTTAAGCATAAAGGCACCTCCCTCAAAAACCGCGCTAAAGCGTGATGGAGCCGGCTAAGCTTTCTCCATCGTGCACAGTAGCGGATGGCCATGCTCTTTGGCATACATCATTACCTGTGCCACTTTCGTTTCAGCGACCTCGGCGGTAAATACGCCACAGACCGCTTTTCCTTCATAGTGCACCGTCAGCATGACTTGCGTCGCTTTGTCCACATCCATGGCAAAAAACGTCTGGAGCACATCGATAACAAACTCCATCGGAGTATAGTCATCATTATTTAGCACCACCTTGTACATTGATGGCGGTTGCAACTTGGTTTTTTCTGACGATTCGGCCTCTGCGTCAGGCAAACCCCACTGGTTCCAATTACTCATAACTCATTCAATGCATTGTTAGGGTGTCTCGGTAAGTGATGTGGCGGGGCACTACTGCCATCCACGATTCCCGTCCACCTATACTTAAAGTTAAGCCACAGATTGTATTCCAGCAACCTTTTCATTGCGAACACCGTTTGCCTGAGCAATTGTTAAGCACTGCATTATGTAATAGTGTCTGACGCAGCATTTCGTTCACTGCGCGCGACACGAACGTGTCATCGCTCACTGCATCAAAATGCATAAAAAACAAGGCAATCCGGCTAGCAAATAACGTGTGGGTGGATCGCATCAAGCGCGACGGGTGAGAAATAGGCACACGCCTATCTCGATTCACAATATTCACTCCATGATCATTTTTAAGCAGGTAGACTCCTTACGTAATGCCAGTAGCGATCATGCCAATCCAAACACTTAAGGGCTAAAGAGCAAGTTATTAGAATAAAAAGTAATAGTTCAGCCCTGTAATAGCGCATCTATCACTGTAATCACACGGGTTTATAGCGAAAACATCCAGGGTAAAATCTAAAAAACTATGCAATTGAGATGTCTGTTGTTGAATGAATAATTGCCACTTCCTCACACTTTTTCGATTCGATATTACATTACTGTTATAAGTTATACCCCACACTTGACTGCCTAAAAGTATCTACTAAAGTGAAACATGTGGTAGGTAAACTAACCATGTCACTTCTATTCAATCATATCAGTGATGGCAACAGTGCCGCGCTGCCGGGATTGATGAGGTGGAATGAACGCGTTTATCGCAGGTATGCAAAGTTTGATGCAAGAAGGATGTGTCGCATGGAAACTGGTACAGTAAAATGGTTTAACAATGCAAAAGGATTTGGCTTTATTTGTCCGGTAGAAGGAGAAGGCGATGTGTTTGCCCACTATTCTACCATCCAGATGGACGGATATAAGACATTAAAGGCGGGACAAACCGTCAACTACGAGGTTCAGGAAGGACCAAAAGGCTACCATGCCAGTGAAATTGTGCCAGTCGATCAAGAAGCGGCTAAATAGCGCTGAATCCGGTCGGCCAAATGGAAAAGGCGAGCTTACCGCTCGCCTTTGTTGTGTTTGACCGAACTCAATGCCGTCTAGAGTAACCCAAGCATCTGTTTGTAGTGGCGGCGACACACAGAAACATAACGTTCATTGCCCCCAATCACCACCTGATCACCATCCGCAATGGCATTACCCTCGCTATCTTGGCGAATAACTCGACTCGCTTTACGTCCACAATGGCAAACGGTTTTCAGTTCAACGAGCTTATCAGCCCACGCCAACAAGTACTGCGACCCTTCAAACAGCTCACCACGAAAATCCGTTCTTAATCCATAACACAATACTGGGATCCGCAGCTTATCCACCACATCGGTGAGCTCAAGGACTTGCTGTTTGGTCAAAAATTGGCTCTCATCAATCAATAAACAGTCAACTTTCTCTTGCGCCAAGATAGTCGCAACGTGCTCGAATAGCGACGTCTGATTGTCATACAGGTGGGCATCAGCTTCTAAGCCAATTCTAGAACTAATTTTTCCGACCCCATAGCGGTTATCAATCGCGGCGGTAAATAGTAGAGGCTGCATACCGCGTTCTTGGTAGTTAAAGGCCGATTGTAACAAGGTGGTCGACTTACCCGCGTTCATTGCCGAATAATAAAAGTATAACTGAGCCATAACTGTCTCTACACGTAATGCCCGTTTTGGGCGAGCTGGATTAAATAAACAGGCATGCTACCGCACTAGCAGAAAAAGAAAAGCCCCGCCGAAGCGAGGCTAGATAATTAACCGACCAATTTACACGGTCGCTTTTTAAGCCACATTAACCCAGCACATAGTGCAACGAACGCAAACACGGTCGCCATCAAAGACCAAAGAAGTGACGCGGTAAAGCCTAACACCATGAAGCCTACGGTTGAGACAAGCGCCCCGCCAATAGCATAAGGGAGCTGGGTGGCGACGTGGTCAATATGTCCACATCGTGCCCCTGTTGAAGACAAGATAGTGGTATCAGAAATTGGTGAACAATGATCGCCAAATACCGCCCCCGCCAATACTGCTGAGAGCATAGGTAGCATCAGAGCAATCTCTGTCGCCGCGGCAAGATCGCCTGCGATAGGAAGCATAATACCGAACGTCCCCCACGACGTCCCTGTTGCAAAGGCCATCACTGCCGCCAACAAGAAGAGCACCACAGGCAAGAGTTGCGCCGGTAAGTTCCCCTCAACTAAAGACGACAAATATTTGCCTGTTTGTAGGTCACCAATAATATGGCCAATTGACCAAGCAAATAACAGAATGAGGATCGCGCCAAACATAGACTTTGCGCCCACCCAAAGGGTTTTCGCAATATCTGATACCGCAATACCTTGTTTACCTGTCATCACTAAGGACACAGCTAAACCCGCCAGTCCACCCCACAGCAATGACATGCCGACATCGGTATTTTCAAACGCGCCGAGGAGAGAAAAGGATTGTGCATCAGCGGCCAAGGCCTGCCCGCCGGTATATAGCATCGCTCCCACCGTCGCCACGACTAGCATAATAATGGGGGCGACCAAATCAGCCACGCTGCCTTTATCACTTTCTTCAATCCCTAAGTCATCGCAGATATCAGCGCAGTTTTCACTTTCATCGCCCAATCGACTGCCTTTTTTCGCCTGATATTCAAACTGACGCATCGGGCCAATATCCAGTTGAAACCAAACCACCGCAAACACTAAGAGCAAGGCAAAAATGGCGTAAAAGTTCATCGGGATCATGGTGACAAATGCCCCTAGAGCCGTGTAATCCGTCACACCATGCGCCACTAAAATCGAGCCAATCACGGTAATGATATAGGCTCCCCAGCTTGATGCTGGCGTGATCACACACATAGGGGCTGCCGTGGAGTCAAGGATGTAAGCCAGTTTCGCTCGAGAGACGTGAAATCTATCTGTCACGGGGCGAGAAACGGCGCCCACCGCTAAGCTGTTGAAATAATCATCGACAAATATAAATACGCCGAGAAAAGCGGCGAGCAGTTTCGCCCCACGTTTACTCTTGATCCGGCTTTGCGCCCAATTGGCGAACGCGCGTGTCCCTCCAGAAAGAGACAGGAGCGCAGTGATCATACCGAGTAAAATAAGAAACGCGAGAATACTTAAATTCCAGCTATTTAAGCCTCCATCAGCAATAAATAGCCCAGTGATTACCTCAAGTAAGTACTGTCCAGAAGAGAGGAAAGAAAAATCGGTCAGTAATACAGTACCCAGTACGATTCCCATGCCCAACGACAATAAAACCCGTCGTGTGGCAATCGCGAGGCCTAGCGCCAATAAAGGGGGAAGCAGTGATAAAGCGGATGAAGAAAAATCTGTTAAGTTCATGATCTCAGTGTCAACCAGGTGGTTGGAGATCTACTGCAGAAATGAAGACGGTAAGGTGTGGTATCACACGGCAAACAACTTGCCTCCTACATACAGTAGCGCTCCATAGTGTATTTCCAAGTACTATGGCAGTGCTGCCCCTATTCGGTAACAGCCCCAGCTCAATCGGTGTGATGACCTGATTGGCTTCGGCGTTGTTTCCTTTTATGCGCTCTCATCGGTATCACCCTCTTGCGCACGACTTATAAACAACGCACCTCTACGTTAAGCGTGGTGCATTCTACACAACGTGTTTACTATCGCAACTATTTATGGTTGAAAAAACGTCGATTAACCCCCACCTTACTCGATGCCAATAAAATGCGTCTTATCTTCTATTTTTTTAGACATCTGTTTCAAAAAAGACAATAGAATTAAAGTCAAATTTGCGGTTAACTTGCAATTAATGAACAATATGGCGTATTAATATAGGTCATATTGTATATTTCAATTATACTGCTATCATTCTTTCAATTAACATATAAATCAAATAGGAACCAATAATGTCTGATGCAATGAAAGCCTTACTCAATTTGCGTAGCTTACGCGCAGTTGCAAAAGAGATGTCTACTGAGCAACTGAACGAAGCCTTAGAAAAATTACAAACGGTTGTTGAAGAGCGCAAAGAAATCGATCGCCAAGCTGAAGCGCAAGAAAAAGAGCGCTTAGAGAAGTTAGAAAAATACCGTGCTATGTTAGAAGCCGACGGTATTGACCCAGAAGAAATCGTGGCATTGTTAGGTGGTGCTTCCAAGAGCAAAGCATCGGGTAAACGCGCGACTCGTCCAGCAAAATATCAATATACGGGCGAAGATGGCTCACAAAAAACCTGGACAGGCCAAGGTCGTATGCCGAAAGTGATTCGCGAAGCGATTGAGAGCGGTGCGGCTAAGCAGGAAGATTTCCTCATCCCAGGCCAAGAAGCCTAAGTCCATATTCCCGCATAAAAAAAGAGGCGCTCAGCCTCTTTTTTTTATCCCTTAACCAAATTTAATTCTGTCTGCCAAATGGCTCACCGCTAACGCAAAGTAGTGCGAGCGATTCCATTTCAATAAACTCTGATAATTATTATAAACAAGATAAGCCCTGCCTTTACCATCATCAGGCTGAATCAACCACGCATTGATATCGACGGCGGGTAGCGCCTGACCATTCAAACGGCGCACACCACGCGTCTGCCAGGCACTCAATGAGTGTGCTTTATCACTGTCGGTGCCAAGCAAAGTACGATCTATTCCTGCAGGTAGCTGTACTTGCCGCCCCCATGTATAAGTATCATCCCACCCGGCTTTTTTTAAGTAATTCGCAGCAGACGCAAAAACATCGGCTTCTGTTTGCCAAATGTCTTTCTTACCATCTTGATTGCCATCGACCGCGTAATTAATAAACGAGCTTGGCATAAACTGGCATTGGCCCATTGCCCCTGCCCAAGAGCCTTTCATCGCTTCTGGCGCAATGTGCCCTTGCTGTAATATCTTCAGTGCAGCCATGGTCTCTTTACGAAAAAAGGCCTCTCGACGACCATCAAAGGCTAATGTTGATAAAGCTTCAATCACATTATAACTGCCCTGAAGTTTGCCAAAATTACTTTCTACGCCCCATAAAGCCACAATAAAACGCGGCTGAACTTGGTACTGCTCACCGATGGTTTTCAACGTGTCGTAATGTTCACGATACAGTTTTTTCGCTTGGGCGACTTTCCAATCAGGCACAGCACGCGGAATATATTCATCCAGCGTAAGGCGTCGCTCAGGTTGATTTCGATCGGAGCTGACCGCACGCTCGTGGTATTCAACGTCCTTAAACGCACGCTCAAGTAACGCATCACTGATGCCCGCCTCTCGTGCCTCGGCTTTTAAGGTGGTCACATACTGCTCGAATCCGGGCTTGGCCATCACAGGGCTCACCAAAAGTGCCGCCGCGATAGAAGCTGAAATCATACCTTTGCGCATAGTCTTCCTTTTACAGTTTTTCGTTTTTATTACGAATGGCCTGCAATGCCGCATCAGGTGGCGGGGGCAATTGCACAAAAAAACCATCACTTTGCAGGCTTTGTTTAACCTTATTGATGTCAACAGCAGCCAGTTTATCGCGCTTGTCTAAGTTGATCATCATGGCAAATTCGGGTTGCCCAAAGCTATTCATTAATGCCTCAGGCACATCATCAAATTTATCTTTCTCTGCAAGATAAAGATAGGTGCCTTCTTTCTTTTTGCTACGATAAATTGCGCAATACATCTCAAAAGTCCTCATGAGCATGCCATATTACTGGCGATAAATTGTCATCTCGGGGTAAAGGTTTGTTAAGCTTTGCAGCAAAGTGTGTCAAAACGCGTCTCTGCTGCCATTTCTCATTCAAACGTTAAAAAAACACCATTAAAGGGAGAAATGCCGCATCAACGGCAAACCCTGCTTGCCGCATTGGCTCTGTGAATATACCATGCTATCCAACGTCTGATAATGCGCGTCTGACTCGTGTTTAAATGACAAAACCGGGATCGAATAACATGCTCAAACAACCGGAGTTGAAAGGCTCAACCTTTACCCTTTCCGTCCTCCACCTCGTTGACGATAATTTTGCTGCCGCTGCCAATGTTTTGACAGAGAAAGTCACCCAAGCACCGGCCTTTTTTCAAGGCGCCCCTGTTGTCGCTGACATTAGCCGTCTATCACAATGTCCTGATATCGGTGCCTTAAAGCAGTGCTTACAGGCCACAGGCATGATTCTCGTCGGATTGACCGGCGTCACCCATAATGATACACGCGAGCTTGCGCTGAATGCGCAGCTAGCCGTGCTCAAGTCAAGCAAGCAATCCCGAGTTGCCGATCCGATTCAGCCGCCTGCCAAAGTGGTCACCGCCCCCGTGCGTTCAGGTCAGCAAATCTATGCGAAAAACGCCGATCTGGTGATCCTCAATCATGTCAGTGCCGGCGCGGAAGTGATAGCCGATGGCAGTATTCATATCTATGGCGTTTTGCGTGGCCGAGCTATTGCCGGCGCAAGTGGACAAAAGCAAGCGCGTATTTATTGTCAGAACCTTCAGTCAGAATTATTGTCAGTAGCAGGAAGCTATTGGCTCAGCGATAAAATTCCATCAGAACATTTAGAGCGACCTTCCATGGTCTCGCTTAATCAAGAAAGCTTACACATTGACCCCCTCACGCTATAAGAGAATAAGGAAGAGGAATGGCACGAATTATTGTAATTACTTCCGGTAAAGGCGGTGTTGGTAAAACAACATCGAGTGCGGCATTGGCGACCGGGTTGGCCATGACAGGCAAAAAAACCGCCGTGGTCGATTTTGATATTGGCCTACGTAACCTGGATTTGGTGATGGGCTGTGAGCGTCGGGTCGTCTATGACTTTGTCAATGTCATTAATGGCGAAGCCAATCTGCATCAAGCATTAATTAAAGACAAACGCGTAGACAATTTGTTTATTCTGCCAGCCTCACAAACACGCGATAAAGATGCGCTAACCAAAGACGGCGTGGAGCGGGTTCTAAAAGACATGGATGAGCTTGGCTTTGAATACATTATTTGCGACTCGCCCGCGGGCATTGAAGCCGGTGCATTAATGGCGCTGTATTTTGCTGACGAAGCGATTGTGACCACTAATCCAGAAGTTTCATCCGTACGCGACTCTGATCGGATTCTAGGTATTCTCGACTCCAAGTCACGCCGCGCAGAAAACGGCGAGGATCCGGTAAAACATCACTTATTACTCACTCGCTATAATCCTGCACGTGTGACCAACGGTGAAATGCTCAGTGTTGAGGATGTTGAAGATATCTTGCGTATTCCACTGTTAGGGGTCATCCCGGAGAGCCAGTCTGTGTTGCACGCCTCAAACAAAGGCGAGCCAGTGGTACTTGACCAAGAATCTGATGCAGGCCAAGCCTATGAAGATGCCATTGCGCGTCTGCTGGGTGAAGAGCGTCCCTTCCGCTTTATCGAGGAAGAGCGCAAAGGTTTCCTAAAACGCTTATTTGGAGGCTAATGTGGCACTGCTTGAATTCTTCCGCCCATCTAAGAAAAAGTCGGCCAATATTGCCAAAGAGCGTTTACAAATTATTGTTGCCGAGCGTCGCAGTGCAGATAGCCCAGCGCCGACTTATTTGCCTCAGCTCAAGCAAGATATTTTAGACGTGATCCGCAAATACGTGGATATCGCACCGGACCAAGTGTCTGTCAGCCTAGAGCAAGGCGATGATGACCTATCCGTCTTGGAGCTGAATGTCACCTTGCCCGAAGAGGGAAAAGAGAGCTAGATCTCAATTACAACGGGCTAATACAGAAAGCGGTGGCTCAAGGCCACCGCTTTTGTTTATGCGTGAGATGATGACTATGCCCCTGGGGCGTTAGGGATCATCGTCAGCAATGTCTCACCCACTAACCGAAAGCGCCACCCCGAGGCTAAGTCAGGACGTTTGTCTTCTTGACGCTCCTCTCGCCATACCCAGGTAATCAATTGATTAAGCTGCTTTTTAGAACCAATAAACTCAGGCGCTAAGCCTGACTTATCTGCCTGGGCTTGCACCTGCTCCTTAATCGCTTTAATCACCGACTTATACCCAGGCTCATCGACTAAGCGTGTGATGGCCGGCGGGCATTTGGCTAACGGGGTTTTATCCGCTTGCGTGGCCAACGTGATCAAGGTTTGCGCGTGATAACGCACTTCAAATTTGTCGAACCCATGCTCGTTCATTTGCTCAACCGTACGAATACCATAACGCGCCATTTTCCAGAGGTTTTGCTCTTTAACGATAAAGTTGAGTGCCATATTCCGGCGGCGCGCTTCCTCAGCTCGCCACTTGGCAAGAGCTTGCAATACCGCTAACTGTTGAGGTTTAAGCTGCCACGCATATTTAATATCGAGATAAGCTGCTTCATCCGGCTTTACCCACTGCTTTTTGCGGCACAACAGGCCACACTCTTCTACCATGGCGTCATACCACGGTGTGTCGGATAGCGCTTGAGTCAGCGCTTGATAAAGCGGTAGCAAGTAATACACATCAGCGGCCGCATACTGTTTCTGCTTGTCCGTTAAGGGACGTGCACACCAATCAGTGCGCGACTCTCCTTTATCTAAGCTCACGCCGACATAACGCTCTACCAAGCTTGCGAAGCCCTCGGAGACGCCATGACCTAAAAAGGCGGCGACGATTTGCGTGTCCACCATGGGGGTTGGCAACACGCCCGCGTAGTGCTGAAAAACCTCTAAGTCTTCGCTACTCGCATGTAACACCTTGGTGACCTGGGTGTCAGTCAACAGCGCCCATAACGGAGAAAGATCATCAATGGCTAGCGGGTCAACCAGCACCAGTTGCTCGCCATCATAAATCTGGACCAGCCCCAATTGTGCATAAAAGGTACGCGTACGGACAAACTCGGTATCAAGCATCACAACGGCTTGGTCACGGAAATGTGCGCAGATATCGACCAGCTGTTGATCGGTGGTGATTTGTTGATAGTTCACAAAAAAGCCCATAAAGAAAATGCCGGCGAGGCCGGCATTTCGTGATTCGTTATCGACAGTTTACCCTTTTCTGGGTCGGTTCGCATTAAGCTGACGCTTTTTGCTCAGTGGCTTGCGGCTCATCGCGTAACTCTCGACGCAGAATTTTACCCACATTGGTTTTAGGCAGTTCATCTCTAAATTCCACGACACGTGGTACCTTGTAGCCAGTGAGGTGTTTGCGACAGTGCGCCACAAGATCATCTCGCGTAAGCGACGGATCTTTTTTGACCACACAAATTTTAACCACTTCCCCAGAATTCTCATCTGGCTGGCCAATGGCGGCCACTTCTAACACCTTGTCATGTAACGCAACGACATCTTCCACTTCATTGGGATACACATTAAAACCAGAGACGAGGATCATGTCTTTCTTGCGATCGACAATATGCAAGAAACCATCATCATCGAACTGCACCACATCGCCAGTCGCTAACCAACCCTGTTCGTCGATACTGTCTCGTGTCGCCTCTGGACGATTCCAATACCCTTGCATCACTTGCGGGCCACGCACTAACAACTCACCCGGCTGGTTGTCCGCCACATCTTCACCCTGATCATCAACGATGCGAACCTCCGTCGATGGCACGGGCAACCCAATGGAGCCGTTGTAGTCTCGTAAATCATAAGGATAGGCCGCAACCAGTGGCGAACACTCCGTCAACCCATATCCTTCGAGCAAATGCTTGCCAGTCAGCTTTTTCCAATTTTCCGCGACAGCCCTTTGCACGGCCATACCGCCACCGACGGTCAAACGCAGGTTAGAAAAGTCCAACTCATGGAAATCTTCGTTATGGAGTAGCGCGTTAAACAGGGTATTCACGCCTGTAATGGCCGTAAACGGATACTTTTGTAGCTCTTTAACAAAACCTGGAATATCGCGTGGGTTGGTGATCAGTAGATTTTGTCCACACATTTCAATAAACAAGAGGCAATTGACCGTGAGCGCAAATACGTGATAAAGCGGCAATGCAGTGACAACTAACTCCTCACCTGCATTGAGTACCGGCTGATACGTCCCTTTGGCTTGATAGACGTTAGCTAACATATTTCTATGCGTGAGTACGGCGCCTTTCGCTAACCCCGTGGTGCCACCGGTATATTGTAAAAATGCAATATCCTCGCCTTTCAAAAAAGGCTTCACATATTGCATACGTCGACCACGGCGCAGCGCTTGGCGCATCGAGGTCGCGTGCGGCAAATGATACTTAGGCACCATTTTTTTGACGTATTTGACTACAAAGTTAACCAGGGTCCCTTTGGCTCGTGGCAACTGTTCACCCAAACTGGTCAATACCACGTGTTTCACCGGCGTATTGTCGACCACTTTCTCTAACGTGTGAGCAAAGTTACTCACAATCACAATCGCCTTTGCCCCGGCGTCCGTTAATTGGTGCTCAAGCTCGCGAGGGGTGTACAACGGGTTAACGTTCACGGCGACACAACCGGCTCGTAAAATACCAAACAGGGCAATTGGGTATTGCAGCAAGTTCGGCATCATAATGGCAACGCGATCGCCTTTTTTCAGTTTCAGCTCGTTTTGTAGATAGGCTGCAAACGCACGGCTACGCTCTTCCAGTTTACGAAATGTCATGACCTGCCCCATATTAATGAAGGCAGTTTGATCCGCGTACTGCTGAACAGAATGTTCAAACATCTCGACCAGAGAGCGATGGGCATCTGGATCTATTTCCGCCGGCACATCCGACGGGTAACGATTAAGCCATACCTTTTCCACTGGCTTTCTCCTATGTGTTAACTTGCAGGCTATATTGCCTGCTTCGATCGACGCGAGGCATAATTCAAACAGGTGTTTAACCTGCCCACCATAGCGTTAACATTATTTTTACACGAGCATTTTAAGTGCGCGTTTGAATTTTGGTCACAAAATCCGTTATTAACGACACAGTTTGTTGCGGTTGCTGAAGGTGACAATGGTGTGTCCCGGGGATCTCAATAAGTGTCAATTGCTTAAACCACGTGGCTCGTTGCGCGGCATCGGCAGAGCGCAGCGCAGGATACCCATCTGTCGCGCGAATCGCCAGCACAGGGCATTCAATCGCTCGAATAATCGACTCTCCATGGCCGGGCGCCATTCGATACAGTGGCTCACCACGAAGCTTAGGATCATGACGCCAACGTACACCATGACCGCATGTCTCGAGCCCGCGTGCTACCAGTGGCATCAGTGACTGACAGGCGACTTTATTAATGGATGCGCGCAATTGTAGCGCCTTAATCGCAGAATCAAAGAGACGTGGTGTTTTTTGCGCTGAATTTAAGCGCTGATTGAGACTTTTCGCGATGCGTTCGGTGATTTTATGTTCAGGTTCAACAATGGGCCCCAACGCTTCTATCGAGACAGCCCCCGCGATCGACTCAGGAAAACTGGCCGCGTAACAGCTAGCCACTAACCCTCCCAATGAGTGCCCCACCAATATGACGGGACCTATTTTCTCAGGTTGCGAACAAAGTGTTTGGTGAAGCACTTGATGCAAGCTATCTAGATAATCAAAAAACGGGTAGTGATAATCCCCGGTTTTGTGCTCAGACAAACCGTGCCCGGGCCAATCAAACATAAGTAACCCGTAGTCTTGAGGCAGCATGGGGATCAGTGAATCAAAACTCGCCAGGTTGTCTTGCCAGCCATGTAAAAAAACCAATGTTGGCGCTAAGCCGTTTGCTGGGCGGCTTGCCGCGGCCACTGTCACATCATTAAGTCGAATCGAGGTCGGCGTTAAGCCAGACGATAACCCGAGTGCTGCCGGGTCAGACGCCAATAATGCCTCGAGAGCCTCCGTCAATGGCGGTGTCATCATCACAATCACATACAAGGGCTAATAAGGTAAGCTAATCACGCTTTGCACCCGTCCCGTGCCGACGCCAATGCGCACTCGGGAGCAGTACAAGCCGTAGCAATAAGGTCTGTCATCATCAACCACATGCTGTTCAATATCCCAAAGCTGGTGCCCTGTTACCCTAAGCACGGGGTAATCATAGGAATAATCCCCCACTTTTCCCGCTTGACGGCCCTGAAACTCGCCCAACACCGTTATCGGCCGGCCTTTGGCATAATCAGCCGGTTCAATAAAACCAGTAAAAATCGCTTTGAAGCGCCCAAGCGACGAGGCATCGATATCGGGCCGACCCGCTGTCGACGTTGGCACCGCCACTATTTCAACCACAGAGTCCTGTTCACGGTTATTCACCCCAACGATCAAGCCACCAAGGCGCACCTCTTCCCCTTGGTTTGCCTCTGTCATTTTCGCGACCACCGGGTATTCGGTCACGGGCTGGTCCATCCGGCCTTTTAGGGACTCAGGCAAACTTGTACAGCCACTCAGTAGCAACATGCCGCATAAAACTAACAGGTAAGACTTCATATCAGGCTCCTTTCGCGCCACATCACACATAGATATCGACGCCTACTAAGTTGATCAGTTCCTCTCGCCTGGCTTGATTTAACACCGCGAAGTAGGAAGCCATCGCTTGACGGCCGCGGCCATCCGGCAAATCATATTGCACGTACGCTTTTTTCGCCTGTTCTGCTTGCGCAACCGCGGCGGGGTCGACACGCTGGCGAACCGCCTTAGCCACTTGCGTCGTCTTGGGCGTTTGTTTGCGCGTCGTTTGCGGCTTTTTGCCCGCACGCTGGGGATGGTTAGGCCGGTTTGTCTGTGGGGAGGATACACCGTTAATCGATACCATATTCACGTCCTATGCTGCCGGCCTCATGGTGGTTATTCGCGCCCGGGTAACTTTTTCCAAGTGACTTTATCCCGCAGATACGTGGGGCTAGCAAGCTCCGCAGCGACTGTGTCTCCCGCACGATACGCCTGCTTAGCAATCTCCAGCATATCTTGTGCTTGGGGGTATAACACCTCTGACGGCGCTGTCTGCAATGCCAAGCGTGTTGCCAGATCAGGATAGGCTGCCCATCCGGTTCCTGCCAATGTCCACACCCCCTCGGTGCACTCAGGGGTGAATGCGTCCGGGGCGACGACCCTCTCTTCACCGACACACTGCCATACGCCAGCGTCAGTCCGCAGATATTGGCCAACATAGAGTTCACCCATACGCGCATCAATCGCCGTCAATACGCGCGTCGCATTATGTAAGCGACCGCTTTGTGCTGCCATCGCTGCCAATGTTGAAACGCCAATCATTGGGAGATCTGCACCAAACGCTAGACCTTGTGCAATTCCGATGCCAATACGGACGCCTGTGAAACTGCCCGGCCCGCGACCAAACGCGAGTGCATCCAATTGCGTCAATGTTAGGCCCGCTTCTGCCAATACCTCATCGACCATGGGTAGGATCTTGTTGGTATGCTCACGCGGTGCAATTTCGCTGCGTGTGATAATCTGATCATCACAGCACAGTGCGACAGAGCAGTTTTCGGTCGCCGTATCTACGGCCAATATTCGTAGCGTCATTTAACCCTCTATCGGTTGATCTAATAAATGCGATTGCATCGTGTTGCTGTTGGTGTCACTGCCCGACAAAAAATCGTCAATGTGGTGTAAATCCCGCGTGCGAGGGATCGCCGGCAAGCTGCGCAAAAAGGTTGCGCCGTATGCGCGGGTCACCAATCGGTTGTCACAAATAACCAGTGCACCAAAATCTTGTTGATCCCGAATGAGACGCCCCACTCCTTGCTTTAGGGTGATCACCGCTTCGGGGATCTGTACCTGAGCAAAGGGATCGCCCCCTTGCAGTTTACAATCTTCTATTCGTGCTTTTAATAAAGGATCATCGGGGGAAGCAAACGGGAGTTTATCGATGATCACACAACTGAGCGCTTGTCCACGCACATCAATGCCTTCCCAAAAGGCGCCCGTCGCCACCAGCAACGCATTGCCCAACGACAAATACTCTGCCAATAAGCGCTGCTTGGGCATCTCTCCTTGCATGAGGACGGGCAATGACAGCTGCTCACGAAACAAGGCTGACAGCTCTCGTACCATTTGATGTGACGTACACAGGAAAAAGCAACGCCCTTGGTTACGTTCAATCACCGGTCCCAATAATGCGGCAAGTCTGTTGGCACGACGAAAACTATTGGTTTCCGGTACATGACGAGGCACGCAAAGCCTCGCTTGATTGGGGTAGTCAAAGGGGCTTTCCAATGTCATTTGTTGCTTAGCGTCAATCCCGAGACGGTGATTAAAATGCGCGAAGTCGCCCTCAACGGCCAAGGTAGCGGAGGTAAAAATCCAAGCGCCGCCCTGTTCGGCCATTTGCTCACGAAAACGATCCGCCACCGATAAGGGGGTAATATTGAGGCTAAAGTGGTGACGAGTACATTCGTACCAATAAGAGTACCCGGTGATTGAGGTATCTTTTAAGCGTGCAAGCCGCGCTTTAAATAAAGTGATGCGATCAAATGCAGCGTCAAGCAATTGACTGCGGCCGAGTGATAATTTCACCACGTCATGCGCAAGATCGAGCGCATCTGATAACCGTACCAGTTCTTTCTCTACGCTGGGCGACGTCTGTAATTCACGCCAGTTACCTCGGTATCCAGGCTCGCCCATCACCAAGCGCATATCCATCGCAGCTTGCGAGAGGCGATCAGCAACTTTTTCCAGTTGACGCGTGTCTCGTAACTCAGTGCGATAGGCGATATGAATGTCTTTGGCAACATCTTGCAGCTGCCGGCTAGATAGAGATTGGCCAAAATACTGACTGGCAATGTCCGGAAGCTGATGCGCCTCATCAAACACCATCACGTCTGCTTCTGGGATGAGCTCGCCAAACCCCGTTTCTTTGATGGCAACATCCGCTAAAAATAGGTGATGGTTGACCACCACCACGTCGGCATCCATCGCACGACGCCGCGCTTTGACCACATAACAGTCTTCATAACTTGGACAGTCTTTACCAAGGCAATTGTCATTGGTGGACGTCACCACAGGGATCAGTGGGCTGTCTTCAGCCAATGCGTCACATTCACTCAGATCACCCGACTCGGTATAGGACGACCACTCGCGAATTTTAACCAGCTGACTCAATTGCCCAGGCTCGCTGTCGGGGCGGTGGCACTCACTAATTTGTCGCTCGAGTCGCTCTGGGCACAGGTAATTGACTCGGCCTTTCAATAAGGCGGTGGTTCCTGTATAGCCCAAGGCTGACTTCATCAGCGGTAAGTCTCGATGGTAGAGCTGCTCTTGCAGATTTTTCGAGCCAGTGCTGATGATGGCCTTTTTACCACTTAATAAAACAGGCGCCAGATAGGCATAGGTTTTCCCGGTTCCTGTGCCCGCTTCCACCACGAGCTGGCCTTGGTCACGAATTGCCGCATCAACAGCAATCGCCATATCTGTTTGCGGCTGGCGAGGCACAAAACCATCAATCGCTTTGGCCAGCGCACCGGTGTCTGAGAAAACCTTACGGATCATTGTATAAATACACAGGGGGAAAGCCGCCATTATGCCAAACCCCTCTTCGGGATGAAACCACTCCCCTGAGAAACCGATGGCGCATCGTAAAATCACTTTGACCTTGCGGCTGAGACAGGGTAAAACCGAGGGTTTAGTCATCAGCAGTACACGACCAACATGGAACGAAAAACACTTCTCACGGACTGTCCTGACGCCCAAGGGCTCATCGCGACCATCACCAACATTTGCTATAAACATCAGCTCAACATTATTCACAACCGAGAGTATGTCGATAATGTCACTGGGCAGTTTTATATGCGCACTGAGCTGGAGGGGATTTTTAACGATCACACCCTGCTTCTCGACCTTGACCATGCGCTACCACCTGGCAGCCAGCGCCAGCTGATTAGCTCGCGCCGCAAACGCGTCGTCATCATGGTCACCAAAGAATCCCACTGCCTCGGCGACATTATAATGAAAGCCTATGATGGCTCGCTCGAGATTGATATTGCAGCGGTAGTCGGTAACTATGACAAACTACAACATCTGACTGAGCGCTTTGATATCCCTTTTCATTATGTAAGCCATGAGGGCCTAAGCCGAGAAGAGCACGAGCAAGCCATGCTCAAAGCGATTCAACCCCATCAGCCTGACTACATCATTCTCGCGAAATACATGCGGGTTCTGACGCCTGACTTTGTTGCCCAATATCCGCATCGCATCATCAATATTCATCACAGCTTTTTGCCCGCATTTATCGGTGCCCGTCCATACCATCAAGCGTTTGAGCGTGGGGTCAAAATCATTGGTGCCACCGCCCACTTTGTCACCAATGACTTGGACGAAGGGCCGATTATTGGCCAAGACGTGATTCATGTTGATCACAGCTTTAGCGCGCAAGATATGGCCAAAGCAGGCCGCGACGTGGAAAAAAGTGTGCTAAGTCAAGCAATTGAATGTGTTGTCGAAGACCGGGTATTTGTCCATGGCAATAAAACCGTGATCTTGTAAACCGACAACATTGGTTGAGCCAGTGCTCAAACACTGGCTTCGCTAGCAATAATTTGCGCGAGTGAATAAGGATGAAACTTCACGCAAACACCATTTTGCTTAAACGCGATGGTTGGATTGGCCAACCGCTCTCCCGCAACCTGTGGCTCACTGTGTTTAACCGTTATCTCGCTCAGCTTTGCTGCGCGCGCGAGTAAGCCTGGAAACTGCGCGTGTAACGCGTCTTCAAGCCCTGATAGGGTGGCATGGCGGCAAGGAACCACAAACTCCATATGTTCCCAGCTTTGAAAAGGATAGGTTTTGTGGTGAGGAAACGGCAATTCCACTAAATCAGTTTGCCAGGCACCAAAGTGTAATGAGGTATTAAGCTGATAAATATGGATCGGCCGCTGGTTGACCATCGCCTGTGATATTAATTGCCCCTGTGCGCTTAGATGGCCGGCAAGCGATTGTGTTAACACGCTATCATTGGTACGGATCGCAACGTGATCAAGCGTTAACTGGGTACAATCAATCGCCAGCGTTTCCAGCAACTGATTGATTTTATCTGTAAAAGTTGCTTGATCTCGCATCAGGGATACCCAATTGCTGGCATCATGCATAGTGACCTCTCAAGGTTTTAAAGTGCTCGTTGTCTTCCAGTCGCGAAAGATATCAAGGATGGCGTTGAATAACTATTGCCAATGCCTGCTGTTTTATGGGTATCATTAGGGCTAATCCGCGTCGATTGACGTCATGGTTCGCAACAATACAGCATCCCGCCAACACTGTGTTTGCACGCTTGGTTACGTGGCAGTGCAGTGTTGGCGGATTCTTGTATTAATAAGCTGGAAGCCCACAAAACGGGTCATTCATAATCAGCCCGGCTAGTAGTAAAGGTAAGCAAGTGAATATTCAAAGTCTTCTTAACGAAAAAGTGTCTGCCGCGATGGTTGCGGCGGGTGCGCCTGAGGGCACACCAGCGGCAGTGCGTCAGTCTGCGAAGCCACAATTTGGTGACTATCAAGCGAATGGAGTCATGGGAGCAGCCAAAAAGCTCGGCACGAACCCCCGTGAGTTTGCTCAACAGGTTTTGGATGCGCTCGACCTCGGTGATATGGCGAGCAAAACAGAAATTGCCGGCCCAGGCTTTATCAATATCTTCCTTAACGATCAGTGGTTAGCCAAACAGGCAGATGCCGCCCTGTCGGACGCACGTTTAGGTGTCGATAAACAAGACACACAAAACATTGTGGTGGACTATTCAGCCCCTAACGTGGCAAAAGAAATGCACGTTGGCCACCTTCGCTCCACTATCATTGGTGACGCCGTTGTACGCACCCTCGAATTTTTAGGCCACAACGTGACCCGTGCCAATCATCTCGGTGATTGGGGGACACAGTTCGGTATGCTCATTGCCAACCTCGAGTTACATGAGTCACGCGGTGACGATGTCTCCATGGAACTGGGTGATATCGAAAACTTCTATCGTGAATCCAAAGCTCGCTACGACGAAGATGAAGCTTTCGCCGCCACAGCGCGCGACTACGTGGTTCGCCTGCAACGCGGTGACGCCTATTGCAAAGAAAAGTGGGAAAAGCTTGTCAAAGTAACGTTGGAGCAAAACCAACGTAACTATGATCGCCTGAATGTCTCATTGAGCAATAAAGATGTGATGGGCGAAAGTCTGTATAACGATATGCTGCCCGGTATTGTTGAAGACTTAAAAGCCAAAGGGATTGCCGTAGAAGATGATGGCGCACAAGTTGTCTTCCTTGACGAGTACAAAAACAAAGACGGCGAGCCAATGGGTGTGATCATCCAAAAACGTGATGGTGGCTATTTGTACACCACCACTGATATTGCTTGTGCCAAATATCGTTACGAGCAATTCAACGCTGACCGTGTGCTCTACTTTATTGACTCACGTCAGCACCAGCATCTCATGCAAGCTTGGACCATTGTGCGCAAAGCGGGCTATGTGCCGGATTCGGTCAGTCTTGAGCATCACGCGTTTGGCATGATGCTCGGCAAAGACGGTAAACCTTTCAAAACCCGCTCTGGGGGCACAGTCCGCCTCGCTGACTTACTCGATGAAGCAGAAACACGTGCCAAGGCACTGATCGCAGAGAAAAATCCAGATATGGATGCTGATACGCAGCGAGATATCTCAACCACGGTCGCGATGGCAGCCGTCAAGTATGCCGATCTGTCAAAGCATCGTACCACGGATTATATCTTCGACTGGGATCATATGCTGGCCTTCGAGGGCAACACCGCCCCCTATATGCAGTATGCCTATACCCGTGTGGCGTCAGTCTTTGCCAAGTCTGGGGTTGACCGTGATGCACTCGACGGTGAAATGCTCATTGAGCATGAGAAAGAAAAAGCGCTGGTCGCCAAACTGCTTCAGTTTGAAGAAGCGGTTAAATCAGTCGCGCGAGAGGGTCAGCCTCACCTAATGTGTAGCTACCTATTTGAACTGGCTGGTCTATTCTCAAGCTTCTACGAAGCATGCCCTATCCTGCTTTCTGAAGGGAATACGCGCCAAAGCCGCCTAAGAATGGCTGCATTGACGGCCAAAACCATCAAGCAAGGCCTAGATCTGTTGGGTATCAACACGCTTGAGCGCATGTAACAAGGTTAGATGATCCTTGTTGTGCGGATAAGCGCAGAAGAAGGGCGCCCACTGGTTGCAAGTGGGCGCCTTTTTTATCCCTGACCAAAATGCTGATCCGTTTCGCTAAGCCACAACCGTTCCTCGGGAGTCGATAACCGTCCCATCACCGCATTGCGATGAGGAAATCGACCAAAGGTAGTAATAATGTCGTAGTGCTGGCGTGCGTAATCAAAGCATTGCTCGTACCAAGCTTTTGCCTCCCCACTCACTCGCTGACGCAGTTGATCAAACCGAAACAGTGCTTCTTCTTGGTCTGCTTCTTCTTCAGCATGCTCTAAGGGAAGATAGAAAAACACCCGTTGAAGCGGGGTTAAGACTTGGTCGTCACCTTTCGCAAGCCCTGCCTTACAGAGAGCCAATGCCAAGGCATCATACCGATATGCTGCCGCCAACCCGCGATATAAGTTTCGGGGGAATTGATCGAGCAGAATAATCAATGCCAAACGCCCCTCTGCGGTCTGGGCCCAGTCATTTAATGCGCCCGCGCCGGCCGCACTGACCCAAGATTGGAATCGCTCGCGAATCGCCTCATCAACGTCTGGACTACCGCCAAACCATCGTGCCTGCGAGGCGGACGAAGGAACCCACTCACTACGCTCGTCGCCAAACCAAAAAGCTAGGACGTCTTGATAATGCATGCCACCTCCTCTCGCGTTCGTCGACACATTTGGCTTCAACATTGTGTTAAGCGTACTTGCTTTTTGTTTCTTATGAGGCGAATCCTCCTATTCGGTGAGGAGTTTGTGACCCAAAAGCAAGTTGTGATGTAAGCTATGCGCTCGCATTGCAATAAGGAGCCTGTATGTCCTTCGTTCTCCACTCACGATTAGCCGCCGATAGCGCTTATGTCGGTGATTTCTCACTTTGTCAGTTGCGCCTTGCGCATGCCGATATTGGTCCATGGCTCTTGCTGATCCCACGTAAGCAGGACATCGAAGAAATTCACCACCTTGACGATACTGAGCAGCACTCGCTGTGGCAAGAGTCGGCCATAGTGGCGCGCTGTCTTGAGCGTCTATTCTCCCCTGACAAGCTCAATATCGCCGCAATCGGCAACCTAGTTCCCCAGCTCCATCTCCACCATGTTGCTCGGTTTAAAACGGATCCGGTATGGCCAAATCCGATTTGGGGCCACCTACAAGTGGGGCATCGTCCTCACGAACAAGCACAGCCCCTCATCCAACAGCTGAGGGAGACACTCGCCGCCAGTGGGTTAGTCGTCAATGGGTAAGTGCACTTCGTTATTTTCGTCAAAATCAGAAAATGAAATAAAAGCAATAATTATCAATGACTTAAACTTAAACCTGTCAAGGTGCGATTGGCGGTTTAGTCATAACGACTCAAGCGCAAATTACGGTATATTGATGCCGCTGGTTAAGACAATACACGCCTGACCAGCCCGTTTTTTACCAGGGCGGGCTCCCCGCCCTCGGCAGCAAGCGAAGGTGTCGTTGACACCCGTGGCATGGCTCCCCGGCTATGCCACGTTTTCTTTTACGCGCATTTCCCCCCTGGGTTTCAGGTCAACAGCCCAACCTAATCACGTATATCTGCCACGGTTATATCGGTCGTCGTGCGTCGATACTGCGAAGGACTGACACCAAAGTAGCTTTTAAACCGTTGACTAAAGTAAGCCGGATCGCGATATCCGCACGCCTCAGCCACATCCGCAACCGAATACCCGTGCTGCAAGCGCGCAGCGGCATCACTCAGTCTTTTCTGCGTCACATAAGCGGTCACTGTCACACCAAAATACTGTCGACACTTACGTTGCAAATTACGCTCAGACATCGCTAACGCGCTTGCTACCTGAGCCATTGAAAAGTCAGGATCTCGGTACTTGGCCGCGATAACTTTCTCAAACTCGGCTGTCCATCGCTGATTGGCTTGGTCTGAAGCCAGCGCCAGTGATGAGGGCGATTCAAATCCGATAGGATATGTGACATCCGAGATTTCATCCAGCGGCCCGGAGATGGGCACGCTCGATGTCTCTATGTGCACCGCCGACAAGTGACGTTGTCTCAAGGCTAAGATGACAGCCGCAAGAACCAGGCTCACAAAGCAGGCCAGTACCATGCCATTGATAATGTGAGGCAATAGAGGAAGAGAGACAGAGATATCTAACACAGTATGGGAAGCACCATCACGCGGAATAGCAATACGTAATTGATAGTGCCCCCCCACCATATTGGCCAAAGAAATCGTATCACTGCCGGTCTGCTGCCAAGCGGCCAGTTTGTCAGCCATTGGCTGGCCAGCGTGCTGATAAGGCACGAGCTGGTAATGCACGCGTGTCACTTGTCGTTCTGGTGGCCAACTCCCCCACGCTAGATAGGCGGGGCTTTGCTCTAGTAATGTCACCGCTGTTTGCTGTCGAGGGCCAATACGCCAACGCTTGCGTTGCTGCCAAACCGCACCAATCACAACACTTGGCGGTTTACGCAGAGAAAACGCCAATTGGTCAGTATCTATCTGGTAGGTATAATCCCCTGCCAACAGAGTGAGTTGATGGGGTTGGGTCGCGTAGCAGGCCACTTTTTCTGCATCAGATGGGAGGCGAAATGTGCGCACGAACCCTCGTGGGGCAATGTGTACCAATGCTTGGTTACTGTACGCCCATACGCCGTCGCGGTTACCAGTGACACAGTGGAATCGCTCATCGGGTAGCGATAAATAAACCAATGACGCGGCGTCTGGGGCGCTAGGATCGTATTGATACACACCGCGCGCACTGGTGAGCCATAAACGACCTCGTTCATCGGTATACATATCCTGCACAGGCAGTCGGTCTTTCGCCAAGGGGACCGGCTTAAAATGACCGTCTCGATAACGGGTTAAGCCATTCTGATCACGGATCCATACACTACCGCGACCATCATCGTAAAAGCCTAACACCTCACCCGCGTGATGAGTCTGCCATCGCGTGCCATAACTGACCAATGTCTGTGTGTCCGGCCAGTAGCGCATCACCTGATCGTCAACCGATAACCAGACGGTGCCCTCTGCATCAGTATACAAATGCTCCGCGGGCAAGGTTACCAACCGGTCGGGTATGACGATGCTTACCCCTGTTTGCGTATTGATCCCTTTTGTACCTGACGGTGTTGACCACCAAAGGCGCTGAGCGTCTCGGGTGGCACTGAGGTATTCACCGCTTGGTGCATCCGAGGTCCATGGTACAGTGCGATACCCACTTAAATCGCGCCAACTGCCTCTCTCTAGCCCCCAAGGGTTACTCTGCGCCATAAAACCATGGGTAAGCACGCTGGGAAACGCGCGGTGTTGATGAGTTATCCAACGCTGGCCCGGCGCACGATAACGTGTAGCCTGATCGGTTGAAAACCAGATCCCCCCTTCAAAATCTGCCCATAAAAAAGTGATGCTTTGGCCTGCTATACCCTGAGAGCCTGGCTGCCAAACAGGCGTCGCGACACCGTCTAGGGAAAGTCGAAATAACCCGTTATGATTGGCGGCCCACAACCCGCCCGAGCCGACCGTCATTCTTTGGTAGCCTCCACGAGTATTCAACACGTGTTGTGCTTTTACTTGATCGCCCGATAATGCCAGTAGATAAACACGCTTTTCGGTACTGATCCATGCTCTGTCTTGTTTCGCCGTGATCGCTGTAATCGGCGTAGAAAAGCGTGTCAGTTGACGCACACCCGCGTCACTGAGTTGGTATAAGCTTGTCCCGACCGCAAACAATCGATGACCCGCAGTAAACCAAACACTATCAGCACGCCACGGACCCGTTCGCCACACGTGAAATGCCTTATCTTCCCGTTGATAGACGCTTATCTGGCCGCTTTGAATGTGCCATAGCGTATTATTGATCGTCGCCAGTCGTGGCGATTGGGAGGGACGAGGCGCATGATCAGCGCGTGTCTGTGCAACGGCATCGGGCAACGGGAAAGCGGTAAGCGTATTGGTACTTGGCTGGAAACGATAAACATGTTGCCTTCCTGCCATCCAAAGCGCCTGGTGAGCATAAGCAATGGTCAGGATCTTTTCATCAGGCAAGGTCAGGGCGTCGTTGAGTGGATGGCGCTGATGACCATCAAAAAAATGAATGCGTCCTTGGTTATCCAACAACCACATACCACCAGATGACTGCACCGCCACATCGCGAACATCACCGAGGCCATTGAGACCGCCGTATGATTGAAACGATGTGAGCAAGGGATCATGCGCCTGCAAAGGTAGGCAAGGAAAGATGAGAGCCAGCCATAACAAACAGAGACATCGGCGTTTCATGTACGAGAAGAGAGACAGGTTGCAGGATTCAGTGGCGTAGTGTCCTGCGACCTGCCCCTAAATAAAACCCTGCAACCCTAAATGTGAGCTAGGCCTCACATAATTGATACCCATTACCCATTTAATCGCTGCGCCAACGCCTGATGTGCACGTTTAGCTTGACGCTGGAACCCATTACGCTCGCCATTAGGAACGGGGTGCGCTTCAGGCAGCGGTACCTTCATCGCGTTGACCGGGTGACCGTATTTGAGCAATTCAAAATGAAGATGAGGCCCCGTTGAGCGACCGGTATTACCACTTAATCCGATTCGTTGTCCCATCGACACATGATCGCCCGGCTTCACTAAAATCCGGTGCAAATGTAAATATCGCGTTGAATACTCACGCCCGTGTTTAATCACCACGTAATTACCCGCTAGCGGGTGTTTACGCGCTTTAACGACAACACCATCACCGGCGGCCAATACTGAGGTACCCACTGGCGTCGCGAAGTCAGTGCCATTGTGCGGTGAAATACGCCCGGTAATCGGGTGCTTACGATGTGGGTTAAACGATGAGCTAATACGATAGCGCTTGGCAGTGGGATAACGACGGAGCGCACGATCAAGGCTTTGCCCCTTCTGATCATAAAAGCGTCCATCATGATGACGATAGACAAAAATGTCTCGACTGCCCGATTTGTAGAGCATGGCCGTGACCTTACCCGATGACACGGGTTTATTGTCGATGAACTCTCTGTTTACTTGTACCGCAAACTGATCGCCGCGACGAGATTGACGTCCAAAGTCAAAACGCCACTGTAGCGCCGAGACCAGATTTTGAATCTGATTAGGTGTGAGCCCAGCTTGGCGCGCCTGCTGATAAAAGCTACTATTCACCCGTCCAATCAAGGTCACACTCTCAAACTCGCCTTTGGTTTCCAAGCGCTGATAGTCAACGGTACCTTGATCGAACTGGTAATAGTCGCGGTATTTAATCGATTGATAAACGGTGAACGTCAGCAATCGACCTTCCTCGTCAACTTGCCATTCCATTTTTTGTCCGCGACGAATATCGCCGGCCTTATCGTTCACATCCAGCATTTGGTAGAGCTGACCGATAGCGAGACCATACTGTGAGAAGATCTCACCGAGTGTATCCCCTGCCGCGACGGTGTGGTGATGGACACGCGGCGCCTCAGATGTGATGTCTTGCTCGAGCGCATCTTCAGGCACACTCAAGGCAGGATCATTTGCATCCATGCCTTGCTCAATCGGTTCACTGTGATCCACTGTCGCCGGCGCTTGGTGTTGATTGACCGCCGGCAACGGTTGCCGTTCTTTGGGAGAAAAAGGATGGGGCTGCCACATGAGGGCAGCGCCAACCAAAAGAGATAATGAAGCCAGGGCCAGCTTGTGCTGGCGAGGAAGTCTGGCTGTCACAGCGAGCCAGTTAGTCAGTAGTTTCATGCTTTAAACAACGTGTGAAACGATTTCCTAAATCTTTTAAAAACACCTGATAGCTATCAGGCGCTACCGGAATTGATGTCGCCAATGGATCTAAGGCAAGTACATTGACGTCATTATGTCGTGTCACAGCATCAATCAGTGCGGGATTAAACTGCGGCTCAGTGAAGATACAGGTCGCATCATGATTAAGCAAACCTCGGCGAATCGTCACCAGGGTTTTCGCCCCAGGCTTTTGACTTGGATCAACCGTAAAATGTCCGGTTTTTGCGAGGCCAAAAGCATCTTCAAAGTAACCATAGGCATCATGGAAGACAAAATACCCTGACTGAATACGGGTGGCGAGGTCTTGCTGAATATCGGCAACGGTTTGATCGAGCTTATCATTGAAACGAGTCAGGTTGGCTTGGTATTGCTCTGCTTTACCGGGAGCGGCTTCAATCAATGCCTCTGTAATAGCTTGTGCCGCCACTCGAGTCGTTTTGGGTCCCAGCCAAAGGTGCGGGTCAATATTGTGCTCGCCATGATCGTGTCCATGATGATGATGGTGCCCGCCATCAAAATGGCGCAACGGCATATTCTCGACCTGTGTCAAGGTCAATACAGAAGGTTTATCCGCCAACAACTTAGAAAGAAAAAGCTCTAGCTCGGGTCCCACCCAAATCGTCACATCCGCTTGATTTAAACCGCGTATGTCCGATGGCTTTAGCGCATAGCTATGCGGTGACGCGCCCGGCGGCAACAACACATCGACGGTATCATCTTGTGTCACAAGTCCTGCCGCGATCAGCTGTAAAGGCTTAATCGATGTCATTACCGACGTGGCTTGCGCGGGCAATGCCAGTAGTAGTGCAATAAATACCCCAATAATACGCGCCATCATCTTTCCTCTCATTCTTATGTTTTCTCACTGGCTATGAATGTTATAATATAACAATTCCAATTCACAATGCTTTTTTCACTATGACTGACTCGCTAGTCTCGCTCGATGCGGTGACGGTGACCTTCAATGGCCGCCATGTGCTGGATAAGGTTTCGATGCAACTAAAGCGCGGGCAAATTACCACGCTAATTGGCCCCAATGGCGCCGGGAAATCGACGCTTGTCAAAGCACTGATCGGTTTAGTTAAGCCGAGCGCCGGCACAGTACAAATAGCCCGAGATGTAAAAATCGGTTACGTACCTCAGAAGTTGCAGTTAAATCAAACTCTGCCGCTAACGGTTGATCGGTTTATTCGTCTGGGAACACGCTATACCAATGCGCAGATTAGCCAGGCGCTACATACGGTCAATGCCGAATCCTTGCAATATGCGAATATGCATACCCTCTCCGGCGGTGAAACGCAACGCGTTCTACTCGCCCGCGCCATTTTAAAGCACCCTGATGTGTTGGTGTTAGATGAGCCAGTGCAAGGGGTGGATGTCAGCGGTCAATTGGAGATGTATAGCCTGATCAGTCAATTGCGTGATAGCCTTGGGTGCGCGGTACTCATGGTGTCGCATGACTTGCATTTAGTAATGGCTAAAACCGATGAAGTGATTTGTTTGCAGCATCATGTCTGCTGCTCCGGTGAGCCCGATGCCATCTCGCAGCACCCTTCTTATGTGGCGATGTTTGGTCGCCAAACCAGTGAGCAACTCGCGCTATACCACCACCACCATCATCATAAACATGATCTTGCAGGGCAACCTGTAAGCTGCGAACACCAAGAGCATCATCATGATTGAGTTCTTACTTGCCCCTATCATGGGCGGCTTATTGATCGCCGCCATTGCCGGCCCTTTGGGCTCATTTGTGGTCTGGCGACGTATGGCCTACTTTGGCGATACCCTCGCTCACGCTTCACTACTCGGTTTAGCGTTAGGCTTTCTGCTGCAAATCGACTTAAACCTCGCACTCGTGATCACCTGCTTACTCCTGGCGGTTTTATTGGTGGGACTACAGCGCCAACACCTGGTCTCGACCGATACCTTGCTCGGTATATTGGCTCACAGTGCCCTGTCATTGGGGTTAGTGTCAGTAAGCTTTTTGGACAACATGCGCGTCGATCTCATGGCCTATTTGTTTGGCGATTTGTTGGCGGTCTCTTTTGCCGATCTCACTTTACTCGCCATTGGCGCGTGCTTAACACTCGGGGTACTCGCGTATTACTGGGAGCAGTTACTGTCGATGACAGTCAGCGAAGAGCTTGCCAAGGTAGAAGGTATTGCAGTAGAAAAGCTGCGGCTGTTATTGATGCTACTGATTGGTTTGGTCATTGCGTTGGCGATGAAATTTGTCGGGGCATTAATTATTACCTCTATGCTAATCATTCCCGCGGCAACGGCACGGCGTATCGCCTCAACACCAGAGCAAATGGCCTCGTTTGCTAGCCTCATTGGGATGGCTGCGGTGCTGCTAGGCATGGCAGGCTCTTGGTTTTATGATACGCCCGCTGGCCCATCTGTGGTGGTTGCAGCAGCCAGTGTCTTTATGTTGGCGCAGTTATTGCCGAATCGCTCGCACTAAGCCCTAACCACTTATTATGTTTTTTATATCAAAAAGCCGCTCATATGAGCGGCTTTTGTTTATGCGATTACTTTGTCTGGCTTACCAGCTGGTTTTCTCGCGCAATGCTTTACCAATATCAGCCAGGCTTTTAACCGTCGTGACACCCGCTGCTTCAAGGGCAGCAAATTTATCATCTGCGGTTCCTTTACCACCAGAAATAATTGCCCCCGCATGACCCATGCGCTTACCTGGAGGTGCCGTTACCCCGGCAATATATGCCACTACGGGCTTGGTCACATTGGCTTTGATGTAAGCCGCCGCTTCCTCTTCTGCAGTCCCGCCAATCTCACCGATCATCACGATCGCCTCGGTCGCCGGATCCTTTTCGAACATTTCTAAAATGTCGATAAAGTTTGAGCCTGGAATAGGGTCCCCACCAATACCAACACAGGTGGATTGGCCAAAGCCTTCATCAGTGGTTTGCTTAACGGCTTCATACGTCAGTGTGCCCGAGCGCGACACAATGCCCACTTTACCAGATTGATGAATGTGCCCCGGCATAATGCCGATTTTAGACTCATCCGGCGTGATCACACCTGGACAGTTAGGCCCAATCATACGCACGCCTGCTTGGTCCAGCTTCACTTTTACTTCCAGCATATCCAGTGTTGGGATACCTTCCGTAATACATACAATAAGCTCAATACCAGCATCGATCGCTTCTAGGATCGCGTCTTTACAGAAAGGGGCAGGAACATAAATAACTGATGCTGTCGCACCCGTCGCCTCGACCGCATCGGCCACCGTGTTGAACACAGGTAAACCTAGGTGAGTCGTACCGCCCTTACCAGGGGATACACCGCCGACCATTTGTGTTCCATACTCAATAGCTTGCTCTGAGTGGAAAGTACCTTGTCCACCTGTAAAACCTTGGCAGATCACTTTGGTATCTTTATTAATCAGCACTGACATTGTTATTTACCCTCCGCGGCAGCAACGACTTTTTGAGCGGCTTCGGTTAGCGATGTTGCCGCAATGATATTCAAACCACTATCGGCCAGTTTCTTGGCACCTACATCAGCATTATTTCCCTCGAGGCGAACCACCACTGGAACTTTAACGCCAACTTCTTCGACTGCACCAATAATGCCATCTGCGATCAAGTCGCAGCGCACGATACCGCCGAAGATATTCACCAAGACAGCCTTTACGTTGCTGTCAGACAGAATGATTTTAAACGCTTCTGTTACACGCTCTTTGGTCGCGCCACCGCCAACGTCAAGGAAGTTAGCTGGGCTGCCACCGTGCAAATTAACAATGTCCATGGTGCCCATTGCTAGGCCCGCACCGTTAACCATGCAGCCAATATTGCCATCTAGCGCGACATAGTTGAGTTCCCATTGCGCGGCATGCGCTTCACGCTCGTCTTCTTGGCTGGGGTCGTGCATCGCGCGTACTTTTGGCTGGCGGTAGACAGCGTTGCTATCAATGGCCAATTTCGCATCCAAGCAGTGCAAGTTGCCTTGGTCAGTAATAACCAAAGGGTTAACCTCAACCAGTGCAACATCTTTATCCAAAAACAGCTGGCCGATACCCACAAAGATTTTGGTAAATTGCTTGATTTGCTCACCTTCTAGACCCAGTTTAAAGGCCAGTTGGCGACCTTGATAAGGCTGAGGGCCAACAAGGGGATCAATCGATGCTTTGTGGATAAGCTCAGGGGTTTCTTCCGCCACCTTCTCGATTTCGACACCGCCTTCAGTCGATGCCATGAAAACAACGCGGCGTGAACCACGGTCGACAACCGCACCCAGGTAAAGCTCTTTGGCGATATCGGTGCATGACTCCACCAAAATTTTGCTTACCGGCTGACCGTTTTCGTCGGTTTGAAAGGTCACCAAGTTTTTACCAAGCCATTGCTGAGCAAACTGACGGATCTCCTCTTTGGACTTAGCCAGTTTTACCCCGCCTGCCTTGCCACGCCCACCGGCGTGAACCTGGCATTTAACGACCCATTTGTTTCCGCCAATTTTATCGGCTGCTTCAGCAGCTTCTTGTGGTGTGTCGCAAGCATAGCCCTCTGAAACTGGTAGACCATATTCAGCGAACAGCTGCTTTGACTGATATTCGTGCAGATTCATGATGTTCTATCCGTGTTAGTGTCCATTATTGTGTCTTTTTGCTTTCCAAATGAGGGGACCTCCGTCCCCTCTAAAATGGCTCCCCTCAGAAACAGGGGGTAGCGCCATTAAACGTCCAGAAGCAGACGTGTTGGGTCTTCTAGAAGTTCTTTGATGGTCACCAAGAAGCCTACCGATTCACGACCGTCAATCAGACGGTGATCATAAGAAAGCGCCAGGTACATCATCGGCAAGATTTCGACCTTGCCATCCACCGCCATCGGGCGGTCTTGGATCTTGTGCATGCCAAGAATGGCTGCTTGAGGGGGATTAATGATCGGCGTTGACATCAATGAGCCAAAGACACCGCCATTGGTGAGGGTGAAGTTGCCCCCTGTCAGTTCATCGACGGTGAGCTTGCCATCACGGCCTTTAATCGCCAAATCACGGATACCCTTTTCAATATCCGCAAAGCCCAGCTTGTCGCAATCGCGCAGCACAGGGGTAACCAGACCACGCGGTGTAGATACCGCCATGCTGACATCGAAGTAGTTGTGATAAACGATATCATCACCGTCGATGGATGCGTTGACTTCTGGGTAACGCTTCAAGGCCTCGACGACCGCTTTCACATAGAAAGACATAAAGCCGAGACGAATATCGTGACGCTCTTCAAAACTATCACGGTATTGCTTACGCAAGTCCATGATGGGCTTCATGTTCACTTCATTGAAGGTGGTCAGCATCGCGGTACTGTTTTTCGCTTCTAACAAGCGCTCAGCGACACGTTTACGCAAGCGCGTCATAGGAACACGCTTCTCACCGCGTTCAGCCACAGGTGGCACATCTTGGCTTTGTGCTTTTTGCTCTCCCTGTTCAGGCTGACTCTCAAGGTGTGCTTCAACATCTTCTCGCGTAATGCGTCCACCCACACCTGTGCCTTTCACTGCATCAGGAGAGAGGTCATGCTCAGCAAGCAGACGACGTACCGCAGGACTTAACGCGTCGTTCGTCTCTTCTTCTAGTGAGGCGGTGTGGCGCTTGTCAGGTGAAGACTCTGATTGTGCAGGAACGTCTTTGGTTGGCTCACCTGCGACGGCACCTTCTTTGATTTTAGCGATGGCCTGTTTCGCTAATACGGTTGACCCTTCATCTTCAATGATGGACTCCAACACCCCATCAGCAGGGGCAGGCACTTCCAGCACGACCTTATCTGTTTCAATATCAACCAGTACTTCGTCACGGGTTACCGAGTCACCTGGCTGTTTGTGCCATGTGGCAATGGTTGCGTCAGCCACAGATTCGGGTAAATCGGGAACCAGAATTTCGATTGTCATATCGTATTTATCCTTAATGTTCTAGTTCTTACTTTAGGGTCAGAGCGTCTTGAACTAACGCTTTTTGTTGTTTCTGGTGTACAGACATATAACCTACCGCAGGTGATGCGGATGCCGAGCGTCCGGCATAGGTCAATGTGGCATCTTGCGGTAAGGCAGCACGGAAGTTGTGCTGGCTGCTGTACCACGCCCCTTGGTTTTGTGGCTCTTCTTGGCACCAAACAAAGTCTTTCGCATTGCTATAAGGCGCAATCGCGTCTTTAACCGCGTCCAGAGGGAATGGATAAAGTTGCTCAATACGGATAATGGCAACGTCATCAATCTCTTGCTCTCGGCGTGCTTGTAGCAAATCATAATAGACTTTGCCCGAGCACATCACGACGCGTTTCACCTTGCTTGACTCAAGATCGTCCATTTCACCAATCGCTGGTAGGAAATCACCCTCGGTTAAGTCTTCCAAGTTAGACACACACAGTGGGTGACGTAACAGCGACTTCGGTGACATAACGATCAAAGGACGACGCATGGGGCGCACCACTTGCCGGCGCAACATGTGATAAACCTGCGCGGGGCTTGATGGCACCACAACCTGCATATTTTGCTCAGCACACAGTTGCAGATAACGCTCTAAACGCGCTGACGAGTGCTCGGGGCCCTGCCCTTCATAGCCATGAGGAAGCAGCATGGTCAGGCCACACATGCGGCGCCATTTTTGTTCACCAGAGCTGATGAACTGATCAATCACCACTTGCGCACCATTGCCGAAGTCACCAAATTGTGCTTCCCACACGGTTAAACCGCCTGGCTCAGCGGTGGCGTAACCGTACTCAAACGCCAGTACCGCTTCTTCCGATAACACGGAATCGAAGATCTCGAATGGTCCTTGTTTGTCATGGATATTTGCAAGTGGCAAATACGTGCTGCCATCTTCTTGGTTGTGGAGCACCGCATGACGGTGGAAGAAGGTGCCGCGACCTGAGTCTTGACCCGTAATGCGGATACGTTTGCCATCATCAACCAAAGTGGCATAAGCAAGGGTCTCAGCCATCCCCCAATCAACCATCTTTTCGCCTTCTACCATCGCTTTGCGATCTTTGTAGAGCTTGGCAACACGGCTGTGGAGTTTATGGCTATCCGGCAACTGGCAAATGCGATGACCCAGCTCTTTCAGACGCTTAGCATCGAACTTATTTGCCCACTCTACCGTCCAATCGTGGCCTAGATAGGGCGTCCAGTCGACAGAATGCAACACCATTGGGCGCCACTCTTTCACCACACACTCACCACTATCGAGAAGGTCACGATACTCATTGATCATCTCAGTGGCTTTTTCGAGATTAGCGACCCCTTGTTGATCCAATACATCGGCATACAGCTTACGCGGAGTAGGATGCTTTTTGATCTTTTGGTACATCATCGGCTGAGTCGCGTTGGGCTCATCCGCTTCGTTGTGGCCATGGCGACGGTAACAGACTAAGTCAATCACCACATCACGCTTAAACTCGTTGCGAAAATCGAGCGCCAAGCGCGATACAAAAGCAACCGCCTCGGGATCATCTGCATTGACGTGGAAAATCGGCGCCTGCACCATCTTAGCGATGTCTGTACAGTATTGCGTCGAGCGTGAATCAGCCGGATTCGACGTGGTAAACCCAATTTGGTTATTGACCACGATGCGCACGGTGCCGCCTACTTGGAAGCCTCGCGCTTGCGACATGTTGAAGGTCTCTTGTACCACCCCTTGCCCGGCGATAGAGGCATCACCGTGGATGGTGATAGGGAGAACACTCGAGCCGGTATTATCTTCCAGTCGGTCTTGGCGAGCACGCACTGATCCCATCACCACCGGGTTCACAATCTCAAGGTGTGAGGGGTTGAACGCCAACGCAAGGTGAACATCACCCCCCGGTGTCGCGAAATCAGACGAGAAGCCTTGGTGATATTTCACATCCCCGGTTCCCCAACTCTCGTCTTGTTTACCCGCGAACTCATCAAAAAGCTCGGACGGTTTCTTACCTAATACGTTTACCAACACATTGAGGCGCCCACGGTGAGCCATTCCGACCACCACTTCTCGTGCGCCTTCGCTACCCGCGTGGCGAATCAGCTCTTTCAGCATCGGGATCAGCGAATCACCGCCTTCAAGAGAGAACCGCTTAGCGCCGGGGAATTTGGCACCAAGATAGCGTTCGAGGCCTTCAGCTGCGGTGAGCTCTTCTAAAAAGGTGAGCTTTTCTTCTTCGCTAAACTGCGGCTGTCCAACCACAGACTCCAGGCGACCTTGGATCCAGCGCTTTTCTTCGGTATCGGTAATGTGCATGTATTCTGCACCGATAGACCCACAATAGGTCTTCTCAAGCGCATCATACAGCTCGCCCAATTGCATATTGTCTTTACCAATCGCAAATGAGCCGACATTAAAAGTTTCGTTGAAATCCTGCTCATTAAGAGAGTGAAAAGCAGGTGACAGATCAGGTACAGGTTTACGTTTCCATAACCCGAGAGGGTCTAGGCTGGCCTGTTGGTGGCCGCGGAAACGAAAAGCATTAATCAGTTGAAGAACTTTGACTTGTTTCGCGTCTACATCTGGATCATTGACTGAAGCACTTGCACGCGATGTATCGGTAGCTAAGCGTCGAAAGTAATCACGAACACGAGAGTGAGGTTGTTCTACCGCGGTATCACTTACCACTGGCAGCTGGTCGAAAACCGCTCTCCATTCTTGATCAACTAACTCCGGGTCACTGAGGTACATTTCGTAGAGGTCTTCTACGTACGTTGCATTGGCGCCAGCCAAATGAGAAGACTCTAACCAAGCCTTCATCACGCCATTTTGCATTGTTATCCCTTAACCACTAGTTATTTATCCAAACACCGGTCTGAGGCCGGGTTACCTGTTATTAAGCCCCGTCCGAGGACGGGGCATTTTTTTCTACGTTATTGGTTCAGCGTTTTAAACGCCGCGCTGAATCAGCATAGACTTGATATGCCCAATTGCCTTGGTTGGGTTCAGTCCCTTTGGACATACACTGACACAGTTCATGATCCCGTGGCAACGGAAGACACTAAAAGCGTCGTCTAGATCAGATAACCGCTCTTCGGTCGCTGTGTCACGGCTATCCGCCAGCCAACGGTAAGCGGCAAGCAAGCCCGCTGGACCAACAAACTTGTCAGGGTTCCACCAAAATGAAGGGCATGCGGTACTGCAACATGCACACATAATGCACTCATACAAGCCATCAAGTTCCGCGCGATCTTCCGGCGCTTGCAAGTTCTCTCGCGACGGTGGCGTTTCATCATTCATCAGGTAGGGTTTGACACGCTCATAGTTCTCATAGAACTGCCCCATATCAATAATAAGATCACGCACCACCGGTAGACCGGGTAGCGGACGAATCACGATTTCGGACTTGTCCATCAGTGAGGACAGCGGCGTGATGCATGCCAGGCCATTTTTACCGTTCATATTGACGCCGTCAGAGCCACAGACACCTTCACGGCACGAGCGACGGAAGGCCAAAGTAGGATCCTGCTCTTTAAGCTGGATGAGCGCATCCAGCAGCATCATGTCAGACCCTTCAGGCACATCCAGCGTGTAGTCTTTCATGTATGGCGCATTATCTACATCTGGGTTGTAGCGATAGATAGAAAACTTAACATTCATCGTTCTCGACCCCCTTAGTAACTGCGGACTTTCGGTGGGAAAGCCTCACGGTGCACTGGCGCCATATTGACGTCGCGCTTCGACATGGCTTCGGTTTCTGGGTTATAGATGGAGTGGCATAGCCAGTTTTCATCATCGCGGTCTTGATAGTCGAAACGCGCATGTGCGCCACGGCTTTCAGTACGATAATGGGCTGATACCGCCGTTGAATACGCGGTTTCCATCAAATTCTCCAGCTCCAAACATTCGACACGCTGGGTGTTGAACTCGGTTGACGTATCATCAAGACGCGCCGACTTAAGGCGTTCGCGAATTTCCTTCAGCTCTTTCAGCCCTTTTTCCATCGCCTCGCCTTCTCGGAACACAGAGAAGTTTTCTTGCATACAAGCTTGCAAATCTTTGCGGATCTCAACCGGGTCTTCACCCTGCTGGGTGTTATTCCAACGATTAACCCGTGCCAGTGACGCCTCAATGTCTGACTCGCTCGCATCGCGCGCTTCTACTTGCGCGGCGAGTGTCTCGCCAAGATGCAGGCCGGTCGCACGGCCAAAGACAACCAAGTCGAGCAATGAGTTGCCGCCTAAGCGGTTGGCACCGTGAACAGACACGCTGGCAATCTCGCCACAGGCAAACAAACCTTGTACTTCAATGTCATTGCCGAGCGGGTCTTGCTTGATTGCTTGGCCAGACACTTGTGTTGGAATGCCCCCCATCATGTAGTGACAGGTTGGGATCACCGGAATCGGTTCTTTGATAGGATCGACGTGCGCAAAGGTACGCGACAAGTCAAGAATACCGGGGAGACGAGACTCGAGCACATCTTTGCCAAGGTGATCGAGCTTCAATTTGAGGTGTGGGCCCCATGGGCCGTCACAGCCACGCCCTTCTCGAATCTCGATCATCATTGAACGCGCCACCACGTCACGCCCTGCCAAATCTTTCACATTGGGGGCGTAACGCTCCATAAAGCGTTCACCATCTTTATTGAGCAGATAACCGCCTTCACCACGACAACCTTCCGTCACCAATACACCCGCTCCAGCAATGCCTGTGGGGTGGAATTGCCACATTTCCATATCTTGCATTGGCACGCCTGCGCGCAGCGCCATACCAACACCGTCACCGGTATTGATATGCGCATTGGTGGTTGATTGATAGATACGACCAGCGCCACCTGTCGCCAACACGGTTGCTTTGGATTTGAAGTAGCAAATCTCCCCAGTTTCCATACACATGGCCGTGGCACCAACGATTACACCGTCTTGGTTTTTCACCAAATCAAGCGCATACCATTCAGAGAAGATGGTGGTCTTGTTTTTAATATTCTGTTGATACAAGGTGTGCAGCAGTGCGTGCCCGGTCCGGTCAGCAGCCGCTGCCGTTCTCGCTGCTTGCTCGCCACCAAACTCTTTGGACTGGCCACCAAACGGGCGTTGATAGATGGATCCGTTTTCGAAGCGAGAAAATGGCAGCCCCATTTTTTCAAGCTCAATCACAGACTGAGGGCCTGTCTTACACATGTACTCAATGGCATCTTGGTCGCCAATATAATCCGACCCTTTCACCGTGTCATACATGTGCCATTGCCAGTTGTCCTTGTGCGAGTTACCCAGTGCTACCGTAATCCCACCCTGCGCGGACACAGTGTGCGAACGAGTTGGAAACACTTTAGATAACAGTGCACAGGTTAGGCCCTGCTCTGATATTTGCAGTGCGGCGCGCATACCTGCGCCACCTGCGCCAATGACAATTGCGTCAAATTCGCGAACTGGAATACTCACTTACACACCCCACAATACAAAGAAACCGGCGAAAACATAGATCAGTAGCATGGCCACAACGCCCAGTTGCAACATGCCACGCAGCAAGGCTGGCTTGATATAATCAGTCAATACTTGCCACATTCCGATCCAGCCGTGAATCAGCACGGAGACCAGGGCTAACATGGTAAAGACTTTGGTACTGGTCTGGCCGAAAAACGCTGTCCATGAGGCATACGTAATCTCAGGACCAAAAACGGCAAAACCGACCATATAAAGTGTGTAAAGTGTGATGAGAATCGCAGTGGCGCGAATCAGCACATAGTCGTGCACACCATTGCGCCCGACCGATGAGATGTTTTTAGTTACCATACTAAAACCCCCGCCAACACAGACAACACGCCAGTGATAACAAATGCAACCTGCGCACTTTGCGCGCCAGACTCCAGCTCTTCAAAATAACCCATGTCTTGGATCAAATGACGGATCCCGCCAACAATGTGATACGCCAGTGCCGTCAAAATGCCCCAAAGGATCAGTTTGACGAAAAAGCTATCGACAATGGCAGCAGCGGATTGAAATCCATCAGGAGAAGAGAGAGACAGGCTAAGCAGCCATAGGAGGATGGCGATCGAGACAAAGGTGATGACACCTGCCACTCGATGCAATATAGACGCAATCGCTGTTATCGGGAAACGAATCGTCTGGAGGTCGAGGTTTACGGGTCTTGACTTTCTTTCTTTCACGATATTGCCCACTCAGCTCCATTGAGCATTTATAGTTATTACACTCTCTGAACCTCAGTACTCAAAGCGTAAGACCTGCAACATCTGCGTAACGCGCTTCATGTACCTTATTGCTTATAACTGCAATTATTGGCGAATGGATCACGTCAGTTAGGAAAGGTGTTTGAGCCCCTAAACGCTCTAGGATACTGATTTGCCCAGAGACCTCGAAAAAGTATACGTGGCGTAACAGACAATTACAAACGCACAAAATTGACCGGAATCTCACAACAGATATTTAACTCGCATTGCAAATAAGTTATTAACTGACGCACACATCGATAGGTTAAAAATTGACATCATTAGGGTCGATCGGTACAACGGTCGAGTCCGTATCCTGGATGGGATTATAAAATAACAAAGGAGATTGTTATGGCAGAGAAGAAAGCTACCCTACATATCGAAGGGAAAGCACCAATCGAACTGCCGATTATCGAGGGCACCGTCGGTCCAGAAGTCATTGATGTGCGCCAGCTGGTAAACGAAGGCTATTTCACCTTTGATCCTGGCTTTGTCGCAACGGGTTCGTGCAATTCGCAAATCACCTACATCGATGGCGCAGCCGGCGTATTGCTGCACCGCGGTTACCCGATAGATCAACTTGCCAATAACGCTGATTATTTAGAAGTCTGTTATATCCTGCTCTACGGTGAAGTCCCTACCCAAAAGCAA
The DNA here is from genome assembly GCF_009377945.1 of Salinivibrio sp. VYel1. Classification (NCBI taxonomy): domain Bacteria; kingdom Pseudomonadati; phylum Pseudomonadota; class Gammaproteobacteria; order Vibrionales; family Vibrionaceae; genus Salinivibrio; species Salinivibrio sp. VYel1. The sequence continues at coordinate 174,232 of NZ_RSAM01000002.1, read as the reverse complement.
TACGATGAGTTTCGCTCAATGATCGTGCGCCACACCATGGTGCATGAACAGATTGCAAGCTTCTTCCACGGCTTCCGCCGTGACGCTCACCCAATGGCCGTAATGGTCGGGGTTGTAGGTGCACTGGCCGCGTTCTATCACGACTCTCTCGACATCAACAACGATCAACACCGTGAAATCACGGCGTTCCGTTTACTGTCGAAAATGCCAACATTGGCTGCAATGTGTTACAAGTACTCGATCGGGCAGCCATTTATTTATCCACGTAACGACCTCGACTACGCGGAGAACTTCCTACATATGATGTTCGCCACGCCATGCGAAGAGTATGAGGTCAACCCTGTGGTTGCGCGTGCAATGGATAAAATATTCACGCTGCACGCCGATCACGAACAAAACGCATCCACATCAACAGTACGCCTTGCGGGCTCGTCAGGTGCGAACCCATTTGCCTGTATTGCGGCAGGGATTGCCTCGTTATGGGGACCCGCCCACGGCGGTGCGAATGAAGCGTGCTTGCGTATGTTTGAGCAAATCGGGCATGTTGATAACATTCCTGAGTATATTGCTCGCGCGAAAGACAAAGATGATCCATTCCGCCTGATGGGCTTTGGTCACCGTGTCTACAAGAACTACGATCCTCGCGCAACCGTGATGCGTGAAGCCTGTCACGAAGTGCTCAATGAGTTACAAATACAGGACCCACTGCTTGACGTAGCGATGGAGCTAGAGCGCATCGCATTGTCAGATGATTACTTTATCGATAAGAAACTTTATCCGAACGTTGATTTCTATTCAGGCATTATCCTGAAAGCGATCGGGATTCCCACGTCGATGTTTACAGTGATCTTCGCGATGTCTCGTACCATTGGTTGGATTGCTCACTGGAATGAAATGCATACCGACCCACACAAGCGTATTGGGCGCCCGCGTCAGCTTTACACAGGCTATACGCAACGCGAGTTTACGCCGATGGACAAGCGCAGTTAAGCCGCGAATGTCATATAACAAAGCCGCCAATAGGCGGCTTTTTCTTTATTATCAGCAGGTTATCACATTGCTGCGTCTACCTTTTATCGCACTTAGCCTCAACGCCTAGGCGTTACGCTGGATTGTCGATATCAATAAAGTGCACATTCAAACCATGCTGCTGGGCAAGCCACTCCCCTAGCGCTTTCACGCCATAACGCTCGGTCGCGTGATGCCCTGCCGCGATATAATGCACACCTTGCTCGCGCGCCGAAAAGGTTGTGCGCTCAGAAATCTCACCCGACAGATACGCATCCATCCCTTGTGAAGCGGCCAAGTCGATAAAATCTTGCGCGCCACCAGTACACAGCCCGACGGTTTCAATCCGCGTTTGTTGGCCACCGTCAATCACAAGGGGCGTTCGGTTAAGCACCGTGGCCACTTGTTGCTCAAACTGAGCCAACGTCATGGGCGTTGAAAGCTTTCCATAAACAGGAATCGAGACAGGGTTGTCAGGCTCCAGTCCCCCAAGCAGCTCAATGCCTAAACGTTTGGCAAGTTGCGCGTTGTTACCCAGCGTCGGGTGAATATCCAAAGGCAAGTGATAACCGTATAGATTGATGCCATGTTCAATCAACATCTTGATACGTTGGTACTTCATGCCGCGAATTTGCTGTGGTTCGCCGCGCCAGAAGTAACCATGGTGCACCAGGATGGCATCCGCATTCTGCTCAATCGCTGCATCAATAAGATCTTGGCAAGCCGTCACCCCTGTGACGACGGTTTGAACCTCATCACGCCCTTGCACTTGCAGTCCGTTCGGGCTGTAGTCTTTGATGCTATCCGGTTTTAGTTCGGCGTTGAGCAATGCTTCCAGTTCAAAATTATTCATAGCATTCACATCCACTTGCGAGACAATGGCAACAGTGTAACCTGACAAGCAAAAATAAAAAAAGCGGCGAGCACGAATGGCTCACCGCTTATCTAATCGCTACCTATCTGTTCGGCTGCATCTATACGTATTTATGGCTTATACGATAGGCTAAGCCTTGATGAGGTAAAGGTGGGTTAGAAAAAACCACCGACCTTTTCCGACTCAGCTAACCAGACTGGCTTGGTGCTGTCTTTAAGCCAGACTTGATGTAAATGGCTATATAAACGCGATGCCATTGGCGGCACAATCAGTGTTGGCAGGCAAGTGATGCCCGCGATCACAACCGCGCAGCGGCGCAACACAACACGGGTTTTATCGAACGGTGTATACATAATCAACCTCACTCATCTGACCAGTTTGCAAGTATGGACGTAGTGTACCACCCGTTTTGTTTTTTTACTACATAAATGGTTATTTTTCACCCAAAAATTACCAGATTCAGCTTTAACAGTCTTTTAACAAGGTAATAAAATTACATCATGAGTGACACCGATCCGCTATTTAGCAACCAAGATCAAATCAATGCCGACTTTAGCTGGTTACAAAATCAGTTCTCACTACTCAGCGACAAGCACTTCCCGGTTGTGCCTCATCATCTTTGGCAACACAAATTACTGCCATCTCCCTCGCCCTATAAGGGACCAAAGCGTATCGGCTTTTACTATCAGTGGCTGCTCACTCAGCTCATTGATTGTCACCCGCATTTGGGGTTAGAAGCTGAGGAAATACAAATTAATGAAGGCGGCAAGACGCGAGGTGCCATCGACTTTTTAGTCAGATATCAGGGGCAACTAGAGCACTGGGAGGTAGCGGTAAAATTCTACCTCGCCTATGACAACCGTTGGTTAGGCCCCAATGCCAAGGATGCATTGGATATCAAAGTGGCGCGAATGCTTGACCACCAATTGGCGCTGTCCAGCCACCCAAGCTTCTGTCAGCAATACCCACACTGGCAACCAAGTGAGAAGCGTTTAATGGTGCAAGGAAGGTTGTACCGCCATTATCATCATGGCGAGCAGCCCCTACCAGAGTGGCCACCCGTCAATCATGACAGCATTGGGGGATGGTGGTGTTGGCCAGATGCATTACCAACAGACAGGGAATTTGCCGTATTGGCCCGCGACCAGTGGTTGTCACTGCCTGCTTTCGCTGATTTGCCCAAGCTCGAACGCGCATCACTTGATGAGCTATCTCGCACCTGTCACTTGTTAGATGACTCACTCACCCCTTGGTTCGTGGTACCCCGCGACTGGCCAGAGACGATACCCGCGTTACCCGCTTTGAAATAAAAAACGCGCACATTGTCTGTACGCGTTTTCGACTACAGCGTCACGACGGGACGCGCTAAACGCCTTGAGCGTTGAACACGCGGTCAACAATTTGTTGCGCTTCTTGCTCAATCAAACGCAAGTGATCATCACCTTTAAAGCTTTCACAGTAGATTTTATAAATATCTTCTGTCCCTGATGGGCGCGCAGCGAACCAACCAAACTCCGTGACCACTTTCAGTCCTCCGATGGCAGCGCCATTGCCCGGCGCATGCGTCAGTTTGGCGGTGATGGTATCGCCCGCCAAGCTCTCTGCCGTCACCATCTCGGGGCTGAGCTGACTGAGCACCTGCTTTTGCGCTGCATTGGCAACCGCTTGTAATCGGTTATACGACGGATCACCGTGCTTGTGGGCAAGTTTTTGATAATACGCCTGTGGCGTAAGCCCCGTTACCGCCAGAATTTCTGCTGCCAGTAAGCAAAGAATGATACCATCTTTATCTGTTGACCATGGCTGCCCATCAAAGGTTAAGAATGAGGCACCGGCACTTTCTTCCCCGCCAAAGCCAAGCGTTCCTTCACTCAAGCCAGGCACAAACCATTTAAAGCCGACGGGCACTTCAACCAGCGGACGAGCGAGATCGCCAACCACCTTATCAATGATCGCACTGGACACCAGGGTCTTACCCACGCCTAAATCGGCTGACCACTGCGGACGGTGGCGGAACAAATAATCGATGCACACGGCTAAATAGTGATTCGGGTTCATCAATCCTTCGGGAGTCACGATGCCGTGGCGATCAAAGTCTGGATCATTGCCAAATGCCAAATCATAATCATCTTTGTACGCCAATAGTCCGGCCATTGCGTATGCAGACGAGCAATCCATACGAATCACGCCATCGCTATCGCGCGGCATAAAGCCAAACGTTGGGTCGACATGATCGTTAATCAGGGTAATATCCAGTTGATAATGCGCGGCAATTTGCTGCCAATAGCGGATCCCTGCGCCCCCCAAAGGGTCAACGGCAAGTTTTAAACCCGCTTTTTGAATAGCCTCGATATCAACAACCTTGGCCAGCCCAGAGACATATGGCGTCACAAGATCTTGCGCTTGGTAATAGTCACTGTGCATCGCCGCATCAATCTCCGAGCGTTTAACGCCGACGAGATGGGTTTCAATATAGTGATTCGCTCGCGTTTCTATTGCTTTCGTGATTTCGCCTTCGGCGGGTCCACCATGGGGCGGGTTGTATTTGATGCCCCCATCTTGCGGTGGGTTGTGCGAGGGAGTGATGACAATCCCGTCCGCTTTCGCGTCATGCGCGCGGTTGTAGGCGAGTATCTGCTGCGATACCCCTGGGGTGGGTGTATACCCTTGCTCAGCTTGGCCAATCACCGTAACGTGATTGGCCGTTAACACTTCAACCACGGCATCGAATGCTGGTACTGAAAGCGCATGAGTGTCTTTTCCCACAAAGACAGGGCCAGAAATGCCGCGCGCGCTGCGCTCATCACAAATTGCTTGTGCAATCGCCAAAATATGATCGCGGTTAAACGTCGTGTTCAACGCGCTTCCACGGTGTCCTGACGTCCCAAACGCAACACGTTGCGACGGATCACCTGGACGTGGTTGAGCCTGGAAAAAACGCGTCACAAGCGCCGGGATATCACACAAATCTTGCGGATTCGCGCGCTGTCCGGCTTGAGGATGCACTGCCATAATTCTCTTCTCCCATGAGTGGCATAGATTAAATCGCGTTCACAACCTTCTCAGTCAAATCACTCGGGAACTGCATTTTTTCCATAAGCTGCTCCACCATCTGACGCTTACGGCCAGTGTTCGTGTTGGTGATGACCCAAAAAGGGGTGTCTGGAATCTGCTTGGGTTTGGTGGTTTTGCCGCTTTCTAATAAAGTTTGTGGATTATCGGCAAAATACAGACGGGTACGCCCTTTTAGCGCCATACCATCTGCGAATCCTTGTTGGTCAACACGGTATAAGGTGGTGAGGATCAGCATAAAACGACCAATAGCTCGTTCTTGAGCCGCAAACTCATCTGAAATCAATAACGTTCGCATCGCTTTGACACGATCAACGGACGCACTGCGCCCAGCGTCTTTACTGACAACAATACCGCTAGAACGAGAGGGCGTCGTCGGCGCAGCCTGGGTTGGCTGCGGTGCCGAGTCCGACAGCAGTAAGCGACGCAGGATGTCTGATGCGCTTTCGCCAATATGCTGAGTTTGGCTGGCAATATACCGGTATAGATCGTCGTCAACCTCTATCGTCTTCATTGTTTTTCATCGCGTCCTGTTTATCGTTTAACGGGGCGATTATACAGAGATAGATAGGTATACTCTACGTTAAAGCCAGTAATCTGAGAGAAAAGCAACGTGTTATTAAACGGAAAGTCTCGCGGTGAGGGCTCACCGCTTGTATTGATCCACGGTTTATTTGGTGATCTCGATAATTTAGGCGGGCTCGCCAAGACACTGTCCGACCATTTTTGTGTCTATCAAGTTGATCTACCTAACCATGGTCGCTCCTATCATACACAGGACACAGATTATCGAAGCCAGTCCGATGCCGTGATCGCGTGGATGGATGCACAACAGCTTGAGTCAACCATTATCGTTGGCCATTCGATGGGTGGCAAAGTGGCGATGGCCGTCGCTCAGCGCTTCCCAGAGCGCGTCGAACAACTGGTGGTGATGGATATTGCCCCAGTCGATTATCAAGTTAACCGACATGACAATGTTTTCAGGGCATTGCATCAGACACAAAGGGTGACACTGGAAAGCCGCCAACAAGCGCAAACCATGATGAATGAATCGATTGAAAATCCAGGCGTGAGCCAATTTTTATTGAAATCACTCTATAAAACCGATCACGGTCACTACGCCTGGCGCTTCAATATTGATAATCTTTATCACGGCTATCGTGACATCATGGGATGGACAGAGTTTGGCCAGTATTCGGGGCCAACTCTGTTTGTCAAAGGGCAGAACTCTGAATACATTCTGCCAGACCACCGCGAGGCCATTGTCGCTCAGTTCCCTCATTCAAAAGCGCATATGGTGGCAGGCACGGGTCATTGGCTACATGCTGAAAAACCGGCGGTGGTTGCCAGCGTCATAGAACGTTTTTTAATGCCGAGCGAGCGTTAACAGTTAAGTGACCCTTGTGATATATTGCGCCGCATAAGTCGGTGCTCAATGGAGGCACGCATGCTTTACGAGCACTTTCAATTGCTCGAGAAAATAGGTCTAGATCTCGTCTTCGCCGCGATTTTCTTTTTTATCGGCATGGCAATTAAAGACGTGTTACGTGAGGGCAATGTGCCAGTATTCGGCCGACGGATCGTCTGGTTTGTGCTCACACTAGGCTGTGTCGGCTTTATCGTGAAAGGTGTGATTCAGTTGGTTTGGGAAGGGGTCGGCATCGGCTAACCCTAGCACTGAAGTCACTGGTTAATCATATAGGTTTGAAAAAGCGACGCTTTTTCTTTAATTCGAGTTAGTTGCAAACAGCAACCCACTGACAAAACGGGTGTTTTTATATGGCGAGTGTAGGTCTCTTCTTTGGTAGTGACACGGGAAACACGGAAGCAATTGCAAAAACCATTCAAAAGCAGTTAGGCAAGCAAATGGTTCACGTGCAGGATATCGCGAAGAGCAGCAAAGAAGATATTGATAACTTCGATTTGCTGCTGATCGGTATTCCGACATGGTATTACGGTGAAGCACAGTGCGACTGGGATGACTTTTTCCCAGAGTTAGAGCAAATTGACTTCTCAACAAAACTCGTGGCTATTTTCGGCTGTGGCGACCAGGAAGATTACGCAGAATACTTCTGTGATGCCATGGGCACCGTCCGCGACATCATTGAAGCGAAAGGCGCGACCATCATTGGTCATTGGCCAACTGAGGGGTATGAATTTGAAGCCTCACAAGCATTGGTTGATGACAACCATTTTGTTGGCTTATGTGTCGATGAAGACCGCCAACCTGAACTGACCGACGAGCGTGTGAGCAAGTGGGTGAAACAAGTTTACGAAGAAATGTGTCTCGCAGAGCTTGAAGACTAAGTCTGGCTTATCAAACGCCAAGGGGACTCAACCTTGGCGTTTTTTATCTAACCGGCGCACAATGGGCCGATCATGCGGCTTGTTTGCTGGCTGTATCTCGATACTGGCGTTTTTTTCTCACATAAAGTGTACGCCTTACTTCAGCAACCACCTCGCCATGCGCGTCTTTGACGTGGACAACAAACTCGGGCAATACCTTATCGCCTTGTCCTGCTTGTTGTTGGATATCGGTTAACACCGCATCACTGATCACAAAATCTGCGTACAAGTCCGTGGTTCCCGGCTTAATAAAATTGATATCTGCTTGTTTGTCCCAGACATGGTACTGAGGGCCGAGAATCCCCATTAACATGAGCGCATAGACAGGATCGGTTAAGGAGAAGATACTACCGCCATACTGGGTACGGTTAGCATTTTTATTCCACCAGCGGAGTTTCAAACGCATATTGACACGTTTAAAATCCTGGCTAATGGCATCAATATGGATCCCTGCGCCCCAAAATGGTGGCCAGCTGTTAAGTGCCCACTTAACAATACGTGGTTTGTAGAAGCGATACATGTAAGTTGACATCCTTATCTGGTCTAACCAGATAATATTCACATCTCGTAAACATTGATGCAACCACAAATGATCAAATTTCGTCCTAAGAACGCATGTCGAGAGTAGCGAGAGCAGTGCAATTTTGATAGGCTTATAAGATATTTTCCTTGCTAATCCAACTGTCTTAACTCAGGCAGAAAACAGGTAGATACACATGTCAGACAATAACCAGGCGTTGAAGCAAGCTGGGCTCAAAGTCACCCTCCCACGGCTCAAGATCCTAGAAGTGCTGCAACAGCCAGATTGCCAGCACATCAGTGCCGAAGACCTGTATAAGAAATTAATTGACCTAGGTGAAGAAATTGGCCTAGCAACCGTGTACCGCGTACTGAACCAATTTGACGATGCAGGCATTGTCACGCGTCACCATTTTGAAGGCGGAAAGTCCGTATTTGAATTGGCGACACAGCATCATCATGACCACTTAGTCTGCCTTGACTGCGGTAAAGTGATTGAATTTTCTGATGATTTGATTGAAGAGCGTCAGAAAGAAATCGCCGCACGCTTTAATGTGCAACTGACAAACCATAGTTTGTATTTGTATGGTCACTGTAAGGAAGGCGATTGCAAAGCCGACCCATCCATTCATAACGCTGATTGATTCAGTGTGAACGTTCGAAAAAAGCCGGCGTGGTCATCACGCCGGCTTTTTATTATTTACCTTCTATCTTCGCCCAGGTATCACGTAAACTCACGGTCCGGTTAAAGACAAGTGCATCTTTACGGCTATCTTTATTATCTACACAAAAATAGCCTGTCCGTTCAAACTGATAACCCTTCTCTACTGGCGCATTTTGCATACTTGGTTCAACAAATCCCTGTTGTACCTGCAATGACGCCGGATTAATCGTCTCAGCGAAGTTGTCTGCGCTGGCCGGATTTGGCACCGTAAATAAGCGGTCATACAATCGGAATTCAGCGGGTAACGCCTCAGCCGCAGAAACCCAATGGATCACGCCTTTCACTTTTCGCCCATCGGCAGGATCTTTACCGAGGGTGTCTGGATCATAGCTGCAATATACAGTGGTAATATTGCCCTCATCGTCTTTTTCACAACGCTCCGCTTTTACCACGTAGGCATTGCGCAAACGTACTTCCTTCTCCAGTACCAGTCGCTTGTACTTCTTGTTGGCTGATTCACGGAAGTCTTCTCGCTCAATCCAGATCTCGCGCGAAAATGGCACCTGGCGCGTCCCCATCTCTGGCTGATTGGGATGGTTGGGTGCATCAAGCCACTCCACGTCATCGGCTTTGTTTTCAATCACCAGCTTAATGGGATCGAGCACCGCCATGGCGCGTGGTGCATTTTCGTTTAAGTCATCACGCACGCAAGATTCAAGCGCACTCATTTCAATGGTGTTATCTTGCTTAGTCACACCAATACGCTGACAAAACTCACGAATGGAGGCAGGCGTGTAACCCCGACGACGCAAGCCTGAAATAGTCAGCATACGCGGGTCATCCCAACCGTTCACTAACTGCTCCTCCACCAGTTGGTTCAGCTTACGTTTAGACATCACGGTATACTCGAGATTCAAGCGGCTGAACTCATATTGGTGCGGCGTACAGTCGATAGTGATGTTTTCCAATACCCAATCGTATAGGCGTCGGTTATCTTGAAATTCGAGGGTACATAGAGAATGCGTGATCCCTTCCAGTGCATCTGAAATGCAATGGGTAAAGTCGTACATTGGATAAATGCACCACTTGTCGCCAGTCTGATGATGATGCGCAAAACGAACACGGTATAAAACCGGATCCCGCATCACCATAAAGGGGGACGCCATATCGATTTTAGCACGCAAACAGGCTTTACCTTCTGCAAACTCACCAGCTCGCATTTTTTCAAACAGTGCCAAATTCTCTTCAACCGAGCGTTCACGATAAGGGCTGTGCTTGCCCGGCTCGGTCAATGTGCCACGATACTCTCTGATCTCGTCGGGCGTCAGCTCTTCGACGTATGCCAACCCTTTTTCAATCAGCTCAACCGCGTAGCCATAAAGCTTGTCAAAATAGTTTGAGGAGTAACGCACCTCTCCTGCCCAGTCAAAGCCCAACCATTGCACATCACGCTTGATAGACTCAACGTACTCCACGTTTTCTTTTTCTGGGTTGGTATCATCAAAACGCAGGTTGCATTCACCCTGATAGTCTTGTGCGATCCCGAAGTTCAAACAAATTGATTTGGCATGGCCGATGTGCAGATAGCCATTCGGCTCCGGTGGGAAACGTGTCACGATCGCTGTGTGTTTCCCTTCCGCCAAGTCTTTATCAATGATTTGGCGAATAAAGTTAGTGGGACGAGCTTCAGCATCACTCATCAAGGTTACCTCGTATCAAAAATGCGAATTTTAAAGCTACATAGATACTATGATCTCCTATTCCGCGCTGCGACTCAACCCGTTGTTGTCATTGTCATCGCGGTGTAGGCCTATTTGTTACTTTTTTGCGCGAAAGCGATGACACAAACCTAAAAAAACGCCCAGCTGTTGGCTGGGCGCTTTGTTCAGATCATTGTCGTACAGTGCCTCGTTTATGGCAGCGCGACGTTTGACAAATCTTCATCTTCTGGAATTTGTTTCAGCTCACCGGCAATGATTTCTGCTAGAGGGCCAAGAATGACCTGCAAGTTGTTCTCGCCAAGCTTGACGACTCCCATCGCCCCAATGGCTTTCAATTTCGCTTCATCAACCACCTCGCGGTCGGCAACCGACAGACGCAGACGGGTGATACACGCATCAATCGATGTGAGGTTTTGATGGCCACCAAGGGCTTTAAGGTACTTGCGTGCAAGCTCGCGATTATCGCTCGCTTCACCGGTATTGGCGCTCGCAGGTGCACTTTCTACTGCGTCATCTTCTCGGCCTGGCGTTTTCAGATTGAGCGCTGAAATCGCGGCGCGGAATGACACATAATAAAGCGCAAAGAATACAAGGCCCATGATAGGCAGCATGTACCACTGGTTAGCCACAGGGTTTTTCGACGACAACACCAAGTCAACTAAACCTGCCGAGAAGCCGAAGCCTGCCGTCCAGTCGAAAGTGGCCGCGATAAACAAGGAAACACCGGTTAATAGCGCATGCAACACGAACAACAAAGGTGCGACAAACAAGAATGAGAATTCAAGTGGCTCGGTCACCCCAGTAAAGAAAGACGCAAAACCAGCAGCAATCATGATAGACGCAACACGTGCTTTGTTCTCAGGACGCGCTGTGTGATAAATCGCAAGCGCTGCACCCGGTAGACCAAACATCATGACGGGGAAGAAGCCTGCCATGTACATGCCTGTGGTCCCTTTAATCGCTTCGCCTGTTTCAAGGCCTTGTGCCCCCATCCAGAAGCGGCCCAAGTCGTTAATACCGACCGTATCGAACCAGAATACGGCGTTAAGCGCGTGGTGCAGACCAACAGGGATAAGTAAGCGGTTAAAGAAGCCATAAACACCGGCACCCGCGGCACCTAGGTTGGTGATGCTTTCACCAAAGTGAACCAAGCCACCAAATAACACAGGCCAGACAAACATCAATACAAACGAGATGATGATCGCCACAACAGAGACCAAAATAGGCACCAAACGCCGGCCACTAAAGAACGCCAAGGCTTTAGGCAGCTCAACACCGCTATAACGGTTGTACAGCTCAGCAGACACCACACCGATCAAGATACCGATAAACTGGTTGTTGATTTTGCTGAACGCAAGCTCATTGTTGCCCACTGAAATATCGACCAAGCCAATTTGGCTTACCGCACCCGGCGCACACAGCGTGGTGATCACCATAAAGCCAACAAAGCCTGCCAGAGCGGCGGCGCCGTCTTTATCTTTTGACATGCCATATGCCACACCGATGGCAAATAACACTGACATATTGTCTATAATCGCTGCCCCTGATTTTATCAAGAAAGCAGCTAGGGCACTGTTGCCCCCCCATCCAGTTGGGTCAAGCCAGTAGCCGACCCCCATCAAGATCGCAGCCGCTGGTAATACCGCAACCGGTACCATCAGCGCACGACCTATACGTTGTGCATAACCAAGAATATTCACCGTCGTTCCCCCTTTATATTTTTCAGTGCCCCACCACGCTTGCGCTTGCTCCGCGGCTGGGCATCTAACTTGGACGCTTGCCCAAGGACTTTTGTTAAATCACTTCTTTTGTAAAGCAATGTTAGTCAATTGCAGTTTATGTCAATAAATTCGCCTCGCAAATTAAACCCGCGTTATTTGTGAGAATCATCACCAAACCCACCCATATACAGAGAAAATTGTTAGCCTGATCATAAAACTTATTTTATGATGAAAATAAATGAGCATATCCGTTATGCTATGGCCACGAACTGAGCATTGATAGAACGAGGTGACCGATGCGACTCATTCCTTTACAAACCAGCCAACAAGTCGGCCTATGGTCGGCTCGCTATATCGTCGATACCATCAACACGTTTTCGCCGACTGCCGATAACCCCTTTGTTCTGGGCTTACCCACAGGGGGGACGCCACTCAACACCTATAAGCAACTCATTAAGCTCCACCAGCAAGGCGAAATCAGTTTTGAGCACGTGGTGACCTTTAATATGGACGAATACTGTGGGATCCCTGCTGATCACCCACAAGCGTATCGTACCTTTATGTACGAAAACTTTTTTAACCATATTGATATTCAAGAAAAAAACATCAACTTGCTTGATGGCAATGCGACCGATGTCGATGCCGAGTGCCAACGCTATGAAGAAAAAATCAAAGCGTACGGCAAAATCCATCTCTTTATGGGTGGTGTAGGAAACGATGGTCATATTGCGTTTAATGAACCCGCGTCATCATTAGCATCAAGAACACGGATCAAAACCTTGACCGAGGATACCCGTGTGGCAAACTCTCGCTTCTTTGATAATGATATCAATCAGGTACCTAAGCATGCGCTCACCATTGGTGTCGGCACCTTGTTAGATGCAGAAGAAGTCATGATCCTAGTCACAGGACACAATAAAGCCCAGGCACTTGAGGCCGCGGTAGAAGGGTCAGTGAACCACTTATGGACAGTATCAGCGCTACAACTGCACCCAAAAGCGATGATTGTGTGCGATGCGCCTTCAACAGCAGAACTAAAAGTAAAAACTGTGAAGTATTTTCAAGAGCTTGAAGCCCAAAATATACACCATTTATAAGGAATTGAAGCATGTATGCGTTAACCCACTGCCGGATTTTTACTGGCCATGAGGTGTTGGATGATCATGCCATCGTGATTAAAGAAGGCCTGATTGACGCCGTCTGTCGACAAGACGCCCTGCCCAATGATATTGCCACGCGCGCGCTCGACGGTGCATTAGTCAGCCCAGGCTTCATTGACCTTCAGCTTAATGGCTGTGGCGGCGTGATGTTTAATGATGCCATTACCCCTGACACCATCGCGACCATGCATCAGGCTAACCTTAAATCAGGTTGCACCAACTTTCTCCCCACCCTGATCACTAGCTCTGATACCGATATGCAAGCCGCCATCAACGCCATGCGTGCTTACCAAAAACAGCAGCCCCATCAGGCGCTGGGGTTACACCTTGAAGGCCCTTATTTGAATATCGAAAAAAAGGGGATACACAGCGCTGACTATATTCGCCCAAGCAACGATGAGATGATCAACTACTTATGCGAAAATGCGGATGTGATTGCCAAAGTCACCCTCGCGCCTGAACTGGCGCCCGCGTCGCATATTCAAGCCCTGAAGCAAGCTGGTATCGTGGTCTCTGCTGGCCATACCAATGCCACTTACGCACAAGCTAAGCAAGGCTTTACCCACGGCATTTCCTTTGCCACGCACCTGTTTAACGCAATGACCTCTATTTCAGGCCGTGAGCCAGGTGTCGTCGGTGCCATCTACGATACACCTGATGTCTACACTGGTGTAATTGCTGACGGCTTTCACGTCTCGTACCCTAATATTCGTCTCGCACATAAAGTAAAAGGTGAGAAATTAGTGTTGGTTACGGATGCGGTTGCACCAGCAGGAGCCGACATGGATCACTTTATTTTTGTAGGTAAGAAAGTATATTACCGTGACGGTAAGTGTGTTGATGAAAATGGCACGCTTGGCGGCTCGGCACTGACGATGGATCAGGCGATTTATAACAGTGTTGAGCATGTAGGGATCGCCTTGGATGAAGCTTTGCGGATGGCTACGCTCTATCCCGCTCGCGCAATCGGTATCGAACAACACTATGGCAGCATTCGTCCGGGGAAAATTGCGAATCTTGCCATTTTCGACCGTGCAATCAACGTTCAAGCGACGATCGTAAACGGACAATATCTACAAAGCTAGGACACCTATGACTGGCGGAAAAATCGGGAATGTCGATCTTGTAAAGCAACTTAACGGAGCTGCCGTTTATCGATTAATTGATCAACAAGGGCCTATTTCACGCATACAAATTGCCGATGTAAGCCGATTGGCGCCGGCAAGTGTGACCAAAATTACCCGCCAACTGCTAGAAAGAGGCCTCATTAAAGAGGTGGCACAACAAGCATCGACAGGTGGACGTCGTGCCATTTCTCTCACCACCGAGTGTGCGCCCTTTCATACCCTTGCGGTACGATTGGGTCGTCATTTTATTGAGTTGTCTTTGTATGACTTGAGCGGTGCCTCTTTGGCCGAACACGGCGAAACTTTCCATTACCATGACCAGGACGAGCTTGTTCAAGGCTTGATTCATATCGTTAGCCAATTTTTGGAAACGCACCAACACGCACTCCGAGAACTGATTGCGATATCCGTGGTCATGCCTGGCTTGGTTGACCCTGATTCAGGGGTGGTCGAATACATGCCCAACATCAATATCAAACAACTTGCACTTGCTGATACCTTGCGCGAAGAGTTTGGTGTGCAGGCTTTCGTTGGCAACGATATTCGCGGTCAAGCGCTGGCGGAGCACTACTTTGGGGCGAGCCAAGACTACTATGACTCTATGCTGGTCAGTGTGCATCATGGTACTGGCGCGGGGATCATCGTCAATGGGCAAATTTTTCTTGGCCATAACCGCAATGTCGGTGAGCTCGGCCATGTGCAGATCGATCCACTGGGTAAAAAATGTCAGTGTGGCAACTTTGGCTGCTTAGAAACCGTGGCCTCAAACGAAGCCATCATTGAGCATGCCCAACAACTGCTTGCGCAAGGGCATCCCAGTAGCCTCAGTTATGATCAAAGCCTAACCATCGAAGCCATTTGCCAAGCCGCAGAGCAAGGTGATGAGTTAGCACGCCAAGTGTTGGTTAAAGTTGGCAATCACCTGGGTAAAGCGATCGCGATGACCGTAAACCTGTTTAATCCACAACTGGTGGTGATTGCTGGCAAAATTACCGCGGCAAAAAGTGTGGTGTTTCCTGCCATTGAGCGCTGTGTAGAGAATCAATCACTGCCAAGTTTCCACGAGAAGCTGGCGATTGTTAGCGCAAATCTGGAGGCTCAGCCTACAATGGCTGCGTTTTCCTTAGTCAAGCGGGCGATGCTTAATGGTGAGCTCCTACAAGAGCTGTTGGAGGAGTAGTTTTTCACTACTTGGATTGACATGTTGAGTGATTAAAACATGTCAGTTAAACCTAGCCGAGACGTTAATCCCTAACCGTTGGTCAGCCAGCGGTTAGGAGAGCGGGCATCTTCTCTCGCAACGTCAGTCTTCTCTGCAAATGTCGCCTTGCCTCATCTTATCTTCACCGGCCTTTTCTCACGCTTCCTTATTTTACATTCACATACTGACCACAAAACGTGTACATTATAGCCACGTTACCGACAATGCCTTGTCTCACTCAACTTTAGAATAAGTACAAGATATGGAACTGGTTTTTATTTCCGCTGCATTTATCAGTGGCTATGCATTAATGCGCTGCCACCTCCCGCCACTGGTTGGCTTTCTTATCGCTGGCTTTGTTCTCCATGCCATGGGCTACCAGTCGACACCGGTGATCACGCAGCTGGCCGATCTGGGTGTCACATTGCTGCTGTTTACTATCGGCTTAAAGCTTGATGTCAAAACCTTGCTTGCGAAAGAAATCTGGTTTGGGGCTACTGCCCATAATGTCCTGACAACCGCGTTTTTTACTCTCGCGCTAATGGGCCTTAAAGCACTGAGCATTCCTATGCTGTCAGGCATGAGTATGTCTGAAATGCTGCTGCTTGGCTTCGCGCTTTCGTTTTCTAGCACCGTCTTTGCCATCAAAGCGCTGCAAGAAAAAGGTGAGCTTAATGCCACCTATGGCACCTTGGCCATCGGCATGCTGATCATGCAAGATATCTTTGCCGTGATTTTCCTCACCGCCACATCGGGAAAAACCCCCGAACTCACCGCCCTCCTCCTCTTTGGTTTACCTCTGCTAAAACCTCTATTGGGTAAGCTTTTGGACAAGGCAGGTCACGGTGAAATGTTGGTTCTTTATGCCGTGTTCCTCGCTCTAGTGGCTGGCGCTGGATTGTTTGAGGCGGTGGGGATTAAACCTGATTTAGGCGCACTTATTCTCGGTATGCTGCTTGCCAGTCACCCACGTGCATCCGAAATGGCCAAGTCACTGTTTAATATGAAAGAGCTTTTTCTAGTTTGCTTTTTCCTCAACATTGGCTTGTCCGAACAGCCTACCTGGCAAAGCTTTAGTTTTGCCCTGATCTTGATGTTATTACTGCCCATCAAGGGCGTACTCTACTATTGGATCGTTAATGGATTCCGTTACCGCGTCCGTACTGCCTTATTTACCACGCTCACCTTATTCAACTTCAGTGAGTTTGGACTCATTGTGGGTGGCTTGGCGTATAAAACAGGACTGATGCCCGGCCCGATCTTGGTCTCCATCGCCATCGCGGTATCACTCAGTTTTGCCTTTTCCGCCCCGCTCAATACCTTTAGTAATCAGCTGTATGGTTGGGCATCACGCTGGCTACCTGAGCGTGCACCCGACAAACTTCACCCCAGCGATCAACAAATCAATCTCGGTGATGCCAGTATTTTAGTATTGGGGATGGGACGTATTGGCTCAGGCGCCTACGACGAACTCGCCACCACACACCACCAACCCATTGTGGGAATTGACACACGAGAAGACTCTGTCACTCGTCATCAGCAAGAAGGAAGACGTGTTATTTTAGGCGACGCGACTGATCCCGACTTTTGGTCACGAGCCGTGTCTGATGGCAATATCTCGCTCATTTTACTGGCCATGCCTCACAGCCACGCCAATACGTTGGCACTCGAGCAAATTCGACAAACACAATTCAGTGGTAAAGTCGCTGCCATCGCCAAATATCAAGATGAGCTCGACCAACTCAAAGCACTTGGCGTGGATGAAGCCTTTAATATCTATCAAGAGGCAGGTAGTGGCTTTGCGCGTCACGTAAGAGACCGCTTCTCACATCCGGATACCTAACCACTCTGCCACCCTCCTCACGCACAAGTGATGCTTCACTTGTGCGTTTTTGTATAAAAACTGCGCCATTTTTGAATTAAATTCATTTTTTATGGTTTTTATTAAATAATATTTACCACAAAGTCAGTTTGGATAACGAATTTGTTTTATCTACTTGTGTCTTTCTCTGCCACAGGGCAGAGTGTGATTAACAGGTCGCCACCAGTGGTCCTATATCGCAGACATGCCACGGCGAAAACACCGTATAACACAAACAGAGAGGAAGATTATGTGTTCAATTTTTGGAGCGCTTGACATTAAAACCGACTCGCAACAATTGCGGGAAATCGCGTTAAAAATGTCGAAGACCATGCGTCACCGAGGTCCGGACTGGTCAGGGATTTATTCGTCTGAAAAAGCCATTCTCGTTCATGAGCGCCTTGCGATTGTCGATCTTAACAGTGGGGCACAGCCACTTTATAACCAAAACCAAACCCAAGCCCTCGCAGTCAACGGTGAGATCTACAATCACAAAGAGCTCCGCGCTGAATTCGCCGCCGATTATCCGTTCCAAACAGAGTCAGACTGCGAAATCATTCTCGCCCTATATCAAGAGAAAGGGCCAGAACTGCTCGATTATCTCAACGGTATCTTTGCCTTTATTTTGTATGATGAGGAGCAGGATGCGTATTTAATTGGTCGCGATCATATCGGCATTATCCCGCTTTATCATGGGCACGATGAACATGGCAACTACTACGTTGCTTCGGAAATGAAAGCACTGACGCCTATTTGTAAAACCATCAGTGAGTTCCCCCCGGGTCACTTTTTATGGAGTAAACAAGGTGAGCCTGTTCGTTATTACAAACGCGCATGGATGGAATATGACGGGGTAAAAGACAGCACCACGGATAAAGCAGCACTCAAAGAAGCCCTAGAGAAAGCGGTTCACCGTCAACTTATGACCGATGTACCTTATGGCGTTCTGCTATCTGGTGGGTTGGATTCATCGGTGATTTCCGCAGTGACCAAGCAATATGCCGCCAACCGTATCGAGGATGACGATCAAAGCCAAGCTTGGTGGCCACGTTTGCACTCGTTTGCTATCGGCCTGGAAGGCGCGCCGGATTTGAAAGCCGCCAAAGAAGTCGCCGACCACCTTGGCACCGTACACCACGAATTTACCTACAGTATTCAAGAAGGCTTGGATGCCATCCGCGACGTGGTGTATCACATCGAGACCTATGATGTGACCACTATCCGAGCATCAACCCCCATGTATTTGATGTCACGTAAAATCCGTGCAATGGGAATTAAAATGGTGCTATCGGGAGAAGGCGCCGATGAGGTATTTGGCGGCTACTTATATTTCCACAAAGCGCCCAACGCTCAAGAATTCCACGAGGAAACCGTTCGCAAGCTGCTCGCACTCAACATGTTTGATTGTGCTCGTGCGAACAAATCAATGGCCGCTTGGGGCGTTGAAGCGCGTGTCCCCTTCTTGGATAAAGAATTTTTGGAAGTGGCGATGCAAATCAAACCGGATGATAAAATGTGCGGTGAGGGTAAAATGGAAAAGCACATCATTCGTGAATGCTTCGGGGATCTGTTGCCAGAATCGGTGGCATGGCGTCAAAAAGAGCAGTTTAGCGATGGCGTCGGTTACGGATGGATTGACACCTTGAAAGCCATTGCCGATGAAAAAGTCAGCGATCAACAGTTGGCAACGGCAGCCTTCCGTTTCCCATACAACACGCCGACGACTAAAGAAGCGTATATGTATCGTGAGATTTTCGCCGAACTCTTCCCTCTGGAAGATGCCGCGAAGTGTGTTCCTGGCGGCCCATCGATCGCCTGCTCAAGTGCCAAAGCGATTGAATGGGATGAATCGTTCAAAAACCAAGCCGACCCATCAGGTCGTGCGGTCCGCAACGTACACGAAAAAGCGTATCAATAAGCCCACGCCTCACGACCAATAATAAAAAACCGCCAACATCAATTGGCGGTTTTTTATCTTTTATGGCAATGAGATTAACGTTCCCAGTAAGCCTCTTCCAAGCTATCTTCGCGCTCCGGCAAGCCACGTGACAAACGCGGAGAATGCTGTGCCAGCACTTCATAGCTAACACGGTTGGCGTATTTGCACACCTGAGAAAACGATGAGTAAGTCAAAAATGGGTACTGATGTTTGCTCGAATTAGGCACGTTATCACGGTGGTAACGATTCGCTGACATATCGTGCAGCAACGCAGACAGTGCACCGTCTCCCGCGCCATTAGTGTTTTTGATCCGTTCCGGCCCACCCATGTATGGGGCAATGTGCGAATAAATTTTGATTGGATTTTCGCAATCGGCTTTGATCATTGGACGGCTGAACTCATACATATTGAATTCGGGAATGGCGCCGGGTAATAAAGGCAGTGAGGTTTCGCGTTTAGCTTTATCTTCACTATAACCCGCCATGTAGAGGCCAATCGGACCGGCGGTGCAAAGCACCATATCTACCCATTGTAAGGCGGCGTCGGCCGCGAGCAGCGGGTCACTTTCACCCGTGAGCGCTTCACCCTCATCTTCGTTCATCGCCACCACACTGACGTGCTCAGCCAGAAAATCACGCCACCATTGTGGATTTTGTTCAATCACATACTTGGTGCCCAACGTCATCACCACAGGCACGTTATGCTTTTTGGCATACTCGATGGCACGCATGGTCGCATCCGGCATCGGATCACCGTCCTTGCAACGTACCAGATAGGCTGTCAGGACTAAGGCAGACGCATGCTCAAAGATATGTTCCGGAATCGACTCAGGACGCAGCTGATTCATTAAGCCTTCGTTGATGGCAAAAGTACGCTCACCACAATCGCCAATCAGCGCGTAACAACGGCCAATCGGGCCTTCGACAGGTTGCAGATAATTGAGGTCCATGCGGCTGGACGTGTTGCATAGATAGCGATAAGAGTAGCTCCCAATGCGAATATCCTGACTCATCACGCCAAGCAGAATCGATTGGTCGTCCGCTAAAGCGGAGTAGTTGTGCAAGGTATTGCCAATGGTGCCGCCGGCAAATTCATGCGTCACCAAATTGTTGTCTTTGAGCTCTTGATACAAGGCTTCAGCGCGCTCATCGTCAATCACTAACGAGTGGCCTTTGCTCAAACCATAGCGCTCCAGGAAGTCATCACTCACTTTTGCTTCTATGTCCACCAAGGTTTGGTCTATGCCAATCACATGAGGGCGTTTAAAGCCACGCTCACTGGCAGGGTTAAGCAAAGGATCCCGGGCGTGAACCGGAAAGTAGTGTTTAGACTTACGTTGTCCTGGAAATTTCATGGTTCGTGTAACTAGCTAATGGAAGGGAGGCGCGAATTCTACCACAGAATTTGCGCCTGCATAGCGTTGGAGAAACGAATTTTATCCGTCTACCACCCTTGGGTATGCTCTGCCACCAGCGTCGCCATTAACTCAATATGCGCCTCGTCATCATTCAAGCATGGGATAAAACGAAAGGCTTCGCCACCTGCTTCCAAAAAGATATCCCGACACTCGCCAGCAATTTCTTCCAAGGTTTCCAAACAGTCAGAAGAAAAGGCTGGGGTCATGATATCGAGGGTTTTAACCCCTTTTGCGGGTAGCGCTTCCAAGGTTTTATCGGTGTAAGGCTTAAGCCACTCTTCACGTCCGAAACGCGATTGGTAGCTCATCATGATCGCTTGGTCGGGGAGCCCAAGTTCCGCCTGCAGCAATGCCGTGGTTTGTTCGCAATGTTGCGGGTACGGGTCGCCGTTATCCGCGAAACGTTGCGGGATCCCATGGTATGAACACAGTAAGAGATCGCCCTTGCCGTGTTTATCCCAGTGGCGCCTGACGGAGTCTGCCAATGCGGATTGGTACGACGGATGATCGTGATAGTGGTGCACAAAGCGAAGCTCAGGAAGCAAGGGGCGTCCTTTAAGG
This sequence comes from Salinivibrio sp. VYel1, assembly GCF_009377945.1. Classification (NCBI taxonomy): domain Bacteria; kingdom Pseudomonadati; phylum Pseudomonadota; class Gammaproteobacteria; order Vibrionales; family Vibrionaceae; genus Salinivibrio; species Salinivibrio sp. VYel1. The sequence continues at coordinate 153,040 of NZ_RSAM01000002.1, read as the reverse complement.
GATTTGGCAACTTTATCAAATACCGCGGCCGTGGTGGTCGCAGAGTATTGCGGATACAAAGGCAAAACCATGACCTTTTCGCAACCTTGTTGCTGCAGTTGCTCAATACCATCCGTCATCGAAGGTGAGCCATAGGTCATTCCTAAAGCGACAGGTAACCCCGTCTTGGTGGCTAAGGCATCACGCTGGCGCGTGGCATACACCATCAAAGGTGAGCCCTCATCCATCCAAACACTTTGATAGAGCTTCGCCACCTTGGGAGAGCGTACAGGCAGAATCACACCATGCAGCAGTGGGCACCACAACCAACGCGTTAAATCAACCACCCGATGATCATGCAGAAATTCAGATAAAAAACGCTTTACTGAAGAAGAGGTGGGCGCATCCGGGGTTCCCAGGTTGACCAAGAGTACGCCAACTCGATTATGCTTTTCGGTCATGTTTGTTGTCCTTGGCTTATTCGCGAGCCGATTATTTTTGTTGTACCTTTCCAATTTAACGTTGTCTGATTAAATGGCTTGGAGAATGACGCGTAGCTTGCCATAAAAAAACCGGAGCGACTAATCGTCAGCTCCGGTTTCTGGCATCAGTCATACCGATGAGAACAGGTGTCAGCGCCTGAGCACTAACCCTTTAAACAAAAAATTAGCCGAGAACCTTTTGGATCTCTGCGCTGACTTGCTCAACCCCTTGTGTGCCATCGAAGGTCACAAACTGGGTGTTGCCAGCATCGGCTTCTTTTTTGTAGTAAGCAATCAGTGGTGCAGTTTGATTATGATAAACATTCAAACGCGCGCGCACCGTCTCTTCTTTATCATCATCACGTACCACTAGCGCTTCGCCAGTCACGTCGTCTTTTCCTTCCACTTTCGGTGGGTTGTAAACAACGTGATAAGTACGGCCTGAAGCAAGGTGAGCACGGCGACCACTCATACGCTCAACAATTACGTCATCCGGAACGTCGAATTCGAGTACGTAATCGATCGCGACACCGATCTCTTTCAGTCCATCAGCTTGAGGAATGGTACGTGGGAACCCATCTAGCAAGAAGCCGTTGGCACAATCATCTTGCGAGATACGCTCTTTAACCAAGCCAAGAATGATGTCATCAGACACCAATTCGCCAGCATCAATAACCGCTTTGGCTTGTTTGCCAAGCTCAGTGCCCGCTTTAATCGCGGCGCGCAGCATGTCACCCGTAGAAATCTGCGGAATCCCGTATTTTTCCATGATGAACTGCGCTTGCGTCCCTTTACCCGCGCCCGGTGCACCCAACAGAATGATGCGCATAGTGATCCCCTTTATGATTATTTAGGTTTCGTTAAACTGCGTCTATATTCGCAAAGACACGAAACATACACGCTTAACTAAACGCTATCAAGCCCGGCAATCCGGCCGGGCTTGTTCGATAGTCATTCAGTATGTGGTCTCGACAATCGCCTGTCGATTATACCTTAGTCAGAAGCTGGTTGACCGAGGCCAAGAAGTCTGACGGATCGTCCATACTGCCTTTCTCTGCCAGCATCGCTTGACCCAGCAGCATTTCTACCCAAGTACCGAATTTCTGCTCATCGCTTTCATCTGCCATGCGCTTAACTAGAGCGTGCTCTGGGTTCAGTTCAAAGATGTACTTCACATCCGGCGCTTGCTGGCCAGCGGCTTCTAAAAGCTTCGCCATTTGCGTGCCCATTTCAAACTGATCGGTCACCACCACCGCCGGTGTGCCAGAAAGTTTAAAGGTGGTACGTACATCTTTAACACGATCACCCAAGTGCGATTTTACTCGCTCAATCACAGACTCAAACGCTTTTTCGGTTTCTTCACGCTCTGCTTTTGCTTCTTCATCATCGAATTGGCTCAGATCGAGATCTGCCTTGGTGATTGCCTGGAACGACTTACCATCAAACTCGGTCAGGTAGCTCATCAACCACTCATCGATGCGGTCATACATCAAGATAACTTCGATGCCTTTGGCTTTAAACTGCTCCAAGTGCGGGCTGTGTTTCGCTGCATTGTAGCTATCCGCGGTGATGTAGTAGATTTTGTCTTGCTCTTCTTTCATGCGCGACACGTAGTCGGCCAAGGAGACGGTTTGCTCAGCGCTGTCTTCATGCGTTGAGGCAAAGCGCAGCAAGCCAGCAATTTTTTCTTTGTTGCTGAAATCTTCCGCCGGCCCTTCTTTCATTACCAGGCCAAATTCACGCCAAAATGTCTGATATTTTTCAGCATCGTTTTTAGCCAGTTTTTCTAGCATCGACAACACACGCTTGGTACACGCACCGCGCAGTGACTGGGTGATCTTGTTGTCTTGCAGGATCTCACGCGAGACGTTAAGCGGCAGATCGTTAGAGTCAATCAAACCCCGGACAAAACGCAAGTAGCTTGGCATGAACTGTGACGCATCATCCATGATAAAGACGCGTTGTACATAGAGTTTCAGTCCATGTTTGTGCTCGCGGTTGTATAGATCCCAAGGGGCTTTTGACGGGATATACAGCAAGCTGGTGTAGTCGTTTTTACCCTCTACACGGTTGTGGCTCCACGTCAGCGGTTCGGCAAAGTCGTGAGACACATGCTTATAGAACTCTTTGTATTCGTCTGCCGAGATATCTGACTTAGCACGGGTCCAAAGCGCTTGCGCTTTGTTAACTTGCTCCCACTTGCCTTCGCCCGTCTCGTTACCTTCCTCGTCTTTCTCTTGCGTCCACATTTCTACCGGAATACCGATGTGGTCGGAATATTTACCGATCACCTCACGTAGGCGCCAATCATTGAGGAATTCTTTCTCGTCGTCTTTAAGGTGCAGCGTAATCTCAGTGCCACGGTCAGCTTTGCTGATAGGCTCTAGGGTATACTCACCTTCTCCGGTTGATTCCCACTGCACTGCCTCGTCGGCCGCAAGACCCGCCGCTCGAGTGCTTACGGTTACCTTGTCAGCCACAATAAAGGCAGAGTAAAAGCCGACCCCGAATTGGCCAATGAGGTTCGAGTCTTTGCTTTGATCTTCGTTAAGCTGTTTAAGAAACTCTTCTGTGCCTGATTTTGCAATGGTGCCGAGGTTAGCGATGACATCGTCACGGCTCATACCAATACCATTGTCTGAGACAGTTAACGTACCGGCTTCGCTATCAAAAGACAGACGGACACGCAGGTCACCGTCATTTTCGTAAAGCTCAGGCGCTGACAATGCTTTAAAGCGCAACTTATCGGCGGCATCCGACGCGTTTGACACTAACTCTCGCAGGAAAATCTCTTTGTTTGAGTAGAGAGAGTGGATCATCAACTGCAGCAATTTGGAGGTATCAGAACCAAACTGATGTTTTTCTGGGGTTTTCACGCTCATGTCAATCTACCTAACACTATGAGGATTAATGGCGACGCGGACAATCTGCCCGCGCCACTATGAATTCGTTGTTTCCGTCTCCTTGGATATAGGGATCCGGTACCACGCTTTCAAGGCCTAAGTGGTCAAATATAAGCCAGTTAGTAGTAAGTCGATAGACAATAAAAAAGAAAAGCCTAACCAAAGGCTAGGCTTTACACGTCAGTCGTGTGATTGACATCGCTGCTTTGACAGTGGGTGTTGCCACATTGTTTTGCCGCCCCTCGAGGTGGAAGACAATGTCACCAACGGTAGGTGCGGTCTCTAGGACACGTCAGGCGCTTCTAGCGATATTTCAACTGTTGGCGACCGATAATTGAGTGAGATAGCGTGGTACCGTCCACCAGCTCTAGCTCGCCTCCCATGGGGACGCCATGTGCAATACGGCTCGCACCCACTTGGTGCTCTTGGCATAGCTCAGCGATGTATTGCGCCGTCGCCTCGCCTTCCACTGTCGGGTTGGTCGCCAAGATAAGCTCTTGGATCGGTTCGTGTTGCAGACGCTTTTCCAACACATCAAGGCCAATGTCTGCCGGACCAATGCCATCAAGGGGTGACAGGTGTCCCATCAAAACAAAATACCGCCCTGAGTACTGACCCGTGGCTTCCACGGCTGCAATATCTGCCGGGCTTTCAACCACACAAATCAACCCTGTTTCTTGGCGTTTCGGGTTATCGCAAATCGCGCACACGTCTTGCTCGGTAAAGGTTCGACATTGGCTGCAGTGGCCAATGTCAGTCATTGCCGTACTCAGTGCTTGCGCGAGGGCCAGCCCGCCTTGGCGGTTTCGTTGCAATAAGTGGTAGGCCATCCGCTGCGCTGATTTGGGGCCAACGCCTGGTAAACAACGCAGCGAGTCCATCAGTTGTTCAAGTAACTGGCTGGTGCGCATAGATTAAAATGGCATTTTCATGCCTGGTGGTAACTGCATACCACCTGTCACTTCCGCCATTTTCTCTTTTTGTTGCTCCTCGACACGACGGGCAGCATCGTTGAATGCAGCCGCAATCAAGTCTTCCAGCATGTCTTTATCATCTTCCATCAAGCTATCGTCGATGTCGACACGACGGATGCTGTGGCTACCTGTCATGGTGACTTTCACCATGCCTGCGCCCGCTTCGCCTGTCACTTCCATGCTGGCAATTTCTTCTTGTACTTTTTGCATGCGCTCTTGCATTTGCTGCGCCTGCTTCATCATGTTACCCATGCCGCCTTTACCAAACATAATTCTCTCTCTTGGTTAGGTGTCTTAAATTGGTCGAATGCTATCTTCTTCTAACTCCGCCGCAAAGCGTTGAAGAATAAAAGTCACATTCGGATCATTATGCAGGCTGTGTGTCGCCTGCGCTAATTTTTGTTGATAGAGCTGCTCGCGCCGCTCTAAAGGTGTGATTCCCGCTTCCCCGAGCTGTACCTCCAAGGTTATGGGGGCGCCCAGCGCCGTCGTCAAGGCCTGAGTCAATTGCTGCTGCGCTTTTTCGGTATTAAGGTGCGATTGATCCGGGCGCAATGTGAGCTGTACGCGCTCGCCTTGCTGGGACATCGCCGCATTCAGTGCCATTTGTTTAACTAGGCGCTCTACCTCTAAACTGTCTGCCAAGGCACACCAAGGATCTTGTGCGTTGGTTTCCTGTACCAGTTTGTCGCGCATGGCGGGCGTTTTTTCATGTTCTAACGCCTGTTTTAACGACTTAGGTGTCAGTGAAGGCACCGTCTCGGGCTCCGGTGACACAGGTTGCGTAGAGCGCCACTGGTAAGGCTCTGACGACCCGTTAGTAGGTTCAGTCACGGGTGACAACAACACACTCGGTGTCTTTTTTTCAGGCGTGGACACAGGCGATGCTCCCTCTGCCGCCGTCGCGACGCGATCGAGCACAGATAACGCATCAGTCTTGGCCGGTGTCCGCCCCGCCTTTTTTACCCCACTCCCCGATTGTTCAGATTGACGTTTCATACGACTACGCAACTGATTACGAGCCTGAATAAGACTAGAGGCAGGCGAAGAGGCAGACGGCTGATTCGCAAGTGATGACCCGGCATCTGGCGCCGAGTCATCGACTGCTGGTTGGCTCAGCTCGGAAACACTCGCTTCATGTGCCCCTCTGCCGGATGCACCTGCGCTAGGCACCTCCGCGCTAGTCTTTGCCGTCGCCTGCTGAGGAGTTGGCGCGCGTGTGTCATTGATATTTTGGGGACTTTCCGGCGTGTCTCGGTCATTGCTCTCCGGGGTATCGCCCATGGGCCGGTTCTGTTGTACTTCGTGCCCCTGGCTTGGTGACGACTGGTTTGGCGACGCCGCACTGGCCGATGAGACCTGCGCTTTCAACGCGTTCAGTGCTTGCGAGGGATCTTTTTTTACCGGCTGTTGTGGTGAAGATGCGGGATCGTGTGCCGGCACCGATATGGTAGCCGGTTCATACGGTACCGTTTTCACCGGCTGAAACGCCAACATACGCAGCAAGACCATTTCTAGACCGGCCCGCCCATCAGGGGCATAAGGCAGGTCTTGCCGTCCTTGCAGTGCCATTTGGTAACACAGCTGCACATCTTGTGGCGCAAGCCGCGAGGCCAAGGCGTGAATCCGTGCTTGCTCCCCGCTGTCATCATCATGGGTCTGAGGCAGTGCTTGGGCAAGCGCCACATGGTGAAGCTGGCTGGCTAACTCTTTGAGTAAACCATCCCACTCCACCCCGACGTGCGCAATCTGCGCCAGCATGTTCATCAATTCAACCGCATCATGATTCGCCAAGGCTTCAAGGAGCAAGAGTGCGTTATCGGTACTCAAGGTCCCCAGCATGTCAGCGACAGCTTGGGTGCTGATGTGGCCATTTCCGAGCGCGATGGCCTGGTCGGTTAAGCTCAAGGCATCACGCATACTGCCTTCCGCAGCCCGTGACAATAGCATTAAGGCACGTGACTCTGCCTCGACACCTTCTTGACCAAGGATATGCTCTAGCTGCGTCTGAATCTGGCTCGCATCAAAGTGTTTTAGGTGAAATTGCAAACAACGCGATAAAATGGTGACCGGCAGCTTTTGTGGATCCGTGGTCGCCAATAAAAACTTTACGTACTCAGGCGGCTCTTCCAGCGTTTTTAGCAGCGCATTGAAGCTGTGCCGTGACAGCATATGGACTTCATCAATGAGGTACACTTTGAAGCGGCCACGTGCGGGTTTGTATTGGACGTTATCGAGCAGCTCTCGCGTGTCTTCCACCTTGGTCCGGGACGCAGCGTCAATCTCCAGCAAATCAACGTAACGTCCCTCGTCAATTTCAAGGCAGGTTGCGCACTGACCACATGGCGAAGAAGACACCCCTTGTTCGCAATTGAGCCCTTTGGCAAAAATGCGCGCAATGGTGGTTTTGCCCACACCACGAGTACCACTGAACAAGTATGCGTGGTGCAAGCGGTCATGATCCAATGCATTGGCTAAGGCCGTCAGCACATGACTTTGACCGGCAACAGACTCAAAATTATGGGGTCGCCACTTGCGAGCGAGGACTTGGTAACTCATGTCAATCCGCTTCCTGTATGCTTATTGCTAACGCGGGACCCTGCATATAGCCTGGCATTAATGGCCTGCAAATTCACACAAGCTATAAACACTGATCCCAAGCGCGGCCAGCTTTTCTTCACCGCCGATATCCGGCAAGCTTATCACAAACCCAGCGTGTTCTACGGTGCCACCTAAACGGCGCACCAACTTCACGGTGGCTTCTATAGTGCCGCCTGTCGCCAGTAGATCATCAATCACCAGTACTTTATCCCCCTCAGCAATCGCATCACGATGGATTTCCAGGGTATCTTCACCGTATTCTAGCTGATAGTTTTCGCTGATCACCGCGCGTGGCAACTTGCCAGGCTTACGCACTGGCACAAATGGGAGCCCTAGCGCAAGCGCCAATGGTGCACCAAATAAAAAGCCACGTGACTCGGTACCAATCACCTTGGTAAATCCATGATCGCGGTATTGCGCAACCAGGGCATCAATGGTGGCTTGGTAGGCTGCAGGGTCTTCCATTAAGCTGGTGACATCGCGAAATAAGATGCCAGGTTTGGGATAGTCTGGGATGGTTTGAATACTTTGTTTGATGACATTCAAGCTGTCGGTGCTCATGGCCAATTCTCGCCGGTAAAAAACGCAAACCGTCATGTTATGAATTTTCGGCCGAGCCAGCAACAGATTCCGTTTCAGGTAGGCGGAGAAACCAGCATAAGAGCACAATTAGGCAGGTAACCAGTAACGCTTTCAGCCACATCGCCCCGACGATATAAATGGAGAAGCTAAAACTTGCCACTATCATGACGGTCGCGCGTCGTTTTACTTTGCGACTAATCGCGCGCTTTTGGTACCAGTCCGTCAATATCGGCCCGAACGTTGGATGGGCGTGGAGCCAGTTAGCGATGCGAGGAGAGCCTCGCATAAAGCAACCACTGGCGAGCAGCAAAAACGGCGTGGTCGGGAGTACCGGCAAAAAGGCGCCTGCCGCACCCATCGCGACCCATAACCAACCTAACCCGTTCCATAACCAACGCCATGCGGCTGTCGGTGCTTGTTGCATAGTCTCTATTACCCTTCGATTCGAGATGGTCGCGCTTGTTCACTCACGCTAAGTGTAGTGTCAGAGACGATGGAGGTACAGGGTGGCGAATAAGGAATGCCGCACGGCGAGTGAATAAGGCGGTGATTAGCCGCCAAAAATAATGCCAAGCCAAGTGAGACTGGCAGGTAAGGTCGGGATCAGTAATACCAGCAGGAAGCCGATGAAGTACTTGACGTTATAAGGCTCTTTAAAATCATGTTCCATTTTGTTACTTCACTCACAACAGCATAACAACAGTGAGCGGGTACTATAGCTCAGGTCAAGACCGCTAAAAACGGACTCTTTGTAAGGTTTTAGCCGGTTCATTGATTTACATCAGGGTAACAACTTGTGTGACTGCGTCATGATAAAAGTCATTTTAGCCAATCAAGCGAACTGACCATGGATAAAACAACCCTTGCTCAGCTGGGGCGTGAACTTAACCGCGAACGCACTGAGCTAGTAGCAACATTAACCACGCGATTGCGTGAAGACTGGGACAAGCATTGCGAGAACCTCACCATTTCGGATCTGATTAAAGAAAGCCAAGGGGTACCTGGTGCCATCCGATGCCTCGGTGAACGTTTAGAAAAAGTCGATGCGGCTTTATGTGCCATGGATTTGGAGATTTATGGCTTGTGTGCCGATTGTGAAAGTGAAATCCCACTGGATGATTTAATTAAAGACGCCGCCGAGCAGCGCTGCCCACAGTGCCGTGCGTCAAATTATTATCATCACGATCCAGCCACTCGCCGAGCCACAGCAGGAGCACGTAAAACCGTGTGATCGCGAGGTTGACTTTCGCTTGTCTCATCGTGGCTTAAACGGAACGCGCCCAGCATCAGCTGGGCGCGTTTTTTATTGACTATTTAAAGCTGACAAGCGGGTGATACTAACGATCACACATCATCCTGAGGCGTTTAATCTTGGTCAATAATCCAACGACGGAACGACTTACGCTCTTGGTCACTGGCTTTGGTATACCAAAGCTTTAACTGCGACAAGGCATCACCTTTAATAGAGGCTTTACCTTGATCATCCACCTCGACCAATACATCGTTGAGGTTCTTGCTTTCACCTTGGTCGATAATGATACCATTCTCACGGTTATACTCCGCCACCAGCGCTTCCATGTCGGCATAGGCGCCAAAGCCATCGCCCTCAAGTTCAACAGCTTCCAGTGGCATCACATCGCCATTCTCGAATTCAGCTTGCCACTGCGGGCCAGAGGAGAAATAGCTTTTCGCTTGTGATTGCGAACGAAGACGGCTGCTAACGCCAATGGTAGCATCACGTCCATCGACTGTAAGCTCAAACAGATACGGACGGGATGTAAAGATCACTTCTTTGCTTCCCCGCTTGACCTCTCCGTCAAAGCGCATCACCAACTGGTGTGTTCCCTCGCTGAGCTCAATACTTTGCTGTGGTGCCCAGCTTTCAAAGGTCACCTCTTTACCATCTGCAACCAAGAACTCAATATTACGTGCTGATGTAATGGTCGCTGCTTGCGCAGCGCCTGCCGCCAATAAAACAGCGAGTGCGCTGAACCAAGTGACTTTTTTCACGTTTTACCCCCAAAATTACTAATAAAAAAGCCGCCCGAGGGCGGCTTTTAAAAAACCAGTACTACATCAGTAGTGATTGGTTAACGTTCAATTAGAACTTAACTTCTAGACCCGCTAGGTAAGCAGTGTCGAAATCGGCATCTTGACCATCAAAGCCTTCACCGTCAGCTACTGCTAGCTCAACGTAACCAGTTACGTTGCTGTGGAAGCTATGAGTCGCGTTCACGTAAACAGTATCTTGGTCAGCTTTGTTCGATTTTGTGTTGCTATCTGCTTCATAGCGGTTGTAACCGATGGCAAATACGTTTTTACCCATGGTGTAATCAGCTGCAAGGCCAATGGTGTCGACATTAAGCTCTTGAACACCGTCAACAACTTCGTACTCAACCTGGCCGTAAGAAGCTGCAAAGCTAAACGCATCCATTACATAGTCAGCTTCGATATTGAAACCGTTAATATCGCGCTGTCCATCTTCGGTATCGATATCTTGACCGTTGTAAGCATAGATACGCGCATCAAGATCGCCTACACGATAACCGATGCGGCCATCGATGATTTGGTCAGCTTCGCCCTGGTCAACGGTTTGGGGCTCATACTTAGTAGTGTTCTCATTGTAAACAGGTGTAGTGACCGGTCCTGTTACATCATCATCGTTGTCTTCACCGTTAGACTCTAGCAGCGCAGAGATACCTGCGTAAAAAGTGCCGTTGTCATAGACGTACTTAGCAACCTGATCACCGTGTGCGGCAACAAAATCGACTGACTCACCGCCGAACTCTTTGTCTTTACCGTTGCCAGCATCGTCCGCGATCAGGTATTGACGACCGAAAGTAACAGTACCGAAATCACCGCCGAAGCCAACGAAAAGCTCGTCGTTAGTTACATCGCCATCTTCAAATTCATACGCAAAACCGCCTAGGGCGTTGATTTTGTCAGAGATAGCAACGGTAGTGTTGATTGCGATATCACCATCGTCCAGTTTCCATGCACCTTCTGAGTTTTCAGCAAGACCGCTGATGTACTGAACTTCAGTTGCACCAGATGCGTCTACTTTAACGCCGTTTGCGTCATACAGGTTGATGCTTGCTGATGCTGAGCCAGCAGCCAGCAGAGCTGGTACTGCCATTGCTAGAATAGTCTTTTTCATGGTTAATCCACTGCCTTTTCTATTTAGTCATTATGAGTTCCTTCTTGGAACTCTGTTTTATTGTGACTGTCACTCTATTACCAGCAGCAAAAACGCTGCGAAGAACAAAATGCCAGTTCACTGAAACTTCGTGGCTAATCGTGCAGAACATTTGTAGTTCTGTCAACTCGCCGGAAGCGCATTACAATCTAGACAAAAACCGCTTAAAAACAACAATATAGTGATATTTGTTGAACTGAGATCACAGTTTAATTGACTCAACACCCGCCTTTTGATGAAAATAAACAACAAACACTAACAACATAAAACACCAAAAATCACAGTATTTATTGCTTATATTAGAATAAAAAACTAATCAATAGCTTAAATCAGGCGTTTTGTTAATCAAACGGCAGATCAGCAAGATAGCGAAGAATGGTTCAAATTAAATTCGTGACCAAGATCTCATATCTGTAAGGAAATCTTGCAGTTCGCGATCGTTTTCACGTTTTTGCCCCGTGTTATACTAGGCGCCAACCTTTGCAACTCGGACCTGTTGATGCTCAGTCCTGCCGTAAAATCAGACATTCGCGCGTGCTATCAAACGCTACAAGATCAACTTCCCCACTTTATTCCCCGTAAAGCTCAGAACTATTTGGTGGCAGAGCTCGCGAAAACCCTAGCTGGCGATTACGCGCCTAAACGGCGACTATTAGTGGCAGAAGCAGGCACAGGGGTCGGTAAGTCGATGGCCTATCTGATGGGTGCGATCCCGTTTGCACTCAACAACAATAAAAAAGTGGTGATTTCAACTGCGACGGTGGCGTTGCAAGAACAGCTTGCCAATAAAGACATCCCGTTTTTTCATCGCATCTGCCCCAAACCGTTTGATTTTATTTTAGCCAAAGGGCGTCAACGCTATTGCTGTGCACATAAGCTCAGTGCGGTAGCGGACATGGAAAGCATTCAAGGGGCGCTATTTACCCAAAAACCCAAGCGCAGCGAGCAATTATTACTCAACGATCTCTACGCTGCGCTGAATCGGGGTAAGTGGGATGGTGACAGAGACAGTTGGCCAAAACCCATTGCTGATCATCTTTGGCAAGCCATCGCCTCTGATAAGCACACTTGTCATGCCGGTTTGCCCGCCCACCGTGCTTGCCCGTTTGCTAAAGCACGAGAGGCGATGGATAAAGCGGATGTGGTGGTGGTGAACCACAGTTTGCTGCTCGCCGATCTCGAACTCGGCGGCGGAGTGATCTTGCCCGAGCCGGAGCAATGCCTGTATATGATTGACGAGGCTCATCACTTGCCCACTGTCGCGCGAGACTTTTCTGCCGCCAGTGCCAGCCTGTTGGGTGTGGTCAGCTGGCTGGAAAAGCTCAATCAAGCGACGACCAAGTTGGGGAATACCGCTGATATTAAGCGCGCACATCGGTTTGTGGATAGCTTGCTAGACGCGATTCAAACCTTAATCCCAGGCTTACGCGAGGTTAAACAACAGCTCAGTCAATTGCCGCTCAACGATGATGGTTGCTACCGCTTTGCTGATGGCGAGCTCCCCGATGCGCTTACCTCACCCAGTGAGCAACTCAAAACGGCGAGCAAAAAAGCCCATCAGGCATTGGGAAAAATTCATGATTTGATCAATGAGCGTCTGAAAGAAAATGACATTTCGGCAAAACTGGCTGATCCGGCGCTCGCGGAAACGGCTTTTTTCCTGCAACGGTTAGAAAATTTAGAAAAGGTGTGGACCTTGATGGCTCAACCTAATTCGGATAAAGGCGCCCCCTTGGCACGTTGGGTGCGAGCGTGTCGCGAGCGCGAAGGCGACCTTTGGATCCATGTCTCCCCCTTGGAAGTGGGTTGGCGTTTAGACCAAATGCTCTGGTCCCGTGCAGCCGGGGTTGGCCTATTTTCCGCGACCTTACGTGCACTCAACCGGTTCAGTTATTTCTGCCGTCAAGTGGGCTTGAGCGAAACCGACGGCTCGCGTTATTTAGCCTTGCCTTCGCCATTTGATTACGCCAACAAAGCGCGCTTGGTGATCCCGACGATGCCTTGTGAACCTCAAGCGAGCGACTTTACGGATGTGCTGAGCGATAAAATACTCGAACATCTGGAAGGCGAACGCGCCTCTTTGGTGCTCTTCGCCTCCTACTGGCAAATGCAGCAAGTGACAAAAGCGATAGAAAGCACCTGTAAGCAACGGGGCTGGCAGCTGCTTTGCCAAGGGAGCCAGTCGCGTCCCGGATTACTAAAGGCGCATCAGCAAGCGGTTAACGCTGATAAAACCAGTATCATTTTTGGCACCGGCAGCTTTTCCGAAGGCCTGGACTTACCGGGCAACTTATTGACCAACCTCATTATTACTAAGATCCCTTTTGCCGTGCCCACCTCGCCGGTTGAAGAAGCGCACGCGGAGTATATCGAGCGCTGTGGTGGCAACCCGTTTTTACAAATCGCGGTGCCAGAAGCGAGTAAAAAGCTTGTACAATCAGTCGGTCGTCTACTGCGCAAAGAAGAGGACTCTGGTAAAGTAGTGCTTCTTGACCGGCGCATTATCACCCGTAGATATGGCCAATCCTTACTCGACTCGCTACCTCCCTTTACACGCGTGATCGAACCTTAAACTGACGAGTTAACATGCTGGAACTGATTGACCTCTCTACTTTAGTTATTCTGGGGCTGACCGCGTTTGTCGCTGGATTTATTGATGCGGTGGCTGGCGGTGGCGGCATGCTCACTGTCCCTGCTCTATTATCACTTGGCCTGCCGCCGCATGTTGCGTTAGGCACCAATAAGTTGGCCGCGACCTTTGCGTCGAGCACCGCCGCGTTCACTTATTATAAAAAGCGCCTATTTTCTCCCTTATTTTGGCAACATGCGTTTTGGGGCACCTTAATTGGCGCCACGGCCGGCACCCTGCTGGTGGACGTTCTGAGTACCGAATGGTTAGAGAAGGCCATTCCCATTGTGGTGTTGGTCGCCGCGGTGTATACCATCTGGCATCCACACCCTAAAGGCGATAACAACCAGCTACCCGCACGTTGCCCAAAGCTGCCCATAAAACAGTGGAGTCAGGGTTTATCACTTGGCTTTTATGACGGAGTGGCAGGCCCGGGAACCGGCGCGTTTTGGACGGTTTCCACCATGTCGCTCTATCGGATGAATATTTTGCTATCCTCGGGATTAGCAAAGGCGATGAACTTTACCAGTAACTTCACCTCACTGGTGGCGTTCGCGCTGTTAGGCCATGTAAGCTGGGCGCTGGGCTTAACCATGGGAGCCTGCTTAATGCTAGGGGCTTTTATTGGCGCTCACTCAGCCATCCGCTTTGGTAGCCGTTTTATTCGCCCTATTTTTATCACCGCGGTGGTTATTCTAGCGGGCAAACTCGCCGTTGATGCTTGGTTCTAGCCCTCATTGAGAGAGAAAACATCATGAAAGCGCAAATCGATGCCATGGCTCAACATTTAGATCAACTCGCCGTTCAAGCCGCAGAGGTTGATCGTCGCCGAGGAGAAGCCAAGGCACCGCTATTTGCCACGCCACTTTTTCACTGCAAAGGTAAGTTATTAACGCCCTGTGTTAATGAAGCACAAGGCCTGTTAGCCGTGATGCGCCGCGATCATCAGCAAGGGGTACTAACGGATGCGCGAGCCACCCATATTTGCGAAACCTTGTTAGCACAAATCACCGCACTCCAGCGTGAACTTGCCACTCAACCTTTACGTAAGCAAGAACAAGCTCGTCGTGGTCCAAGACGCCAATCTATCGGTGAGCTCTATCAAGACTTGGCCAAGCATCAAGACTGGGAGCGGCGTCTCGCCGACAAACTCCGTGATGCCAACGCCAGTGTTGAGATGGCCTCCAGTCCGGCTGTACGGCAACAGCATCAAAAGCAAGTTCTCGCGCTCGAGCAGCGTCTAGCGCGGTGCACCAAAGCCCGAGAACGCATTGAAACCACCATTACTTACCGGGAAAAGCGATAACGTAAGGAGCGAATGTGCTACCACTGATATACCATCCCATTTACTCTGATTTCCCGCTTCCCGAGGGTCACCGTTATCCACTGCAAAAGTACCGGCTGCTGTTCGAACGATTGCAAGCGCTTGGATTGCCGGTTGCGTTTTACCAGCCCACCGCCGCGCACAGAGAGATCATTGACGCGATTCATGACCCCGCCTATGTGAGTCAATTACTCGAGGGCAACTTGCCTTTGGTAAAAATGCGCCGTATTGGGTTTCCTTGGAGTGAGTCGCTAATAAAGCGCAGTTTAACCTCACTGGGTGGCACCACCTTAACGGTGGATCAGGCATTGCGCACGGGTCTGGCTATCCACCTTACCGGCGGCTACCATCACGCCCATTATGACTTTGGCAGTGGCTTTTGTTTATTTAACGACTTAATGATTGCTGCACGTCATGCCCTCACGCAGCCGGGCATAGAGACAGTGATGATCGTCGATTGCGATGTTCACCACGGTGACGGCACCGCCGCGCTAGCCTCCTCACATCCAGATATTGTGACCTTTTCCGTCCACTGTGAGAAAAATTTCCCCTCGCGAAAACCATCATCAACGCTTGATTTACCCCTCCCGATTGGCACCCAAGATAACGACTATCTCGATGCCTTTTTGCCTTTACTCGACCTTGCACTGGCTCAGCACCGCCCCGACATGGTGATCTATGATGCGGGTGTCGACGTGCATAAAGACGATGCGTTGGGGTATTTGTCACTTACCGCTGAGGGTATTTTTCAACGCGACACAGGCGTGTTATCACGGTGTGCCTCCCACCAGATACCTGTCGCTGCGGTCATAGGAGGAGGCTATCATGACACCCATGAGCAGCTAATCCCGTTGCACGAACAACTGATACAAGCCGCGCTCACCCACTTTCCCGACTTTTCCGCCAGCCTGGAGGTATCATGACTGACTCACATTCTTCCTCGTCAAAAGCACTCGAAGAGGCCCCCGACGACGTTAAACTCGCCGTCGATCTTATTTACTTGCTTGAAAGCCATGCGATCGATACCGACACAGCGCTCTCCGCGATCGATATCGTTAAGCATGATTTGCTGACCAAAAAAGCGGCGTCATCCAGTGAATAAGTCACCTTTATCTACCGGTTCGGGCAAATTCGTTCGACAGTCGGTACGATGAATCGGCGGCAATATGAGGCATTGATCACATTTCGTTCAGCGCGCAAGAAAACGTTATTTAATCAAAAAATACGGAATAATATGCGAAAGACGTCGAGATGACTGCTTTAACATCAAGTAATTAGCGTGCAACCCATTACATTCTTGTTACAGTTTTTAGTGCTGTTATTAACACCCAAGGCCGTTCAAAAAACCAACAGATCAATAATCATCTAGTGTTTTGTCTCACAAATGTCGGTATTATCCGGCGTGCTCCACCTAGTGTATTGATGTGCTAAGACATCGCTATCACTGGCAACGGCGCACTCTGGCAACAGCCCAGCATGGATTCAAAATGCTGTTGCAGATCCAACATCGCGCGTCATAGCAAGCCAGATGTTTTGGTGCTATCGCGCGTTTCGTTGCTCACCTGCATGGACGGCAGAGATCTCACATGGACAGTGGTTGTCGACCCTCGCTCTTTCACGATGAACCTAAGTTCACGTGTTTATCGAGTTAGGCGTCTCCCAACAGACAAAACAGAGTTTAATGATGGAACAACTTAAAAATCTATTTGTGTCCATAGTCGATACAGGTAACGGCCTCCTTTGGGGCAGCGTACTCATTTATCTTTTGATTGGCTTAGGTTTGTACTTCACCGTACGATCTGGCTTTATTCAATTCCGTAACTTTGGCCACATGTTCAAACTCATGGCCAACAGCCGCGATGGCGCGTCAGGTGGTATCTCTTCTTTCCAAGCCTTTAGTACCAGTCTGGCAGCGCGCGTCGGTACCGGCAACATGGCCGGTGTGGCCGTCGCACTCTATCTGGGTGGCCCTGGTGCTATCTTCTGGATGTGGCTAACGGCATTGGTCGGCATGGCAACCAGTTTCGTCGAGTCCACCTTGGCGCAGGCGTACAAAGTTAACCACAACGATAAGACCTTTCGCGGTGGCCCGGCTTACTACATTGAGAAAGGCTTAGGTCAGCGCTGGTTAGGTATTGCGTTCGCTATTTGTCTGATTATCGCCTTTGGTCTGGCGTTTAACGGTGTCCAGTCCAACTCGATTGCTGCAGCAATGAATACCGCGTTTGGCTTTGATGCCTTAGCGGTTGGCATCGGCCTTGCCGTAGTGACCGCACCCGTGATTTTTGGCGGTATGCGTTCGGTTGCGCGTGTGGCGGAGCTGATCGTGCCGTTTATGGCACTGGCGTATTTGCTGGTTGCGCTAGTCGTGGTTGGCATGAATATCGAGCAGCTACCTGCTGTGATCTCCACCATTGTTAAAAGCGCGCTCGGGCTTGAACAAGCGGCGGGTGGTGCAATGGGTTATGCGATCGCGCAAGCGATGATGCACGGTATCAAGCGCGGTTTGTTCTCAAACGAAGCAGGTATGGGTTCAGCACCGAATGCGGCCGCTACCGCAACCACCAAGCCGAATCACCCAGCGGCGCAAGGCTATGTTCAGATGCTGGGTGTTTTTGTCGACACCATCGTTATCTGTACCGCGACAGCATCGATCATCTTGATCTCCGGTATGCTTGAGCCAAATAGCGGCCTAACGGGTATTGCGCTTACCCAAGAAGCATTGGTTAGCCAAGTGGGTGACTGGGGTGCGGCGTTTATTGCTATCGCAATCCTCTTATTCGCTTTCACCTCTATCATTGCCAACTATTCTTATGGTGAGTCAAACATCGAGTATATTTTCCGCTCGAAAAACGCGATTCTGCTCTACCGTATTGCTGTGCTAGCAATGGTGTTGGTGGGATCGATTACCGACTTACCGTTAATCTGGAGCTTTGCTGACTTGTCGATGGGCATGATGGCCGTGATCAACTTGGTGGCGATTGCGCTCTTGTCGGGTGTCGCCTTCGCGCTGATGAAAGACTATGAAGACCAGCGCCGTGCGGGCAAGAACCCAACCTTTGATCGCACCAAGTTCCCGAAACTGGATAAGCAAATCGATAAAGACGTTTGGTAATCCCCTACGGGTCATACGAAAAAACCACCGAGCAATCGGTGGTTTTTTTACACTCACTTTTAAGTCTTAGGCTTGCGCTGGCGCCGTTATACCAAAGTATCTAAGGCTACACGCTCAACCAATAGCCAATGAGTAGGGCGAAAACAAGACACGCGCCCGCATAAAACCCCAACTCAATTTTACGTGCGGTCATGTCCTCAGCCTCTTCAGGCTTTAAAGTGATCCCCCAATACGCAAAGCCAATGGACGATGACAGCAATAGCACACCGAGACCGAACGCTAACCCTTCAACCGCATGGATCAATGTCATTTTTCCTCTCACTTTCGTCACTGACTTGTAGCACGTTGATTATACGCCTTATCAGTCATTACGAAAACCATCAGCAAAGGGTTCATTGTCTCGCCACGAGCCTCTACTTTAGTCGCGAGGACCGTTCCCACGGTTAGCGCCATAGTTCACTGATGGGCGTGTCCGGTGAAAAGTCATGGGCAATTTGCGCTTGCAGTAGTTCAGCCGTTGCCATCGCATCCGTCAGCGCATGGTGGCTCTGGTAAAAGGGTAAGTGATAACGATGACGACTATCGGCTAAACGAATCGACTCGGGCGGGCGACGGGCAATCCAATCCATAAAGCTGCGTTTACCGTTTCTATGTTTGCGCGCTTCTAATTCCATGGTATCGACCATTGGGAAAATGATCCCCTCGCCTAGGCGCTGTTTGATCGCACGGTCCAGAAACTCCCGCTCAATACGGCGATAATGAACCACGACTACTGAGCCGGCTAGTGCGCTCAGTAAAGGTTCAATCACATGCGAAAAGTCAGGGGCATTCACGATATCTGAGTGGGTGATCCCATGAATGACAATCGACGACTCTGCCAACGGCCGGTTAGGGTTAACAATCCAGTGTTGCGCATGCTGACAACGAATGCGATTCAGGGTAAAGGGCACCAAGCCAATACTGACAATCGCATCTTGCTGGCTATCAAGCCCTGTGGTTTCAAAGTCTAACGCCACAAAAGACACCTGGGAGACAGGCGTATCAGGCGATACCCAGCCTTGCTGATAAAACGCTTGCAACGTCTCATGCTGGACCGTCTCACGTTTGGTTTCCAGCATGGCACGCCAATCCACGTGGTCGGCATCCTCTTTTTTTCTCAAATCGAAATGAAGCATACCCTCCCCTTAAGACCGATTCGGCTGATAGCGGAATTTCAAGAATTTCTGCGCGTTACTTAAGATCTGAAATGCATCTTTTAAGTTTCGACGTTCAAAGTCAGATAGGTTCTCTGGCTCAATGTTGTTGTCCGGCTCGCGACCCGCTTCGATGTCTAACGCTTGATGACGAATGCGCACCATAGAGATAAATTCCATCGCATCGCGTAAGTCTGGGCCTCGACCTTTAGGCAAGATCCCCGACTCGATAATATCGTCCAAACGCTCAAAGGAGTTTTGCGAGCGTGAATCGATCGCCAATGAATGTACCCGAATCAGATCGGCCAAAGGTGCCGTGCCACGACGTTTTAAGTTAATGGAATTGTTATGACGCCCGTCTTGCTCCATGACAAAGTCTTTGAAAAAGCCCAGTGGCGGTGTGCGATTGAGCGCATTGCGTGCCATCGCCGCCAAGAAGCGGTTGTTGCGGCGCGCACGACGACCAATAAAGGCTTTAAGTTGCTCTGCCCAGTTAGTACGACCATGGACGCCATCAAGGTCAAAAAAGATATTGCTATCAAGTAGCGATCGCGGACTGGGATTATCAATCCAATCAGCAAAGCATTGCTCCCACTCTTTCAGCGTTTTTCGCCACTCAGGGTTAGTCGCCATAATATTGCCGGTGCAATACGTATACCCACACGCATTCAATCCATCAGAGACACGTTTAGACAAGGCTTCAAAATACGCATTGTGCTGACTGTGATCATAACTATCGTCCAAAATAATGGCGTTATCTTGGTCAGTAACAATTAACTGCTCGTCACGTGCCATTGACCCCATGGCTAAAAAGCAATACGGCACTGGCGGCTCACCGAGCTCTTCCTCAGCAAGCTCAAGCAAGCGCTGTTTGAAACTACGCCCAATCACCGACAACGCGGAGCCTATCATATGTGAATTCGCGTCTTCGTTGACCATACGGACAAAGCAATCTTTCACTTGTTTAGACAAGATGACCAAATCATCCACAGATTGTTGGCGGAAGATACTCGCCACCAAGAACAAACTGTTTTGCGACTCATAGCGCGCGATATCAGACAGTGCGACCACACCAATCGGCTTACCGTGTTGAATCACGGGCACATGATGAAGGTTTGAGCGCAAGATGGTCAGCATTGCCTCAAAGATATACGCATTGTGGTCAAGCGTGATCAGCTGTGGTGACATGATTTCTTGCACTGGCGTCTCATAAGGCAACCCTTCCGCTAAGACGCGATTACGTAAGTCACGATCCGTTATGATCCCCAGTACCGGCTTTATACCTGTATCAGGATCTGGCTCATCGCCCATCACCAGAATAGAAGAGACTGTCTCTTGTGACATGACCTGAGCAGCGTGCTGAACCGAGTCTGTACTGGATATCATTACCGGGTCACGGATAATCAGTTTTTTCACTTTTGAGGTGGTCAAGTCGTTGGCTTCATTATGACTCGAGACCGCTTGGCGCAATCGGGTTCTGTCCTCTACCTCAACAAAATCAGCAAAGTGCTCAAAGTCATCAAAGAGCCGGTTGAACATCGCCTCTGGGATAAAATAGACCAAGGTATCCTCGATCGCTTTGGCGGGCATCCGGACGCGGTTGTTCATCAAAAGGCCCATCTGACCAAAGATATCGCCTTCTGAAATACGGTTATACAAGGTTCCATTCCGGCGAAAGAGCTCGACCGCGCCACTGCGCAGGATGGCTAAATCGTGAATTTCATCACCGTAAGCAAAAATATCGGTGCCTGCACGGTAGTAACTGATTTCAATACTGGTTGCTACCTCAGCCACCACCTCTTCCGGCATCGCGTCAAAAGGGGCGTACTGCGCAAGAAATGTCGCGATTTCAATTTGTTCAGCTTCCATAATGCTCACCTAAACCTGCATTTTATTGAAGGGCTCCCCCTTTGGGGCATCCGTTCTTTCGCCAGCGGCACAGCTCAAGCGCTGGCCGGGTAATAAAAAAGGCAGCCCCGAAGGCCTGCCTTTCCTATCTTAGCTAACAATCAAACAGTTAGCACACCTGTTTATTTCGCGCGTGGCTCAGAAGCCAAGCCTTTAAACAAGGAGACAGTCGCTACCAGGAGCACCACGGCGAATGGGAAGCCGGTGGAGACAGCCATCGCTTGCAACGCCACCAAGCCGCCGCCAAGGATCAGCGCCACCGCCACTAAACCTTCAAAAGTGGCCCAGAACACCCGTTGTGATACGGGTACATCCATTTTTCCGCCCGCCGAGATGGTATCAAGCACCAAAGAGCCTGAGTCGGATGACGTGACGAAGAAGACAATGACAAGAATAATACCAATGAACGAGGTGATCGTCGCAAGTGGCAGGCCTTCAAGCATCGCAAACAACGTCAGAGACAGCTCGGCATCGACAACGGCGGTGTAGCCGTCGTTGACAAACTGGTCAATCGCCGTGCCCCCGAATGACGTCATCCAAAGCACACTGGCCGCCGATGGGATCAACAACACACAGGTAATGAACTCGCGTACCGTTCGACCCCGAGATACGCGCGCGATAAACATCCCGACAAATGGTGACCAAGAGATCCACCACGCCCAATAGAAGGATGTCCAACCTTGGGTAAAGTTGGCGTCATCTCGCCCAAATGGCATCGCCAGTGCTGGCAAGTTTTCTAAATAAGCACCAAGATTCCCAAAGAAACCGGTCAGAATCGCAAGCGTCGGGCCAACCGCAATCACAAACAGCAACAATAAAAACGCAAGGATGAGGTTAAGCTCAGATAGGCGCTTCACCCCTTTATCGACGCCAGCAACAACGGAGAAGATCGCCATCGCGGTGATCACCACCACCAAGATGATCTCGGTCGTTGCGCCTAACGGCGTATCGAACAAGTAATGTAAACCACCGGACGCTTGTGAGGCACCAATACCGAGCGAGGTGGCAAGACCAAAGAGCGTCGCCACAATAGCTAAAATATCAATCACATGACCGGTCCAGCCCCATACGCGCTCACCAAACAAGGGATAGAACACCGAACGGATAGTCAGCGGCAACCCTTTATTGTAAGCAAACAGTGCGAGACCAAGCGCCAGCACCGCATAGATGGCCCAAGGGTGCAGTCCCCAGTGGAAAATGGTCGCGGACATACCTAAACGACGTGCCGCGTCTGTATCCCCCGCGGCGCCGCCTAACGGGGCCCAGTCAGTCCGGATACCATTAGCATTTGTCGACGTGCCATCGAGCGCGGTTTGAAAATGCGTCAACGGCTCTGACACGCCATAGAACATAAGGCCAATGCCCATACCCGCGGCGAAAAGCATCGCGAACCAGCCACCATAGCCAAAGTCCGGTTTGGCTTCTGTGCCACCCAGCCGCACTTTTCCTAACGGCGATACAATCAATATTAAGCAAGCAATGACGAAAACATTGCCTGTCGAGAGGAAAAACCAATCGAGATTTGCAGTCAGCCAAGCACGTAAATCGCCAAAAATCGGCCCCATTTTATTTTGAAAGGCCAAGGTCACAAAGACAAAGGCCATAATCGCCAGCCCTGAGACCATAAATACACGGTTGTGAATATCAAAACCAAACGGGCCGACTTTCAAAGCGACGTTATCCTGACCCACTTGGTAGTCAGTGTCGATCGGGTTCACCTGACCGTCTGGTGTCATCATATCTTCATGGCTTTTATCGCTCACGCGTTAACTCCTTAGTCCGTCGATTCACAAGCCTCTCTGTGTTGCCGAACACTGCCGAAGGTTGCTTGGTATTTAAGCGTGATAAAAACACCAAAAAGGGTGGCAATGACAACACGGTCAGCAAGAATACCATAGAGCGAACGCGCTTTAATTAGGCCCCTAACCGCTTGGTCACTTTGTCATCAAGGTTGTTACACACATACCTTGCCAGCACAGCTTATTTACAACGAAGCAGATCCTTTGAACTCATTCTTTAACAGTTATAACGATTGGATAAAGGTGCTCGCTTTTGGCGCAATCAGGGAAGAAAAACGAACAATAGGTAGGGAAAAACGTAACCAATAAAAAAAGCAGCCCACTTGGGGCTGCTTATAAAACCTTAACGTGACGTTAAGTGTTTGGCTTACGAAGCACGAGGCTCTGAGGCCAAACCTTTAAACAGTGACACGGTAGCAACCAGCAACACAATCGTGAATGGGAAGCCTGTCGACACCGCCATTGCTTGCAGGGCGACCAAGCCACCGCCAAGGATCAGCGCAACGGCCACCAAGCCCTCGAAAGAGGCCCAGAATACACGCTGTGGCACAGGAACATTCACTTTACCGCCGGCAGAAATGGTGTCGATAACCAATGACCCTGAGTCAGACGAGGTGATAAAGAACACCATGACCAGGATAATGCCGATAAACGAGGTGATCGCTGCTAGTGGCAGATCATCTAACATCGCAAACAGTTTCAGTGACAGCTCTGCGTCCGCAACCGCGGTATAGCCTTCATTGACGAACTGACCAATTGCGGTGCCTCCAAAGGCAGTCATCCACAATACACAGGCTGCTGATGGGATGATCAACACACAAGTGATGAATTCACGCACGGTACGGCCACGCGATACGCGCGCAATAAACATACCGACGAATGGGGACCAAGAAATCCACCATGCCCAGTAGAAGGATGTCCAACCTTGGGTAAAGTTGGCATCTTCACGGCCAAATGGCATTGACAGCGCAGGCAAGTTTTGTAGATACGCGCCCAAGTTACCAAAGAAACCGGTTAGGATAGCGATGGTTGGACCCACTGCAATCACAAAGATGAGCAGCAATAGCGCAAGCATCATGTTGATTTCAGATAGGCGCTTGACCCCTTTATCAACACCAGCCACAACCGAAAGAATCGCGGCGCCTGTGATACCCATTACCAGCAACACTTCTGTGGTATCACCTAGCGGTGTATCAAACAGATAGTGAAGACCCGCTGATGCCTGTGAGGCACCCAAGCCAAGCGATGTTGCAAGACCAAACAAGGTCGCGATGATTGCCAAAATGTCAATCACGTGGCCCGTCCAGCCCCAAACACGTTCACCGAACAGTGGGTAGAACACAGAACGCATGGTCAAAGGCAAGCCTTTGTTGTACGCAAACAGTGCCAGGCCTAACGCCAATACCGCGTAAATCGCCCATGGGTGCAAGCCCCAGTGGAAAATCGTGGCAGACATACCCAAGCGGCGCGCCGCCTCTGTATCACCGGCTGCCGCACCCAAAGGCGCCCAGTCAGTGCGAAGACCATCAGCGCCTACGGATGTCCCGCCTAACGCCGTTTGGAAATGCGTCAATGGCTCTGAAACCCCGTAGAACATCAGACCAATACCCATACCGGCTGCGAAAAGCATCGCAAACCAGCCGCCGTAGCTGTAATCGGGCTTAGCTTCGGTACCACCGAGTCTCACTTTACCCAGTGGAGACGCAATCAGCACTAGACAGGCAATAACAAAAATGTTTCCTGCTGAAAGGAAGAACCAGTCTAGGTTTGAAGTTAGCCATCCACGTAGATCCCCAAAAACAGGACCAATTTGGTTTTGAAAGGCCAGGGTGACAAAAATGAAGGCCAAAATAGCCAGCCCTGAGACCATAAATACTCGGTTGTGAATATCAAAACCAAACGGGCCGAGTTTCAGTGCCACGTTATCCTGACCGACCTGATAATCAGTATCGATCGGGTTAACCTTCCCGTCTGGTGTCATCATATCTTCATGGCTTTTATCGCTCACGAGTTAACTCCTTAGTCCGTTTATTCGGAAGCCTGTGAGTGTTGGTGGTGCGCCCATTATTCATTGCTGTTCAAGCCATCTTTACCAGCAATAAAAGACCAGCTGTCACCACACAATCAACTACATTACCACATCTGAGAAAAAATTTAATTAGGCCCCTAACCAAATGTTTACTTTCTAACCAAGCACCGAATACCAACTTCCCTCCATGCCCCGATTTTACTGGCTTTCCCGGTTATTTGAACTCTTTATTTCAGAACAATAAACAATTTTGTTAATAGCGTTTTAGAACGCCTAACACCCTCTTAAAATCATAGTCGTATTTTCCACCATTGCTAAGCAAACATAACGATCGTGAAAGTCATCACGCTTGGGCAACTCGCTTGCTCATATCAAAGACGCCATTGATGAAAAAAAATGCAAACACAAAACACACAAAGTGACACTTGTCACATAAGAAAAACCACGTACAATACCGCCGCAATCGTTTTCCATCTCAAGTTTAACGTTTGTGGAGCAACATCATGCAGTTTGGCATTGGCCTGTTGGGGATTAGCGTCCTCTTTCTTATCGCGATGGGTTTTTCTGAAAATCGATCCGCGATTAACTGGCGCACCGTTGGCGGTGCATTCCTCATACAAATCGTCTTTGCTGGCTTTATCATCTCGGTTCCCCTTGGCCAGCGTATTTTGGCCAACGCGTCTGACACCGTCTCTGCGATCATCAGCTTTGGTGACATAGGCGCAGAGTTCCTCTTTGGCGATCTCGCTAAATTTAAACTCGGTTTTATATTCGCCTTTAATGTATTGCCTACCATCGTTTTTTTCTCTGCACTGATCGCTGTGCTGTACCACATTGGGATAATGACATGGGTCATTAGCCTGATTGGTGGACTACTACGACGTGTACTCGGCACGTCGCGTACAGAATCAATGTCTGCCACCGCCAATATTTTTGTTGGCTCTGTTGAAGCGCCGCTGGTTGTTCGGCCTTTTCTTGCTGCCATGACACGCTCAGAGCTGTTTGCTGTCATGGTGGGTGGGCTCGCCTCAGTGGCTGGCGGCACCATGGTAGGCTATGCAGGGCTCGGTGTGGAAATGAAGTACCTTATTGCGGCGGCGTTTATGTCGGCACCGGCAGGACTCATGATGGCCAAGATCATCGTGCCACAAACCGAAACACCGATGACCCCGACGCAACATCAATCAGTGCAAGACACACAGGACAAACCAGTGAACCTGATTGATGCCGGCACGCAAGGCGCCTTAAGTGGCTTACAAATCGCCATGGCAGTGGGTGCCAGTTTATTGGCCGTGATCAGTATGATTGCGCTCATCAATGGTGGGTTAGGTAAGCTTGGTCCTCTTTTGAACCTGCCTCAGCTAAGCCTTGAATGGCTATTTGGCTACCTATTCGCGCCGGTGGCTTGGTTAATTGGCATTCCTTGGCATGAAGCCATGACCGCAGGCACCTTGATCGGTAAAAAAATCGCAGTGAACGAGTTTGTTGCTTTTGCCGATTTTATGAACTTAAAAGGCCAATTATCCGCCCACAGTCAAGCTATCGTGACGTTTGCGCTGTGTGGTTTTGCCAACTTGACCTCCATTGCCATGCTGATGGGAGGCCTAGGCGGCATCGTACCCGAACGCCGGGGCGATATTGCGACACTCGGTATGCGAGCCATTCTCGCGGCGACACTCGCCAACCTGATGAGTGCGACCCTGGCAGGTCTCTACCTTTCCTTGTCATTCTCCTAGCGTATTCGCTCGCGACCACTCACGCTGTTTCTCACCATGGACGGTGAGTAAACAAAAATGGACTCGAAAACCGCACTGGCACTCTGTTACACTTAGTTAACTTCACGTAAAGAGATGTAATAACATGCGATACCCATGGGTTTTATTCGATGCCGACGAGACCTTGTTTCACTTTGATGCGTTCTCCGGCTTACAACGTCTGTTCTCGCATTACGATGTCGATTTTGACCAGCAGGCGTTTGCAGAATACTCCGCACGCAATAAACCACTGTGGGTACAGTATCAAAATGGGGAAATTGATGCCCAGACTCTACAGACCGAACGCTTTACGGACTGGGGAAAGCGCTTAAACGTCGCCCCTTCTTCCTTAAACCAAGGGTTTTTAGATGCCATGGCAGACATCTGTGAACCATTACCAGGGGCTCGGGAACTCATCAACGCCATTTCCCCGCATGCTCATATCGGTATCATCACTAACGGGTTTACAGCTTTACAAGATATTCGTTTAGAAAAAACAGGATTGAAGGCGGCGATCTCTACGTTAGTCATTTCTGAGCAGGTCGGTGTCGCTAAGCCTGACCCACGTATCTTTGAACATGCGTTTGAAAAAATGGGGCATCCGCCTAAAGAAAAAATCTTGATGGTGGGTGATAACCCACATTCTGACGTTCTCGGTGGCATGCAAGCCGGCATCGATACGTGTTGGTTAAATGTCGATAATACCCCTGTCCCTGAAGATATTGCGCCGACACACCAAGTTGACTCTCTACATCAATTAAAAAATTGGCTACTGCCAACCTAAACAGTGACAAAAAAGAGAGCAAACATGCTCTCTTTTTATCGGCACCGCCATTATTAACGGCGGCTTGAACTCAATCGTGCGTCTTTTAGCTGTGGTCGCCTTTGATGAATGCGGCTTGCTCTACACGCTCACCTTGATCGGTGCTAGCCACAAAGTTGATTGAGCGGCTGTTTTGGTTCTGAGCATGGATAAATACACGACCAGACTCATCCGTTACCTTCGCATCAAGACCCGACTCATTGGCGACTTTAGCGCCTTTTACCGCTTGGCCTTGTTCAGTGACCGTTACCCAAGCGCCCCCTTCTGCAGGGTCTACATCGAGGTTCAGACCACCAGCCATGACAGACGTTGAAGCGAACGTTAGGGCAAAGATTGCAGCAAGTTTTTTCATGGTTTGTTTCCTCTTTCGTAATGGGTTGACAGCTATTAAACGCAAATTGTGCCGGTGATTTGTCACCTCAATGTCTCCATTTCTAAAAATCTGTCTCCAGAGACTCATCAAGGCGCAATCACGGTTCGATATCGTCATTGCGTTATTGCGTTATTGCCGTGGAACGAGAATGAGGTTACGCCTGACAGAACGTGACGACAATCACAATAATATGAATGACTCGTTCGAAAAATTTCACAAGACGGCGGCGGTTATTAGGCGTAGAAAAGAGGAAGATGGGGAATACTCTCCTTACCAGTGATCGACTTCGCTCCCGTCCTCGTTTTCATCCTTGCAACAAGTTGATACTTCCCAAGTCGTCACCAAGGGTTGTAATAAGGCAACTTATTGGGTGGGGAAACGAACGCAAAAGGGAGAACAATGATGTTAACACGCACGATCACGAAATTAGCCATCACTGCGACATTGCTGGTTGGGATGGGAAGCGCCGTCGCTGCCCACCACAAAGGTGAGCATGACATTGTTGATACAGCAATGAAAAATGACGACTTTTCAACATTGGTGGCAACCGTTAAAGCCGCGGACCTTGTTGATACATTGAAAGGAGAGGGCCCGTTTACCGTCTTTGCCCCCACGAACGCGGCTTTCGATAAGTTACCTGACGGCACGGTGGACACCCTACTCAAGCCAGAAAACAAAGACAAACTCACCGAGATCCTGACCTACCACGTCGTCCCTGGAAAAGTAACGGCAGAGCAAGTGATGGGGATGTCTTCCGCGACCACAGTGCAAGGCAGTGACGTAATGATCAAAACATCGTACGGGGATGTCAAAATCGATAACGCTACCGTCGTCAAGCCCGATATCATGACCTCTAACGGCGTTATTCATGTGATTGATACCGTGATAATGCCCTAGTACTTTGTCCGTCTCGCTCAACAAGGGCGCTCGTGAGGCGATATGAGTGAGGCACCAAACCTCGGTACACACATAGATACGTAAAAAAACAGCCTGCTCTTGGAGCAGGCTGTTTTATTCATCTGTCTATAGACAATTCATACACCGAATGTCACGCCGCTTTATCAGTGCACTTTTGTTGAAACTTACCTAACAGCGCGTGGTAGAAGTCATGGTCAGATAAGGTACCAACCAGTTTCCCTTCTTCGATGAGTAACACTGGCTTAACAGTGTGATAGCGAATTTCAATCGCATCACGCATTTCGATGTCAGGCGAGGCAACCACAATGGTGTCGTCTCCAACTTGTGACAGATCTTGAACGTCTTTTTCCCATTCAACGACTCGTAGGGGCTGTGAGCCTGCAGCGGCTGACAAACGACCGCCCTGCTCTGCGGTAACCCAAATATCACGCTGCTCACACACTTTCCAACGGTTGTCGACATGAGGTAAGTCGTCAACAGATTTCATCATCGAACGCCCTTTCAACACGTTCAATGGATTAGTATGAGCAACAAAGTCACGCACGTAATCCGTCTCAGGACGCAGCACAATGTCTTCAGGCTTACCATGTTGAATAAGCTGGCCTGATTCCATGATGGCAATGTTATTACCAATTTTCAGGGCTTCGTCCAAATCATGGCTCACAAACAAAATCGTTTTGTTGAGCTTTTTCTGCAACTCTAGCAACTCATCTTGTAGCTGCGCACGGATCAGTGGATCCAGTGCCGAGAAAGGTTCATCCATCAGTAGAATATCACTGTCCATCGCGAACGCACGGGCCAAGCCAACGCGCTGCTGCATACCACCAGACAGCTCATGCGGATATTGATAAGCCCAGTCGTCCAACCCGACCATTTCTAGCTTTTCCAGCGCTTGTCGACGACGCTCTTTCTTGCTGATACCTTTCATTTCTAGGCCAAAGGCGACGTTATCAACCACTGTCATCCAAGGCATAAGCGCAAACTTTTGAAACACCATAGATGCACGGTTAGTACGAAGGTGGCGAAGCGTTTGCGAGTCAACTGTTGCCATGTCGACCATTCTGTTGCCATCACGGACTTCAAGACTACCGCGGCTGATGGGGTTCAATCCATTCACGGCGCGCAGTAGACTCGATTTACCTGAGCCAGATAAACCCATCAAGACGCAGATTTCACCTTCTTTCACATTGAGTGAGACATTGTCCACGCCCACAACTTGACCGGTTTTCTCGATAATCTCTGAGCGGCTTAATCCATCATCAAGCAGATCCAGTGCTGGCTTAACATTGTCGCCAAACACCACGTCTAAATTTTTAATTGCGATTGCGTCCATGGTTTCCCCCTTATTCGTTGCCTTGATTTGGTGCTTTACACAGGCGGTCAAGAATGATGGCTACCAATACAATCGCCAGACCCGCTTCAAAACCCTGAGAAATGTTGACGGTATTCAGTGCACGAACCACTGGTTTACCGAGGCCATCAGCACCTACCAGCGCCGCGATCACCACCATCGACAGTGACAACATAATGCACTGAGTCACACCCGTCATAATGCTAGGCAGTGCCGCAGGAAGCTCCACTTTAAACAGTAGTTTCATACGGTTAGCACCAAATGCGCGTCCTGCCTCTACCAACTCTTCCGGTACACGGGTAATGCCGAGATACGTCAAACGAATCGGCGCCGCGATGGCAAAAATGATGGTTGAAATCAGACCTGGGACAATGCCCAAACCGAACAGCACCAAGGTTGGGATCAAGTAGACGAACGGCGGTACCGTCTGCATCAAGTCCAATAAGGGCCGCATAATGGTGTACACCAAGGGCCGATGCGCGGCCATTATCCCAAGCGGTATGCCAATTAATACGGAAATCGTTGTCGCGGCAAATACCAGAACAAAGGTTTCCAGCATCTCTTGCCAGTAGCCCAGGTTGAGGATCAACAAGAGCGCACTCACAACAAAGATCACGATGGAAATTCGACGCTGCAGGTACCATGCTAAGGCGGCTGTCATAATGATCGGCCCTGCCGCTGGCATCCATTTAAAAATGTCGACTAATAGTGTGATGGTCGTATCTAAGCCAATTGAGATCGCATCAAAAAAGCCGGCGGCGTTCATGGTTAGCCAGTCAACACCATTTTCCATCCATTGACCGAGTGGGATCTTGTTATCTGTAATAATATTCACAATAAAACCTTAGGGGCGGCGTTAACACCGCCCTCTCCTTCTACACTTTTTTATTTACGCTTCAGTCTTTTTCAGGTACTCAGTGACCGCTTCAACCGCGTTCTCACCATCAACGGTGCTCACGCCGTCTAGCCACTTGTTCAGCACACTTGGGTTATTACGCAACCACTCGCGTGCCGCGGCCTGAGGCTTCTCTCCGTCATTAAGGATTTTGCCCATCATTTCGTTTTCCATCTTGAGGCTGAACTCAAGTTGCTCAAGCATTTGACCGACGTTCGCACACTGCTCGACATAGCCGCTACGTACGTTGGTATGAACCGTGGCACCGCCATAGTTAGGACCAAAGTACTCGTCCGCACCAGATAGGTATTTCATATCAAAGTTGCTGTTCATTGGGTGCGGGGCCCAACCGAGGAAGGCAACCCACTTGTCACGACGAACGGCACGAGACACCTGAGACACCATGCCAGCTTCACTGGATTCGATAAGACGGAAGTCACCCAGGTTGAAATCATCGGTATCGATCATTTTCTGGATCTGGCGGTTACCGTCGTTACCTGGCTCAATGCCATAAATGCGTGAGTCGAACTTGTCAGCGTATTTCGCGATATCTGCGACGCTAGTAACACCCGCATCGTAAACATACTTAGGCACGGCGAGGGTATATTTGGCACCTGTCAGGTTGGCGCGAACGCTGTCGATCGAGCCTTCGTCAAGATACTTTTTGATATCGCCTGTTTGCGTAGGCATCCAGTTACCGAGGAATACGTCGATGTCGCCCGACGCAAGTGATGAGAAGGTTACCGGCAAAGACAATAGATCGGTTTGTGTCTCGTAACCCATGCCTTTCAGCACTTCAGTAGTGATGGCAGTCGTTGAGGTCACGTCTGTCCAACCGATATCCGAAAAGCGGACTGTCTCACACTGATTAGCGGCGGCGCTAAAAGCGACCATTGAGCTCAAACCGACTGCGGTCATCAGAGTTTTGCTGGTTTTACGTTTATTCATTGACATCTTAGTTTCCTTGTAATGCTTACTGATTAGTTTCTAGTGTGTGCTCACCGGCGGTGGCATCATCACTCTGCGCGTTTTGATTGCGTTGCTTGTGCTGCCACTCAGCCGCAATCCATACTGGCACCTGCTCGGCAGGCAAGAGTGGCTTTTCAAGGATCATGTCAGCGGCGCGCTCCGCTACCATGATGGTTGGGGCATTTAGGTTGCCGTTAGGGATTGTCGGGAAGACAGACGAGTCCACCACCCGCAACCCTTGAATTCCACGCACACGGCACTGCTCATCAAGCACAGCCAATGCGTCATCGTCGGCGCCCATTTTGCAAGTACACGAGGGGTGATACGCGCTTTCCACGTTGTCTTTCACCCAACGGTCAATCGCTTCATCAGACTGAACATCATTGCCCGGCTGAATTTCATCGCCGCGGAAGGTATCCATCGCGTTTTGCGCCATGATTTCACGGGTCAAACGGATGGTGTCACGCCAGTCTTGGCGATCTTGCTCGGTGGTAATGTAGTTAAATAGGATTGACGGCTTATCGTGCGGATCGGCTGATTTGATCCGAACGTGACCGCGGCTCTCTGGTTTGTTCGGGCCAACGTGTACCTGAAAACCATGGCCATCAAACGCGGCTTTGCCGTCATAGCGCATCGCTGCAGGCAAGAAGTGATACTGAACGTTCGGCCACTTCAATCCTTCACGAGAGCGAATAAAAGCGCATGACTCAAAGTGGTTGGTGGCCCCCAGCCCCTTACGGGTTAAGATCCACTCAGTGCCAATCATGCCTTTGCTGATAAGGCCCAGCTTGCTATTAAGCGTAATAGGCTGTTTGCAGTGGAACTGGAAGTAGACCTCGAGGTGATCTTGCAGGTTTTCACCCACACCCGGCAGTTCATGCTTAACGTCTACGCCAGCTTTCTCCAGCACATCACGTGAACCAATCCCTGATAGCTGCAGCAGCTGTGGCGATCCCACAGAACCCGCACTCGAAATGACTTCTTTGTCGGCCATCACATGCTCGATGTTGCCGCCTTTTTCAAATTCCACGCCCACCGCGCACTTGCCTTCCAACAAGATGCGGCGGGTGACCACACCTTTTTTCAAGGTCAGGTTGCTGCGCTTCAGTGCGCGGCGCAGATAAGCGTTCGACGTAGAAGCACGCACGCCCTTATCGACGGTCATGTGCATAGGGCCAAAGCCCTCTTGCTGATAACCGTTGTAATCGTTTGTTTCGGGATAGCCTGCTTCGACACCCGCATCAATAAAGGCTTGATACAGCGGGTTGAGTTTCATGTCGTTACCGTTACATGTGCCCACAGGCCCCTGACCGCCACGGTAAGTATCGGCACCGCCAGACCAGGTTTCTGCGCGCTTAAAGTACGGCAAACAGCTCGCGTAATCCCAACCGTTAGCACCGTGCTCAACCCACTCTTCAAAGTCACAAGCGTGACCGCGGACATACACCATGCCATTAATCGATGAGCTTCCCCCCAGCACTTTGCCACGCGGGCAATGCAGTTGGCGGCCGTCAAGGCCTGGCTCAGGCAAAGATTCAAACTGCCACGCGTAGCGTTTGGTATTCATCGGGATCGATAGCGCCGTTGGCATCTGAATAAAAATGCTCTTATCGGTACCACCGGCTTCCAGCAATAACACTTGATGTTGGCCTGACTCGGTCAGCCGATCAGCCAATGCGCAGCCGGCCGAACCCGCGCCGACGATAATATAATCGTAGCGTTGTGACATATTGGTCGCTCCGTTAGAAATTAGGCGTAAGGGCTGGCGAAGTCGCCAAGCTCGATCAACACACTCTTGGTTTGGGTATAATGCGTGAGGGTTTCGACACCATTTTCACGCCCTACCCCTGAATGCTTATAGCCACCGACAGGCATTTCAGCCGGCGAATCGCCCCAGGTGTTGACCCAGCAAATACCCGCTTCGAGTTGATGAATAATGCGATGTGCACGCGATAGGTTTTGGGTGAAGACACCAGCCGCTAGGCCATAGTGAGTATTGTTGGCACGTGCTACCACTTCTTCCTCGTCAGAGAAACGCAGCACTGACATCACAGGGCCAAAGATCTCGTCACGAACATGCGCCATGCTGTCGTCACAGTCAGTGAAAATGGTGGGGGCCACAAAGTTACCTTTATCGAGGCCGTTCTCAGTGACGCGGTAACCACCGGTCAGCAAGGTCGCACCGCTTTGTTTTGCGGTCTCGATAGCCGTCATCACTTTCTCAAGGTGATCGGTTGAGATCAGCGCACCAATTTGCGTGTTCATGTCGGTTGGGTCACCGATAACAAGCTTTTCAGTACGATGTTTAAGCTGTTCAATAAAGCGGTCATAGATGCTGTCATGAACAAACACACGTGTACCGTGCGTACACACTTCACCCTGGGTGTAGAAGTTTGCCACCATTGCTGCGGATACCGCATTGTCCAGGTCGGCATCATCAAACACGATACATGGCGATTTACCGCCTAGTTCCATCGTGACTGATTTCAGGGTCTTCGCGGCGTCACCCATAACGGTTTTGCCCGTGCCCACTTCACCGGTAAACGATACTTTGGCAATCTCAGGATGTGCCGTCAGCATTTGACCCACACGATAATCACCCTGCACCACATTAAAGACACCGGCAGGCATACCCGCTTCTGCAAAGATCTCTGCCAGTTTCAGTGCGGTCAGCGGTGTTTCTTCCGAGGGTTTGAAAACCATGGCGTTACCCGCGGCTAAGGCAGGTGCTGACTTCCACATGGCAATTTGAATCGGATAGTTCCATGCACCAATGCCTGCACACACACCCAGTGGCTCACGGCGGGTGTAGAAGAATTGGTTGTCAGAAAGCGGTTGCTGCTCACCTTGCATTGATGGTACCAAGTTAGCAAAGTACTCAATCGCATCCGCGCCCGTCACTACGTCAACCTCTACCGCTTCTTGCATCGGTTTGCCGGTGTCTAGTACTTCCAGCTTGGCTAGCTCATCATTACGCTCACGTAACAACGCAACGGCTTTAAGCAAAATACGGCTACGCTCCATGGCCGTCATACGTGACCAAACCGCAAAACCTTGCTTAGCGGCATCCACCGCAGCTTGCACATCGTCTGCCGAGGCTTGGCCAATTTGCGCCAGTGTCTCGCCCGTTGCTGGGTTTACCGTTGCAAACTGCTCACCGCTTGTTGCGGAGGTAAGCTGACCGTTAATAAAAAGCGTTTTCGCATCCATGATTAATCCTGAATTCATTTCTGTTCGAGTGTGCATGTAAGGCTCTGTTGAGGCTTAGCTCTGAGGACGACCATAAAAGGTCAGTTGCTTATCCAAATAGTCATTGATAATGGTGCGTGCGTTGTTGGCATCAATACCTTTAGGGTTCAATGCACCACGCAACCAGATACCATCAATCAATGCGGCAATCCCCTGAGCAACCATCGCAGCCTGCTCTTCTGGCAATAGTGCGCGAAGTTCAATGCGCAAATGTGACAGCAAGCGCTTCTCGTTCACGCGTTGTAAACGATGTAACTCGTTGTCATGCATGGCATAAGACCAGAACGCCAACCAGGTTTTAACCACATCAGATTTGGCCTGAAAACCTTCAAAGTTGGCATTAATAATCGCGTTAATACGCGCCTGGTGGTGATGACGCGGAATTTCTTTCAATGCGCCGATCACAGTGGCTGAAAGCTCGCGCAATACCACGCGCATCGTTTCTTCCAGCAAGCCATGCTTACCACCGAAGTAGTGGTTGATAATGCCTGTCGATACGCCGGCTTCCTTACTAATCAAAGAAATACTTGCCGCATGTAGCCCCACTCGACCAATCACCGTCATGGTGGCTCTAACAAGTTGCGGTTTTCGTACTTCCGGCATCCCTACCTTAGGCATTTCGTCTCCCATTCGTTTTTAATTGAACGATTAGTTAAAGATAATCTTACACGCTAATCTTTAGATCTCAAACATTATTTTTAACCAATTTGCTACACCCACCCCCACCAAAAAACAGCTAGATAAAGACAAAACAATGATTTAGGTCAATTTTACCCTGACTGATTCCAGACCTAATATTTTGTGCTGATAGCACTATTTGTGAGCAAATCGTGTAAAAAACCGCCTTACCAAACCCTAAAAGCTGGCTTTAATAAGGGGCATAAAGAAGAAAAACGCTTCATTGTCTCGACGACCGAGACGTGCCGGCCACATAGCAATAAAAAGATAACAGCAAAATGCGGCACATTAGAGTAATATCGCTACTAATTAGCCACAAGTGGCAGTTAGGCACGGATCGTCACAATAAGATAAAGAGAGGAAAGCGTCGTACTAAACGGACGACAAATAAATGAGATGTAATGGTTAACCCCCTAAATGTTTAGGGTGACAAGTTTTATGACGTCGCAGCGTGATGCATGAAGCGATAACAGGCAACCTTGACATCGCTTAATAGAAGCGCGTTTAAGGCCAGCCACAGGAGGGCATAAAAAAGCGCTCAGGCCTGTCAAAAAGCCTGAGCGCCTCATCGATGATGTTAACGTCGCCCTACTCGTAGTTAAGCTCTGTCGCTTTCCCCGAGAAGACACGATAAACAAACAGGGTATACAAGAAGATCATGGGCAAGACAAACATGGCACCATAGCCCACAATCAATAAGGTACCCGGCGCACTGGCCGCTTCTTTTGCTGTCATCACCCCAGGAATAATATCGGGGAAAAAGCTATACGCGAGACCAAAGAAACTCAATGCGAATAGGAAAATTGCACCAATGAAAGGGAACTGGTATCCCACATCGTTTTCGACCGGTACGTGGCGTAGGTAGCGATCAACAAGCAGCATGATGGCAAGACAAACCAACGGGACGGGTGCGAGTAATAAAATTTCAGGGAAGCCAAACCAACGCGCTGCGACTGTCTCACTGACCAGAGGATTGACAATACTGATCGCTAACACCCCTAGTGCTGCCAGCCAACCGCCACGACGTGACCATTTAGCCGCACGTTTTTGCAAATCCCCCTCGGTTTTCATCACCAGCCAGGTACCGCCGATATAGATGTACGCTGCGGTAACACAGAGGCCGCTTAATAGCGCAAACAAATATGAGCCTGTGCTGTCATCAAAGGCCAACACATAGCGACCAATCATGTAGCCTTGCGTCATTGACGCGATAAAAGACCCGGCTTTAAAACAACGGTCCCAGAGATCTTTACGCTCTGGCTTCACCTTGGCACGAAAATCAAAAGAGACACCACGTAAGATAAGCCCAGCTAGCATCACAGACGTTGGCAGGTACAGTTCAGTCAAAATCATGCTGTGGGCCGCTGGGAAAGCAATCAGCAACAATCCCACCGCCAACACCAGCCAGGTTTCGTTAGCATCCCAAAAGGGACCAATTGACGCAATCATACGGTCACGCTGCGCCTGATTGCAGCTTGGTAACAGCATACCGACGCCAAGGTCGTAGCCATCAAGCACGGCATACATGAAGACCGAAAAGCCAAACAGCAGCAGATAAATTTCAGGCAGATAAGGAGTTATGCTCATACGTTCACCTCTTTCTCAGGCTGAGCGTGATTGTCTGATTGATATTCAGGCAGGCGTTTTTTCGCCAAAAAGAATAAGGTGCGGATATACGCCACCATTAGCACCGCGTAGAGCGTCAGGTAAATGGTTAAGGTAATCCCTACGTGCGAGCTTGCGACTGGAGTGACCGCATCGGCGGTTTTAAGCACCCCCTGCACCAGCCAGGGCTGACGACCGATTTCCGTCACATACCAGCCTGAAAGCGTGGCCACCCAACCGGAAAACGTCATAGCGACTAGGCCGATTAAGTGCCACTTGGGCATCGGCTGGTTACGCCACACGCGATACGCTGTAAACCAGCTTACCAGCAGCATCAATACGCCCACTCCGACCATAATGCGGAAACCAAAGAACAACGGCTTCACCGGCGGATGATAGTCAAAGCTTTCCAGCCCTTTGATCTCGCCGTCGAGTTGGTGAGTCAGAATCAAGCTCGCCAGATTCGGGATCCCAACTTCAAAGTCGTTGGAACGTGTTTCTTCATTGGGTACCGCAAACAACAGCAAAGGCGCACCCTGCTCGGTTTCCCAAACCCCTTCCATGGCCGCAATTTTCTGCGGCTGATGTTCAAGGGTATTGAGACCGTGCATATCACCGACAAAAATTTGCAAGGGAATAAGGATGGCGGCAGCCGTGATCCCTACTTTTAATGGTTTATCTGCCACACCTGATTTAGGCGATTTCAACTTCTGGTAGGCAGAAATACCGGCAATCAAGAAAGACGCGGTCAGCCCTGACGCTAATAGCATATGGCTTAAGCGATACGGCATAGACGGATTAAAAATCACCTCGAACCAACTGGTTGGATGCACCACACCATCGATAATTTCAAAACCGGTTGGCGTATGCATCCAGCTGTTCAGCACCAAAATCCAGAACGCAGAAATAGTGGTACCAATCGCCACCAGCAGCGTCGCTAATGTGTGCACCCAGTTCGGAACGCGATTTTTACCAAACAGCATAATGCCAAGGAAGGTCGCCTCCATAAAAAAGGCGGTCATCACCTCATAGCCCAACAGAGGCCCGGCAATATTACCGACCTTTTCCATAAAGCCAGGCCAATTGGTGCCGAACTGGAAACTCATGGTGATCCCAGACACCACCCCTAGCGCAAAGGTGAGCGCGAACACTTTTACCCAGAAGTAGTAGGTATCCAACCAGATTTGCTCACCGGTACGGTTGTGCCGGAACTTGAAAAACACCAGCATCCACCCAAGCGCGATTGTGATGGTGGGAAACAGGATGTGAAAGCTGATGTTGGCCGCAAATTGGATCCGCGACAACATTAATGTATCTAACATGACATTACCCTCAGGAGGTTAACTACCCGATTCTTCGTTGGACTTGCTGTGAAACAGCTTGCCGGATAACTCAAGAAGCTTGCCGACACTGCTACCCAGCTTCATCAAGTTTTTTAGATGTTCAGGTTTCATTTGCTGCACATCGTCAAACCAGTGGTTAAACAGCTCTAGGAGATCGTGGATTTCGTGCAACTGCTTAACCGAGTGACTCTCTGCGTCGTCTTCACTCCGCATAAAGTGTGAGCGCAGCATGGATAAAGTAGGGTCAACTTCCCGCTTCTTCCTTTCGGCGAGAACTTGCTGCGCCAACTCCCAGATAGTGCCATTGGACACAAAGTAGTCCTTTCTATCCCCGGGGGTGCGCTGCGAACGGATCAAGTGCCAGCCTTGCAGCTCTTTGGTTGCCATACTGACATTGCCACGAGAAATGTTGAGCGCCGACACAATGTCGTCTGCGCTCAGTGGATGCTCGCTCAACACAATCAGTGCCAACATTTCGCCCACCGAACGATTAAAGCCCCAACGACTTCCCATTTCACCAAAGTGCATCACCACATTACGTAGTTCTTGTGATAGCTCCATCTTGATCTCCCTCACAGTGCTTCTGTGGGATAATACGGAGTTTCTTTGTGGGAGATCAATGAAAATTTGGAAATTTCAGAAATTATTGAAAATAGAAAAGCAAAGTTGTAAGCAAAGGTGAAGAGAGGTTATGAATACGTTACATTCAGCTATAATTAAACATGATCGAAGTCACACAGGTTACGTACCCACGGACGGAAAAGAAAGGGAAAACACACAAACAGATACACAATTGAGAGTTTTATAATCATCGAGTTTCTCAACACAAATGGCTTTTTATACTGGCAACCACAATGTATTTGGGGACAAGATCACATTAGGAGTGTCATTATCGCCTACACTTATCATGGTGCGCCTCCTTATAACGATGAAACAAGACGCGCCGTTAACATAAACACCT
This sequence comes from Salinivibrio sp. VYel1, assembly GCF_009377945.1. Lineage (NCBI taxonomy): Bacteria > Pseudomonadati > Pseudomonadota > Gammaproteobacteria > Vibrionales > Vibrionaceae > Salinivibrio > Salinivibrio sp. VYel1. Next base: position 113,407 of record NZ_RSAM01000002.1, on the reverse strand, counting down.
GAACAAAAGGAAGTTTGCTGTCATGTTCAAAAAAGCGCAGCGAGAGCTGGACACCTGCCGAGCAGAAAAAGCCGCGCTCCAAGCAGAGCTCGATGCTATCAAAGCACATATTGCCACCATCACCTTTACACCTGATGGCATTATTACCGATGTGAATGACAAGCTGCTCAATATTATCGGCTACACCGCCGATGAAGTCATCGGCCAACATCACCGTGCGGTGTGCTTTGACGAGACCAGTCAAGCCCCAAGTTACCAGCAGTTTTGGCAGTCACTCGCGCAAGGAAAGGCACAAAAAGGGGTGTTTCGTCGCCGCCATCAATCCGGCGCCGAGATTTGGATGGAAGCGACCTATGTCCCCATTAAAGATGCCAACGGCAAAGTCGTCAGCATTCGCAAATTAGCGGCTGATGTGACGCAACAGTATCAAGACGCCCGCCGACAAGAGGCCATATTAGCAGCGATTAACCGCTCATTGGCGGTGATTGAATTCGAGCCCGATGGCACGATTATTCGTGCCAACGATAACTTTCTCGCTGCAGTCGGCTATCAAGACCACGAGATCAAAGGCCAACATCACCGTATGTTCTGTGATCAGGACTTTTACGATGAGAACCCTGATTTTTGGGCGAATTTAGCACGCGGACAATTCACTTCTGGGCAATATTTGCGCCGCGATAAATATGGTAACGAAGTCTGGTTAGAAGCCACCTATAATCCCGTTTTTGATGCGAAGGGAAACGTTCATCGGGTAATCAAGTTCGCTACTGCCATCACCGATACGGTGAAACAAAACCAGGCAGTCAATCAGGCGGCAGAACTCGCGCAAGCCTCTTCCGAACAAACACTCCGCCACAGTGAAAACGGCAGTGCCTTGTTACAAGAGGCCGTCAAGCTGTCGCAGAGTGTGAACGATCAAGCCGTCGAGGCCACCAATCAAGTCGCACAATTGAGTGAGCACGCACAAAGTATCGAAAACATCGTCACCACTATTAAGCAAATCGCAGAGCAAACGAACCTTCTAGCGCTAAATGCGGCAATAGAAGCCGCACGCGCGGGCGACCAAGGGCGAGGCTTTGCCGTGGTCGCCGATGAAGTACGCGGCCTGTCGCAACGCACTAGTCACTCGACCACCGAAATTGCCGATGTTGTCGATGAAAACCAACAACTGATCAAAGGCGTGAGTGAGGCAATGGAAAGAGTGACCGAGCAATCGACCATAGGACAAGAAAAAGTCACCGCTGCCGACACTGTGATGAGTGACATTCATGCCGGCGCGGAAGAAGTGTCCGCTACCGTTCGTCGGCTGACACAATAACCGTCGATCTCATTGCCATTCGGTCGCGATGAGTACAAAGGATAAGGAAATACGATGCACACCCAGGCCAGCAGCGCGACACAGTTGCAATTATCGGAGCTTATTCTGGCGTTAAGTACCGCGTTGGATATGACGGAGGGGCAACCTCCCGAACATTGTATGCGCTGCACGTGGTTAGGAATGAAACTCGCTGACGCCTTAGCGCTCGATGATCAACAACGTCATGATCTTTTCTATACGTTGCTGCTAAAAGATGCGGGCTGCAGCAGCAATGCGGCACGGATCTGTGAGCTTTACCTCACCAATGATTTAGCGTTTAAACAAAGCTACAAGGTAGTGGACGGTAGCTTGTCCAGCGTACTTAACTTTGTGTTAAAAAATACTGGGGTCAAACGCGGCTTCATGCAAAAACTCTCGACCACACTCGATATCATCCGCAACGGTGACATGTATGCGCAAGAGCTGATCGAAACGCGATGTACCCGTGGTGCCGATGTCGCACGCGATTTACGTTTTAGTGAAACCGTTGCTGAAGCCATCTATGCGCTGGATGAACACTATGATGGTGGTGGGCGTCCTGATCAGTTAAAGGCCGATCAGATCCCCTTTTTTTCGCGCATCGCATTGATGACGCAAGTCATTGATGTCTTCCGAACCGAGTCCGGTGTCGACGCCGCACTTCGCGAGCTAAAAAACCGTCGCGGCACCTGGTTTGATCCAACGCTGGTCGATACCTTTTTACAGATAGCGCGCGAGCCGCAGTTTTGGCAGCAACTGGACAGCCCCGCGTTAAAAAAAGACGTGCTGTCGATGACGCCGGCTGACACAAGTATTCCGGTCGATGATGACTACTTGGATGACATTGCAGCGGCTTTCGGGCGCATTGTTGATGCCAAAAGCCCTTTCACCTCCGGTCACAGCGAGCGCGTGGCCGTTTACGCCAGCTTAATTGCTGATGAGCTTGGTATCAGTGAACAGGAAAAAAAATGGCTAAAGCGTGGCGCGTTACTGCACGATATTGGCAAGCTCGGCGTAAGCAATGATGTGCTTGATAAACCGGGAAAATTGGATGAAGAGGAATGGGAGCATGTTAAACGCCATGCCGCACTGAGTAAAACCATCTTATCGAAAATCCACCAATTCGATCATCTTGCCAAGTTCGCCAGCGCCCATCACGAAAAGCTCGATGGTACTGGGTACCCTGAGGGGATCAAAAGCGATGACATCTCTTTGCTCACTCGCATTATTACCACCGCTGATATTTTCGATGCCATCACTGCCGAGCGCCCCTATCGTGGCCCGATTCCGATGAACAAAGCCCTCTCTATCATGAAAGAAGAGACAGGCACAGCCATCGACGCGCAATGTTTACAAGCGCTAATGGCTGGCCTCGAGCGCCTGCCGGAGCATTTTATTGTTCATGACGATACCTCGATCACATCATAGGTCACACCTATCGCGTATATAGGTTAACTCCATTTTCTTTTTTTATATCGGGTAGTTACTCTATCCACATCGTTTGGAACGAACCGTTTCCAGTGCTTGGCACTCGCGATAAAGCGAAGGGTCGAACACATTGATTTGCCACTAAGGAGGCATTAAATGAGTAAGCAAGCAGCATTGATTGGACTAGACAGCAGCAAAGCCGAAGATCTAGGCGCGCGTTTGGATACGCTATTAGCGAACTACCAAGTGCTATACACCAATGTGCGTGGTTTTCACTGGAACATCAAAGGCAACGACTTTTTCGAGTTGCATACCAAATTTGAAGAGATTTACACCGATCTTCAAACCAAAATTGACGAAGTCGCCGAGCGCATTCTCACCATCGGTGGCACCGCCGAACATCGCTTCAGCGAGTACCTGAAGGTCAGTGAAATTAAAGAGCATGCACCCGAAGCAAATGGTCAAGCTGGTGTCCGTGCATTAGTCGAAGGCTTTAGTGTTCTGATTGGCCTACAACGCGATATCATGAACCTTGCCGGTGATGCGGGTGACGAAGGGACATCTGCACTGATGAGCGATTACATCCGCGAACAAGAAAAACTGATGTGGATGCTAAACGCTTACCTTAACTAATCATCAATCAATAAGATTTAGCAAAAGCCCGCGTAAATGCGGGCTTTTTTGTGGCTCATTCTTTATTCACTGTTCGAGGCAGCGGCAACGCTAATCGCTCAACATAGTTGACTTTAATGGCACCTTGATACTCAAAATGGCTGACAGTGACGCTTAAATGCTCAGCATTAACAAGTGATGAGGTGGGCAATTTTATCTTGGTTGGCGCGTGGGAGTTGTCTGCGCGGCCGGACAGATAAATCGGCGTTTGTTCGACCCAGCGATAGGCGTCATCAAGCCACAACCAGTGTGCAGCGGCTGGCGAACAACTCAAAGGCGTATCGGGCAAATCGATTGCGAGCTGTTGATCAGGATGGCCTATCAGTTTTACCCAAGGGCGGCGTGGCAGCCCATACACCACCAAACTATAATGCTGACCACCCATTTTTAACTCATAAATACCAGGAATAATTTGGGTAAATAGTTGCCCTGATTCTATTTCTTGATACCCGCTTTTCGCGTTCAAGATCTCATTGAGCACCGTTTGCCCGGTAGGATCAGTGAGGGTTAGCAAGGTATCACGCTCGACCTGCTCGGCAGAAAGCTTGATTTCATAGCCAAGACTTGAGGCGCCTGCCCGTCGTACAAATGCAATGGTTAACCCTTGAGGGATCCCTTTACCGTTGGGCTCAGTTAACTGTTGGCCACAATCCGTTTGATTGATGATCGCGTACTTGATCTTCGCCCAATGCTCAGTCGGTATCTGCTGCTGAGATAGCGCAAAAATAAGCTCTTGCCACGCCACCTTGGGCCTATCTGCGAGGAGTGCCTGATAGGTTTCCTGCATCGGTGTTTTTGGAAACCAAACTTGCTCAGCGCGGACACTGAAGCTGCATACCATGCATGCTATCACGAGTATGTGGTAGCCAAACCCGTTCATAGCACCACCAACCGATACCCGACACCGCGATGCGTCTCTATCGCTAAACCGGGCAACTTTTGTCGTAGTCGCAACACATGATTGTCAACCGTGCGCGTGGTAGGAAACGCCTGATATCCCCATATTTTATTGAGCAATTCTTCGCGATGAAAAACCCGCCCTTGGTTTTGTAACAGCAATAGCAATAAATCAAACTCTTTAGGCTTGAGCGTCACATCCTGGTCTTGCCAATACACATGACGGGATCCAGGTTCAACCTTGATCTGCCCGTATACGAGTTGGCTTTCTCCTAAGGGCCGTAATTGGGCATAGATACGCGCCAAGAGCTCCTGATGTGAAAAGGGTTTAACCACATAATCTTTGGCGCCGGCCATTAAGCCCTCAACCCGTTGCTCAACCTCAATTTTGGCTGTCAATACGATCACTGGCACTGCTTTTAAAGACAGCCAATGAGGCAGATGCGCTAAACTATCGCCATCGGCGAGCTGGCGGTCTAAAATCACCAAATCGGCATGAAACCAATGCTTATCCACCTTATTACTCTCTGCCAGCCAGGTGCATTCAAACCCTTGCTGTTCCAAAAACTGGCGTAAGCCTTCCCCTAATAAGGTGTCATCTTCAATCAACAATAGATGGCTCATTGCGGCAACTCCAGAATACAGCAGGTTGGGTGGCGCTTGATCACTAGCTTCCCCCCCATTTGACGCATTAAACGCGCCACTAAAAACAATCCAATCCCCATGTTTCTTTCTGACGGTGACGACTTATATCGCCGCCACAGCCTTTGCCACCAGGATGGAAAAACTCCGTTATCATACACACAAACTCGTACGCGCTTATCCACGCATACACGAAGCCAAATTTGATCACCGCCATGATGATGGGCATTTTGAATCAGGTTTTTCAAGCAGATGGATAACCAGTAGAAAGGCAACGTCAGTGTTTTATCTTGCTCAAGGGTGTAGTCAACCTCTAGGCAATCGCAAATATTATCCAGCCACTCCGATAAGGACGCAGTTTGTAACTTAAATTGCTCACGTTTATCGGTACTTAAATAGCCCTTACTGGTCTCTGTCAGCTGACTTAAGCGTTGATGATCCGCCAGTAATCGCCAAAGCACATCTTGCGTGCTGGGCTCAAGCAAATCGAACTGGCTGCGCAACATTTCCACCGTCATACCTAGGCTTGCGATCGGTGTTCTTAGCTCATGCGTCAGCAACTGGAGAATAAATTGGCGCTCACGGCGCTGCTGGTATCGATCGTATAGGCTACGCGCTAAACCAACTATTAGCGCACAAAAAACCGCTACCAACACCGCAATCATCACGCCACGATACGCCGGGTGGAGTTGATTACAAATATTTCCATAGCGGTAATCACACCCCGTCGTATTCGTCGATAAACTCAAACGATATTGCTCAGCAATTGGCGCCCATTGTTCATGAGATAGCGCCTTCCACCCTTCTTCGCCGTTAAGCCACAGGCGCCCGCCATCTAAATACGCACGGTAACCACTGAGTAACGCATCTCGGCCTGCCTGACTGAGGACATTCAGTGCAGCATGTAGAGGGTGCTTTTCGTTGGCTAAGGTAAAACGTTGTACCAGTTCAGGTGACGGCGTGTCGATCCCACGCGCTGACACATAACGTTCAGCATAACTTCCACCGGCAGGATGGAGTAGCGGGTTTTGCTCAAACCACTCAATGGGTAAAGGCTCATCACGGCACAAAGCCAATTCAAAACGCTGGGCGGCTAACAAAAGGGGGGACACGATACTGGGGGTCGGCTGGCACGTTTGCACCACTTGGTGTAGTGCGTTTAAGTCCTGCCAGTTAACATTCTCGAAATCAGGGTACTGCGACTGACTGACCAACAAAGCCTGCGGATAGGCATTTAATGCCGGCTGTGCAACCATCAAGGTGCCCGTTTGCCAGGCCTTATCATAAAACCCTTTCAGTTGCGTGTGCAGCTCACTGGCCGCCGTTTGGCTGCTGAGTAAAGCCAACAGTAACGCTGCTAACGCTCGAAACACCACTTTGCCACCCTTTTGGACCCTCACACTGACGCAACAAGTGCTAATGATGAGATCATAGTTAAGCAATTAAAAGCTGTGTCACCCGAGTGTCAACATTGTAGCTGGTTAGAAAGTAGCTGTGTCACACAGTCAATAAAGATAGAGAGTCAATAGAGGAAGTGAGAACGTTTTACGACAGGCAGAAAGGGCGGAGACCTCCCCAGCTACATCCCGGCACACACGTCCCAAGCGCGGGCTGCTTCCTTCCGGACCTGACCCAGTACACAAGATAGTGTTGCGGGAGAACCAAGGAGGCCTCCATCGATATGTCGTTAAGCTTGCTTAACTGCGGGGCATTATGTGGCAAGGCTGGATGCAATGCAAGGAGGATTCATGACCTCATTCGTTAACTGTTTATCTTCTAGGCAATTTTCCTACTGATCGTCCGGCTCTTCCAATAGCAAATACTCACCAACCCAAATCGCCGCAAGCATGGTAGCCCACGCGACTAATAGCGACAGCGTGAGTTGTCCAGGGGTAATCCACGTAATCACCAAAAACGGCATACTCGGGATAAGATGCAAGGCAAGGTGACGTGAGCGAGCAAATTGTGGTGTGAATCCCACCCACTGTAACAACCAAATAATCATCACCGTTGTCGCACTCCATAACGCAGCAGGCCAGCCACTCACCGCCACTAATACAGGCAGTAACAGCCAGGCCCCGCGATGGGGAGGCTGATAACCTGGCCAATATCTGATCGCAAGCCATAACCCCACGAGTGCTAGCGTTTGCAGCGCGAGAGTACTCGGTGAGCCACCCAATTTAGCTTCAGATTGCAAAGCCATCATCCCCGCGAACATGGCAACCATCACCGCACAGAGTAATAGCTTGACGTGTGGATGTCGGTCGGGATTGAACCAGAGAGACAAAGCCGGCAAAAGCAATAGCGTGCTCGCGGCTAACAGCGTAGGGAGATATGGCAAGGTAAAGGCAAAAATCGCCATCGCTAGCGCCAAGCACCAACTCGCGAATTTATCTGGATAGAAAAAGAATAAAGCAGACGCGCCAATCGCTAAACTATTCAGGGAAAACGTGGCGCTAATCCCCGCGACAGCGATAACCGTCAGCACCAACACGGGCCAGAGAAACAGTGAGATTCGCATGCACACTCCTTGTGCGGATATCTCTCACCAGTGTAGCGATCAATGCCCCGCGCGCACCAGTGTTAGCGTTGGATCATAGGTATGATTCGTATCCGTGATCACTTTATTGACCGTATTGGTAATAAACAGAGGCCGATCACTCACATCGATCTGGGCGGTGATCACATAATCGTGCGTCGTCGTAATTTGGCTCGGATCATAGTTGAGGGAAAAATGCAGAGGCGCTTGTTGCCCCTCCGTCACGAAAGACTGTCGACTGATCACTTTGCCTGGCGCATCGATGTTTTTAATCTCTACCAAGCGCACTGTTACACTGGCATTTTCGGGCAACGCAAGGCGTTCTCGATACACCAAGCTACCAGAAACATTTGCTAAATCATTAGGTTGGCTATTTCCAGAACAAGCAGTAAACACCAAAGCAGTGAATAAGGCGAACAATAGAAACGTTAGTTTCTTCATTAAAGAATCCTCACTGAAGCACGTTCAAATGCGGCAAAAACGCTAAGGTTATGATAGCTTGAACAATAACAATGGAAGCATAGCATGAATCAAGGACTTATGAGCCAACCACTGAAAGAACTCTTACAGCTGCTAGAGCTTGAGCGACTAGACACTGGCCTGTACCGCGGTCAAAGTGAGAACCTTGGACTCCCCCAAGTGTATGGTGGGCAAGTGATTGGACAGGCCTTATCGGCCTCCAAAACCTCGGTTGACCCTGATCGCTTTTTGCATTCATTCCATAGCTATTTTCTGCGCCCAGGCGATCCTGAGCAGCCGATCATCTATGATGTTGAGATACTCAGAGACGGAAAAAGTTTCAGCACACGGCGAATAAAAGCCGTGCAGTACGGCAAACCGATTTTTTATCTCACCGCCTCTTATCAAGAAGAGGAAGAAAGCTTTGAGCATCAAAACACCATGCCGACAGACGTGCCAGCGCCCGAGACCTTGCGCTCTGAGCAGTCACTTGTCAATGATATCGCTCACAAGCTTCCCCCTAATGTGGTCAAAGCCTTTGGGGGTGACAAGCCGATTGAAGTGCGGCCTGCCACAGTGATCAACCCACTTAAACCCCATTCCGCGCCGGCTAAGCAATATCTGTGGATCCGCGCCAATGGTGAAGTCGGCGACGATTTTCATGTCCACCAGTATTTACTCGGCTATGCCGCCGATTGGGGCTTTTTGGTCACGGCGTTGCAACCTCACGCAGTGACGCTGCTTACGCCGGGCATGAAAGTGGCCACCATTGATCACTCCATGTGGTTCCACCGCCCGTTTAGAATGGATGAGTGGCTGTTGTTTGCGATTGAAAGCCCGTCCGCCAGTGGCGCGCGTGGTTTTGTACGCGGCGAACTTTTTAATCAGCAAGGCGATCTTGTTGCTTCAGCGACCCAAGAAGGTTTGATGCGTAAACTCTCCTAACCATCAACGTCTCGAGCGTGAGGGAGTCTGAGCAGCACAAAAAAGGGGCATTGCGCCCCTTTTTGATTGCTTCACTCATGACTGAGCCGCTACACCTGCGCCTCTTCCTCTAATGCGGCTAAATGCGCGCTGGCTTGCTGTAGTTGATACATCTGCCAGTAGCGACCTTGCTGACGCAGCAGGCTTTGATGACGCCCTTGCTCAATCACGCGGCCACGATGCAAGACGAGGATGTTATCGGCCTCGGCAATGGTCGATAAGCGGTGCGCAATCACCACCACCGTCATCTGTTGGCGTAACCGATTCAGCGCCTGTTGCACAAGCTCTTCGGTACCAGAGTCGATATTGGCGGTGGCTTCATCAAGGATCAGAATTTTAGGCTGACGCACCAACACGCGCGCCAGAGCCAACAGCTGGCGCTGACCGGCAGAAAAGGTCATCCCGCCCTCGCCAAGTAAGGTATCCAGCCCCGCTGGCAACCCTTTCACGTAATCTGCCAGCGCCACTTGTTCGAGCGCATGCCAGATTTTTTCATCGTCCAGCGTCTGCCCCAGCGCGATGTTTTCTCGCAAACTCCCCGTCAGCATGTGCGGATCTTGTTGCACCATGGCAACGCCCTCACGCAAGCTTTGATGACTCAAGCTTTCGATCGGTAATCCACCCAGCGTCAGCGTCCCCTCGCCTGCGCGATAAAACCCCATCAATAGCGACGCCAAAGTTGATTTACCGCTGCCCGTATGTCCCACCAACGCCAGAAAGCCGCCGGCAGGGACGTCTACATTCACGTCTGACAACACCGGTGTTTCACCATCATAGGAAAACGACACATTCTGCAGTGCAATGGCACCATCAGGGATCGGCGTGGTGTCATGGCCATATTGCTCAGGCGGCGTATCCATCATTTCGAAAAGCCGCTCACCGGCCGAGATAGCCTGCTGAAGCAGTGACAGTTGCTGCATCATTTCAATCAATGGCTCGGTGATCCGCCCCAAATAGCTTAAAAAGGCGTATAGCACCCCAACACCAATCACTGCTGTGCCGCTAAAACCGAAGATAGCCACCAAAGACAGCAAGGCGGCCCCCGCCAATAAATCAATCAAAGGGCGGAGATAGATCCCGTTAAGGCGCTGAATAGTGACCATGGCATCCAAGTGATCCGCAGTCATATCACTGAATCGCGAGGAGAACGCCCGCTCTTGCTGCATTAGCTGGATCAAATTCATACCGAGCACAGATTCATTCATCACCCCGTTGATATCTGCTAGCCGATCTCGCGCCCGACGATACGCAGGCGCTGAACGTTTTTGATAGCGCGCCATCACCAGCACCACACACGGCAGTAGCACCAGCACCACCATTGTCAGTTGCACACTGAGCATTAGCATCGCCACCAGCATCACACCAATTAGCGCTATGTTACGTAAAAAGGTAGAAAGCACCGACACATACAGCTCTTTCAACGACTCGGTGTCGTTAGTTAAGCGCGATACAATGCGTCCCATTGGCACATAATCAAAGGCTGACAGAGGCTGTTTAATCACATTGGCGAACACCGCTTTACGAATACGTTGAATGATGGCCACCGCCATGGTGTTAAAACGCAGCTCGTACTGATACTGAAAGCCCGCGGAAACAATGGTCGATACGATATAGCCCACCGCCAGTGCCCACATAATCACCGCCGGATAATGGTCTTTGGCGACATAATTATCGAGAAAGATTTGCACTAAATAAGGCCCCGTCACTTCGGCCACAGCCGCCACCAGCAAGAAAACCGTGGCAATCACGAATTGACGCCTGTCGCGGCGCATGTAGCTTAGCAATCGAAATAAGATCTCTCGCTTAGTCATGGCGCGGCTCCTCATCGGCTTCCAATGCCGCTTCCAGCTGCTGATATTGGTGCATTTCTTGATACCATCCTGGCTGTTGAATCAATTGGCGATGCTGGCCACGCTCTCGGATTTGCCCATGAGTGAGCACCACAATTTCATCGGCGTTTTCAAGTGCCGATAAGCGGTGGGCTATCACAATCGTGGTACGGGTGTGCTGATGCTGTTGCAGGTTCTGCAAAATGCGGTGCTCGGTGTCACCATCAACGGCTGACAAAGCATCATCCAAAATCAAGCACTCCGCTTCCACCAATAAAGCGCGAGCAATCGAAATACGCTGCTTTTGACCACCAGATAAGGTGATCCCTTTTTCACCCACCGCGGTTTCATACCCGTGCGGCAGCTGACGGATGTCTTCATCAATGCAGGCAAGTGTCGCCGCCTGTTCGATTTCCGCTTGGGTCGCATCCGGACGACCAAGGGCGATGTTTTCCGCAATCGAGCGCGAAAACAAAAACGGCGTTTGCGTCACCACCGCGAAACGTTGTCGCCATGACGACAAGTCAGCCTCCGCTATCGACACATCACCATAGCGAATATCACCCTTTTCAAGCTGGGTCAGATGAAGTAGCAATTGCAATAAGGTTGATTTACCACTGCCGACTGGGCCGGCAATCCCCAGCATGGCCCCAGGCGGAAGCGTCACATGGATATCTTTGAGGGCAAAACTGTCATCCGGTTGCCACTTAAACTGCTCAATGGCCAGCGTCAACGGCTGCATGGTGTTAGGCAGCGGCGTGTCACCGCCAACAATATCCGGCTGCTCTTGCAGTAACGCATCAATCCGCGTCCAAGCGGCGCGCCCACGCTCAATAATATTAAATAGCCACGCCACCGCGAGCATCGGCCAAATCATCAAGCCTTGATACAAGGTAAATGCGGTAAGATCCCCAAGCGAAATATCACCAGTGGCGACCATGTAGCCGCCGCCAGACACGGTTAGGAAAAACGAAGCGCCAATGGTGCCTTGGATCACCGGCGAAAACAGCGCATCAACCCGTGCCACCGCGAGGTTTTTCTCCCCAGTACGATCGGCAACTTGATTAAACTGATTCATCTGGTGCTGCTCTAAGCCGAATGCACGTACCATACGCACTGCTGACAGTGAGGACTGACTCACCTCTGAAAGCTCAGAAAACGCCGCTTGCGATTCGGTAAAGGTATGGTGCAAACGACGGCCAAAGCGATTGACCAGCACCGCCATCACCGGCATCGGTAACAGCGCTAAAAGCGTCAGCTGCCAGCTAATTTGGCTTACCATCACAATGAGCACAGCAACGCCTGTGATAATGGAATCCCCGGCAGTCAGGACCCCTTCACCGGCCGTCATTACCACTGCTTTCACATCATTGGTGGAACGCGCCATGATATCGCCACTCGGATAGCGACGGAAAAAATGCGGGGATTGACGGGTAAAGTGATCATAAAGCCGATTGCGCAGCACAGTGCCCAGCTCAGCCGCGGCACCAAATAGCCAGACTCGCCACACAATACGTAGCAGATATACCACTACCCAAATGGCCAGCATGCCTGCCAGTAGCCACATCAGTAGCTCAGTGGAAATCTCGCCCGCGACCACGCCATCAACCACATGGCCCACGGCCATCGGCGGGATCAGCTCGAAGACAGAGACAAATACTAAAATAATCATGGCGCCGAGATAACGACGCCATTCACGTTTAAAAAACCAGCCTAACTGCCAAAACACCTTCATGAGGTCTCCTTTTTATCCCCGCCTTTTTATCATCACAACGACCTATCGGATCGGTAAGGCGGTGGTGTACTTAAGCGCTTCCATGGCGAATGTTGATGTCACATTATTCAGACTTGGCACAGAATTGACCAGCTTTTTATAAAAATGATCAAATCGAGTCATATCAGCCACCTGCACCTTCATCATGTAATCATATTCTCCCGCCATACGGTAGAATTCCATCACCTCAGGGAACTCGGTCACCACCTCGGTAAAGGTCTTGTACCACTGCTCACTGTGGTCATTGGTTTTGATATGGACGAAGGCGGTAAATGCGAGGCCAACGGTTTCGGGGTCAAGCAATGCCACCCGCCCACGGATCACCCCTTGTGATTCCAGCCGTTTTAGCCGCTTCCAACAGGGAGTCGTGGTTAAATTCACCCGTTCGGCCAACGCTGCCACAGACCAGTTGGCATCTTCCTGCAGCGCCGCGAGTAAAGTGCGATCTATCTCATCTAAAGTGATAGTCATAAAATTTTTTTCCATTAAGTATTATATGGGAGTTTATTTTTCTATTTAGGTGGCATTATAGAGCAAAAATAGCAAGGTTTTTATCCCACTCTTTACATAAACTGGTGCTAATTACGCATTCGGAGACGCATGATGACAACCTCACATCCTTGCCATACTTGGGTCGGTAACGCGATTCGCCTCATTGAAGCCGACTTTAAACGCTCTGCAGATACCCATTTAATTAAGCTCGATCTCCCTAGCTTTACGGACATTGATATCTATCTGAAAGACGAAAGCACTCACCCAACCGGCAGCTTGAAGCACCGCTTGGCGCGTTCTTTGTTTTTGTACGGCTTATGTAATGGTTGGATTGATGAGCACACTACCATCATTGAAAGCTCATCGGGCAGCACCGCCATTTCCGAAGCGTATTTTGCCCGTTTGCTTGGTTTACGTTTTATTGCCGTAGTGCCCAAAAACACCGCGTGTAAGAAGATTGAGCAAATCCGTTTTTATGGCGGTGAAGCGCACTTTGTCGAGCGGTCAGATCAGATCTATGCCGAGTCTCGTCGCCTTGCTAAAGAGCTCAATGGCCATTACATGGACCAATTTACCTATGCCGAGCGCGCGACCGATTGGCGTAGCAATAACAACATTGCCAACCGCATATTTGATCAAATGCAGTACGAGCGCTTTCCGATCCCTCGCTGGATTGTGATGAGCCCGGGCACCGGTGGCACCTCAGCGACCATTGGCCGCTACATTCGCTATCGCTGCCAACCGACTCAGCTGATGGTGGCCGATGCTGAACATTCGGTGTTTCACGATTACTACCTCACTGGCGACAGTGCATTAACCACCGATAAAAGCAGTCGCATTGAAGGGATTGGACGGCCACGTGTCGAGCCCAGCTTTATTCCCGGCGTGATTGATAGAATGACCACAGTGCCGGACACTCACAGTATCGCCACCATTCACTGGCTAGAAAGCCAACTTGGCCGCAAAGCCGGCGCGTCCACCGGTACCAACCTGTACGGCGTCTTGATGCTAGCAAATGAAATGCGCGCCAACGGCGAAAAAGGCTCTATTGTCACCTTGCTATGTGACAGCGGCGAGCGCTACCTAGACACCTATTACAACCCTGATTGGGTACGCGAGCACATTGGGGATCTCGACCAAGCGACCCATGATTTGCAGACCTTGTTGGGTTAACGCATCATCGTCTATACAGCGTTTGATAAACAGGCGCATTCATATATAAATCAGGCGTAGGAAGTGCGGATAGATGGCTTTGTCACGACTTCTGTTCAGGGTTCGAGTTTTGTATGCGTTCCCACGCAGGAGCGTGGGAACGAGTAAACTAAATCCGACGAGCGCGAATAGTGCGTCCTTTAACTTTTCCATCATTGAGTTTACGCAACGCGGCTTTAACGCAGGATTGGGACACAGCAATAAACGCCACATTGTCGAGCACATTGATTTTTCCGACCTGCTTACCGTCAATGCCCGCTTGACCAGTCAGCGCGCCCAAAATGTCGCCCGCGCGCACTTTTTGCTTTTTACCTGAGTCAATCATCAAGGTTGCCATCTCAGGTTGATAAGGCGCAGTGTCGAGCAAGTGCTGCGGCGGGAGGGCTTCGGGGAGAAAATCACGATCATATTGATCGCCAATCATCGCCAGCTTATAGTGCTCGGCATCGTTATATAGCGAACACGCCACCCCTTTTTTGCCAGCGCGACCGGTACGGCCGACGCGGTGTACATGAGTTTGCGGATCGTGGGCGAGTTGATAGTTGATCACCATATCCATGTCATCAATGTCTAAGCCTCGCGCAGCCACATCAGTGGCCACCAGCACGGACGCACTTTTGTTGGCAAATTTTACCAAGGTGCGCTCACGGCCACGCTGTTCAATATCACCATGCAAAGCAACGGCGCTAAAACCATCATCTTCTAGGTTATCGCAAACTTGTTGTGTTTGAGCTTTGGTCGTACAGAACACCACACAGCTTTGCGGCTGAAAATGTAATAACAGTAGCTTTAACGCTTGATAACGCTGATTGTTGTCATCGACTTTATAAACGTGTTGCGTGATTGTACTTTGCGTTTGCACCTCATCCACTTTAACGGAGACAGGATGGCTCAGCACTCGCTGGGCAATCGCATTGATCGAGCGCGGGAAGGTAGCGCTAAATAACAAGGTTTGGCGATGAGCAGGAACACTCGCAATGATAGCATCCAAGGTATCTTGGAAGCCCATATCCAGCATCTGGTCGGCTTCATCCAACACCAAGGTCTCAACATCATCAAGGCGCAAGGTGCCTTTGCGTAAATGGTCATCCACACGCCCTGGAGTGCCGACAATAATGTGTGCACCATGCTCCAATGAGCCAATTTGTGGGCCAATCGATACGCCGCCACACAGCGTCAGTACTTTGACATTATGACGACCACGCGCCAACTTACGCATCTCAACCGCCACTTGCTCGGCCAGCTCACGGGTTGGACACAGCACCAAAGATTGCACGCGAAAACGTTTCACGTTCAGTTTGGCTAACACGCCCAGGCTAAACGCCGCCGTTTTCCCCGAGCCGGTTTTTGCTTGGGCAATAATATCTTTCCCACTAAGCACAGACGGTAAGCTCTGCGCCTGAATGGGCGTCATGTGCGTATAACCCAAGGTTGCTAAGTTATCGAGTAAATCAGCAGGTAACGCAAGCGAGGAAAAAGCGGTATCAGTCAAAGTCGTATCCACAGCAAAAGTAAATCATGCCGCGCCCAAGCACGGCCAAAGGGTGCGTATCATACCAGAGTCTTATTGCTGCCACATTAATCGATTAGCGTCACACATCCTGATAACCACTTTGTCGACTCATGTGTTTTGTTACGTCATTGTTAGACAAAGATCCGTATTTATACCTGCGCGACTTGTCTTGTGATTGGGCTTGGTGTGCAATCAAGGCACACAATTAAGGAGGATTGTCTTGTGGCAAATATCCCAGTAGAAAACTACCCGCTCTCTCATACGCAGGCGATTGTCTGGAACGACATGGATGCCATGCAACACATCAATAACACCGTGTACTTTCGCTATTTTGAAGATGTGCGCGTGGTGATGCTTGAAAAACTGGAAGTATTCGAGCTAGCCAAACGGCTGCATGTAGGCCCCGTGGTCGCCTCAACCCGCTGCGATTATCGCGCCCCTTTAGTGTATCCAGATACCATCACCACCGTCGCTTGGGTCGAGGATATTCAAGAAAAGCGCTATGCGATGAAGTATGAAATCTACAGTCACAATCAAGAGCGCTGTGTGGCCGAGGGCGAGGCCTTGATTGTCTATTGCGATTTTAAAACCGGTAAAAGCTGCCCCATCCCAGCCGAGACGCTCGAAGGGTTAAAAGCCTTTGTGGCGAAATAGTAAGCATAGAGACAAGCACTGCGCGTTGCCTGATGCGCAGTCAGCCGTTGAGCCATTGGGACATTTGTTCCTTGGCATCATGATGACTCAAAAGCTTCTGGCTTGCTGTCGATACCGCACAGGGGTACCATCCGTGCTCTGTGTAACACTGGGTAAGTAGCACCGCCAAAGGACAAACCAATGAAAAAAGCCGTTGTGGTATTTAGCGGAGGACAGGATTCAACCACCTGTTTGATTCAAGCGCAGGCAGAGTACGACGAAGTGCATTGCCTCACGTTCGACTATAACCAGCGCCACAAGCAAGAAATTGATGTTGCCCGTGAGATTGCTGCAAACCGCAGCGTCAGTGCGCACAAGGTACTGGATGTTGGTTTGCTCAATGAATTGGCGATTAGCTCGCTCACACGCGACAATATTCCTGTTTCCAATGCACTGAACGAAAACGGCCTGCCCAATTCCTTTGTGCCGGGTCGTAATATCTTGTTTTTGACTTTGGCGGGCATTTACGCCTATCAAATTGGCGCTGAGGCGGTGATCACCGGTGTCTGCGAAACTGACTTTTCTGGCTACCCAGATTGTCGTAACGATTTTATTCAATCAATTCAGCAAGCCCTTGAGCGCGGCATGGATAGAAAACTCGCCTTAGTCACACCACTGATGTGGCTGAATAAAGCCGAGACTTGGGCACTGGCCGACCAGTATCACGCCCTCGATTTTGTACGCGACCACACCCTAACCTGTTATAACGGCATTAAAGGCACTGGCTGTGGCGAGTGTCCAGCCTGTCACTTGCGTCAGCGTGGCTTAGATGAGTACCTCGCCAACCAAGCAGAAGTACAAGCGGCGCTGCAACGCAAACAAGCCGAAAACGCGTAATGGCGCAGCGACAAGAAATAAAAAACCGCCTCATTATGAAGAGGCGGTTTTTGTATCGAGAATACAACAGCAGTTATTTATGCGGCTCATCATGCGGATGGGTATCAAACTCACCATGACTGGCCCGATGCACAGTTTCCACCGCGAGCGCCTTATCCAATTGCTGCGCCACATACTCAGGCGAGTGAGTATGAATGGAGAGTAAGCGATACATCGCAGGGATCACCAGCAAGGTAACAAAGGTCGCAAAGGCCATGCCGGTGAAGATCACTGTCCCAACCGCAATACGACTTTCCGCCCCCGCGCCAGTGGAGAGGATCAGTGGGATCATCCCTGCCAAGGTGGTAAACGCCGTCATCAGAATCGGTCGCAAGCGACGGACTGACGCATCGATAATCGCTTTATCAAATGCAATGCCACGGTCACGCAATTGGTTGGCAAACTCCACGATTAAGATACCGTTTTTGGTCACCATCCCAATCAGCATGATCAAACCAATTTGGCTGTAGATATTGATCCCTTGGTTGGTCAGCCACAGGCCTAAAAAGCCACCTAGCATCCCCATGGGCACCGTCAACATCACCACCAAGGGGTTGATAAAGCTTTCAAATTGCGCCGCTAACACCAAGTAAGACACCAAGAGCGCTAAACCGAACACCACCAGCACACTGGTTTGGTTGTCACGAAAATCTTTCGACTCCCCTGAATAGCCCACCGAGATATCGGCCGGCAGGTTCTCAGCCGCGATTTTATCGAGATAATCGAGTGCTTGACCCAGTGTCACATCCTCGCCTAAATGCGCCGATAAGGTGATCGACTTTTGCTTGTTGGTATGGCTTAAACGCTGCGCGGACGCTGTTTCTTCCACCGTGGTCACTGCATCCAGCGAGACTAACTTGCCGCTGCGGCTACGCATATAAATACGGGTAAGATCCCCTTTGCTGCTAAAGGCCTTTTCATCGCCGCGTACATACACATCGTATTCTTCACCACGATCCACATAGCTGGTCTGGGCCCGGCCACCAAGCATCACCTCTAAGGTATCGGAAACATCCCGCACCGAAATCCCAAGTTCAGAGGCGCGACGACGGTCAACTTTCACTACCAGCTCAGGGGTGTTTTGGTTGTAGTCGTAATCCGGGCTGTCAATCACACCCGCCTCGCGGCCCATTTCGCCCAATTTCTCCGCCCAGCGATGAAGTTCAGGATAGTCTGGACCACTTAACACAAACTGCACGGGCTCTGAACTGCCGCCCCCAAAGCCAGGCGCAAACGGGAACACTTGCACATCTGGCACACCATTTAACACCTGCCGGACTTCCGCCAAGATATCTTGTGCGGAGCGGTCGCGCTCATCCCAATCCGGCAATAGCATGATCACGAAGCCTGTTTGATCCCCAGCTCGGCCACCAAACGCTGGTGTTTGTAAGCTAACCGAGCTCAGAGTACCCGCATCGACCAAGGGCATTAAGCGCTGCTCAATTTGCTCAATGTTGCCCACCATACGGTTGTACGCCGTGCCTTCCGCACCACGGACAAACGCCAGCAGCACCCCGCGATCTTCTTGTGGCACTAATTGCGATGGTAAGTGCTGCATCAACACGCCACTGCCGCCAATACAGAGCAAGATCACTACAGGTGCCAACCAACGCCAGCGCAGTACATGCTCCAACGCCCGGCGATAGTAGCCTTCGAGCACATCAAACCCACGGGTGATAGCACGGTTCACAGGACTGGATGTTACATTTAAGCGCAGCAATTTACTGCCGAGCACCGGCGTGAGGGTCAACGCTATTAAGGACGAACAGAGCACGGTGACGGCGAGCATCACGGCAAACTCGGTGAACAACTTACCAATCATGCCATCCATGTAGGTAATGGGGAGGAACACCATCACCAACACCGCGGTGGTGGCGATCACTGCAAAGCCCACCTCCCGTGCGCCACGGTAAGCGGCCACCAAGGGTTTATCGCCTTGTTGTAAGTGGTGGAAGATATTTTCGACCACCACAATGGCATCATCCACCACGAGGCCTATCGCGAGAATAAGCGCCATTAAGGTCAGTAAGTTAATCGAAAAGCCCATCGCTGAGGCAACGATAAAGGCGGATATCAAGGATACCGGCACAGTCACTGCTGGGATCAAGGTGGCGCGCGCTTGGCCGATAAAGATATACAGGACTAATACCACCAGCGCCCCAGTGATAAAGAGGGTGCTATACACTTCCTCAATCGAGCGCTCAATAAATACCGTAGTATCGTAATCCACCCAAAGACGCGTACCTTCGGGCAGGAAGGCCTGCATCTCATCGACAAGCTTATGAGCGCGGTCAGAAATATCGAGCGGATTGGCATCGGATTGTGGGATCAGCGCTAAACTTAAATTATTGATACCATTGTTTTTATAGGTGGCATCTTCGTTGCGTGAGCCAATGGCCACCTCCGCCACATCCGACAAATAAATCGCAGTGCCGTTCGCCGTGGTGCGCACCACCAGTTGTTTAAAGTCCTCTGCGTCACGATATAAACGATCGCTACGCACCGGCATGGTCATCACGTCATTGCGAATTTCCCCGCCCGGACTCTCTAAGTTTTCATCCCGCAATGCATCAAGAATATCTTGGGTGGTGACACCGTGCCCCGCCATTTGGGTGGGATCCAGCTTCACATACATCACTTTATACAGCGCGCCGTATAAATCGACCGAGCTCACCCCAGAGATCAAGCTGAATCTATCTTCCAGCGTACGTTGGGCGTATTCCGTCAGTTGGTTGCGGTCCATCTCTGACGAGGCCAAGTTGATATAAACCGCCGCTTCGCCAGTGCCGTTGTCTTTGTACACAATCGGATCATTGGCATCATCAGGCAATCCCCCTTGCGCGCGCGCCACGGCATCACGCACATCACTCACCCCCTCGGTCAGCGGGTGATCGAGTTTAAATTCCACCGTGATCCGTGATGAGCCATTGCGGCTGACCGAGGTGATTTCTTCAATGCCGCTAATGCCGGAAAGCTCATCTTCAATCAACTGCGTGACTTGGCTTTCCATAATGCTGGCCGAGGCGCCAGAATAGCCGGTGTAAATACTCACCACCGGGCTATCGATATCAGGCATCTCACGCACGGACAAGGTCGAGAAAGAAACCGCGCCAAAGACACATAACAGCAAACTCAATACGATCGCCATCACTGGCCGTTTTACCGAGACATCAGACAACCACATTAGCTGGCCTCCGTCTCAGACACGGTATCATCGATACGGCTTTGGTCATCTTCTGGATTTTTCGGTGCTTCCGCATTTAATACAGACACTTGCGCACCATCGCGCATATTCACCAAACCTTGCACCACAATGTGCTGACCGGGTTCAAGTCCTTTACTCACCACCACTTGGTTATCAATCCGCGCGCCAAGGGTAATTTCAGTACGATGGGCAATGCCTTCGTCATCAACGCGGAAGACATAGCGACGCGTACCGGAATACTGCAGAGCTTGCACAGGCACAATCACCGCTTGCTGCTCCGGCAAGGTCAGTTTCGCCTCCATCAGCATGCCGGGCTGCAATTGGCGTTCAGGGTTATCCAGCGCAACGCGAACACTGACTGATAGCGCGTCTTTATCCACCCGAGAGTCCACCACGCTCACCGTGCCGGTAAAGGCATCATCGGGATACGCTTGCGACGTGACCGCCACTGGCATATTGGGATAAAGCAGTCCGACGTATTGCTCTGGCACCTGAATATCGAGGTTCATGCGTGACAGGTTGTCGAGACTAAAAAGCGTTTCGCCCACATCCACGCGCTGGCCGACGCTTAAATCAAACAAACCAATGCGACCGGAAAAAGGCGCGATTAAACGATGATCATCTAAATCAGATTGCGCCGATTGCAAACGGGCCTTGGCAATATTGACGCTAGCTTGCTGTGCATCCAACTCGGTTTGCGTCAATGCGCCGCGCTGCGCTAGCTTAGTGTACTCTTTTAGCTTACGCTGTTCGTCATTGAGATAGGCCGATGCTTCCAACACCGCAGCTTGGGCTTTGGCACGGTTAAAAGTCACCAAAGGGGCTCCTTCTTCAACCGTCTCCCCAGGTTTCACGTGCACCGTTTCAATACGCGCCGACACTTCCGATTCAATATCAATCTGCTGATGGGCTTTAACATTGCCCACCAACGACAACGACGGCGCAATGGGTTTAGTTTCGACTTGCGCTGTCACCACATCCACACTTCGTGCACCCGGTGGTGGTGCAGAGGCTTCCTCGTTCGAGGACTGTAAACCTCCCCACTGCCAGAACGCGACACCTGCCAACACCACGACGCCTAATAGCATCCCTTTTTTCATTAACTTGTACCTTATAATTTGAATAGCACCAGTGTACCGATCTGCTTTTTTTTGTCCTTAAAGAATTGTAAAGACAGTATTTTTAACGTTATTTCATAGCGTTTTGCGATAAAGCGAGACGAGAATAAGACTGTTAACATGCGGGCAGGTTTCAAAAAACGTCGAAAAAGCACACTTTACGTTAATTATCACCCGCAAGACGCTGAAAAAAGCACCAACCACTAGCCTGGATTGAGAAAACCCTTTACAGCTTCAATCGGTTTGGTAAGATTCGCCTCGTCTCTGTGGTGGAGTTCCCGAGCGGTCAAAGGGATCAGACTGTAAATCTGACGGCTCAGCCTTCGAAGGTTCGAATCCTTCCTCCACCACCATTTTATAAAGCAAGACTCCGTGGTGGAGTTCCCGAGCGGTCAAAGGGATCAGACTGTAAATCTGACGGCTCAGCCTTCGAAGGTTCGAATCCTTCCTCCACCACCACTTTTACAAAGCAAGACTCCATGGTGGAGTTCCCGAGCGGTCAAAGGGATCAGACTGTAAATCTGACGGCTCAGCCTTCGAAGGTTCGAATCCTTCCTCCACCACCATCTTAAAGGGCCAGCATTTGCTGGCCCTTTTTCGTTGTTTTTTGTCAACGGCTCAATCACTTGCCACGAGAGCTGACTGATGCACGCCCATGCGGCGACCACAAATCTTGCTCTGGTCCTTTCGGCACAATGCGCGTCGGGTTAATGTTGCCGTGGCTGTAATAATAATGGGTTTTGATATGGTGCATATCGACTGTCTCTGCCACGCCTGGCACTTGGAATAACTCTTTCATGTAACAGAATAAATTGCAGTAATCGGCAATACGTTGCTTGTTACACTTAAAATGGCCCACGTAGACGGGGTCAAAGCGAATTAACGTTGTGAACAGCCGCCAGTCTGCTTCAGTAATCTGATTTCCGGCAAGATAACGATTGCGACTTAAATGATCATCCAACACCGTCAATGCAGTGAATAACTGATCAAAGGCTTCTTCATAAGCCTCTTGTTCGGTGGCAAAGCCACATTTATAGACGCCATTATTCACATTGGGGTAAACAAACTCGTTCCACTGATCAATCGCCGCACGCAGGTTGTCTGGGTAATAATCGTCATGATTGCCCGTCATACCATTAAACGCCGAATTAAACATTCGAATAATGTCAGCGGATTCATTACTGACAATCGTCTGAGTTTGCTTATCCCATAAAATCGGAACGGTGACTCGACCGGTGTAATCAGGCTTCGCGTGGGTATAGAGCTGATGGGCATAGTCGTATCCATACAGCGGCTCTGGCTCAGAAAACGTCCAGCCATGTTCTAGCATCTCAGGCGAGACGACCGTAACCGCTATATGAGGCTCAAGCCCTTTTAAATGGCGCATAATCAGGGTGCGATGTGCCCATGGACAAGCAAGAGAAACATAAAGATGATAGCGGCCTGATTCAGCACTAAAGCCCGCATCGCCACTTGGTCCAGCTTGGCCATCAGCGGTCACCCAATGACGAAAGCCCGCGTCTTCACGGACAAATCGACCACCCGACGACTTGGTGTCATACCACACATCATGCCAAATACCGTCTATCAGTTTTCCCATACGTCCTCCTTTTTTACTATCAGCAGTATAAGAAGCGCGCTAAGGAAAGTCGGCAGAGCAACTTGTTGGAGTTATTCGAAAAAGCTGAACAATCCTTACAGTATCAACAATGTCATGGTCTTGTGAGAATTTGTCTGATTGCTTTTTCGCGTTTGACGGTCACTCTCCATCTCTTTTAGGGTGACCGTGATAAATAAAAGGAGAGTATTGATGAAACGTTTACTAGCGACCCTATCTTTTGCGTTTGTTGTTGCAGCCAGTCTGCCAAGTTTCGCTGCCAACGAAACAAACGAACTGTCAGCGGATCAGCTGACCGACCAAGTGGTAAGCAGCTACGCAGAGGCCGCTGAACAGGTGGTTTCAATCTCAAAAGATTATAAAAGCAAGCTTGAGAGCATTCGCAGTGAAGAAAAGGCGAAAGCGCTAATGGCGGAGACGCAAAAAGAAATGGCGCAAGCGATTGAGGCAACGGGCCTAACGATAGAAGAATATAACGCTGTTTTTCGTCAAGCACGTGAAGATAAAGAGCTGCAGAAGAAAATCAGCAATATGCTCAACGAGTAACCGCAGTTTGAAACAGGGGTAAGCATATCCATGCTACCCCTGTTTATTTAAGCTTGGTCTGTCGAGACAGCCGTGTTGGGGAGCCCTAGCGAAATCACAGTAGTTAGAACTAGAAATGCGAAAGACACCCAAAGACACGCGGCGAGTCCCCATACTTGGAACACCCAACCGGATAACACAGTACCAATTAAGCGTCCCATGGCATTCGCCATATAATAGAATCCTACATCCAGCGACACACCATCGCCTTTGGCGTAGCTGACAATCAAGTAGGAATGCAGTGAAGAGTTAATCGCAAAGATCGCTCCGAACACCATGAGTCCAACGATAATCACCCCTTGCGGATGCCACTGTTCGCCAATTGCATAAGCAATGACTCCCGTCACCATCGCCAGTAAACATGCCCAACCGAGCGCCGCCTTACCACCCGGCGAATGGCCAGATTGGCGCCCAGTGATTTTCGGCGCAATGCCTTGCACCATGCCGTAAGCGATCACCCATAGCGCAAGAAAGCCGCCCACCGCACTGTGGCTCCAACCAAATGTGGTGCCAAGATAAATTGGCAAGGCCACCACAAACCACACATCTCGCGCGCCGAAAAGGAACATCCGTGCCGCTGAGAGGATATTCACGCTTCGAGACTTAGAAAAAACTTCCGAAAACTTGGGCTTACTTTTAGCTTTTCCCAACTCTGCATTGAGCGACACCACACTGCCGATAAACACCAAACTCAACACGCCAGCCATGGCTGCCACCGCGTACTGAAAGCCAATCAGAGAGAGCAATGCGCCACCAACAAAAAAGCCCACACCTTTGAGTGCATTCTTCGAGCCGGTCAAGATCGCAATCCACTTAAACAGCGCTCCCTGTGCGTTGTCAGGCACCAAGGTTTTAATCGCGCTTTTGGCGCTCATTTTATTCAGATCTTTCGCAATCCCAGACAAGGCTTGAGCCGCCATTACCCAGGGAATGGTGAGCCAAACGGCTGGCACGGCTAACATGGCAAGCGCGATAATTTGCATGCCAAGGCCAATATTCATGGTGCGATTAAGGCCTAAACGCGCACCGAGCCATCCACCGATAAGGTTGGTGACCACGCCGAAGAATTCGTAAAACAAAAACAGCGAAGCGATTTCTAACGTGCCGTAGCCCAGCTCATAAAAATACAGCACCACCAGCATCCGTAGTGCTCCGTCGGTGATGGTAAAATTCCAATAGTTAAAGGTGACCAGCATATACTGGCGCACAGATTGGCTTAATTGAGCAAACATAGTGGTCATCGATTCACATACAAAAAAGGGCGATGCGGCACGGGGCACGCATCGCTACCCTATAAAAAAGCGGTTACTGATCAACGCGGCCGACGTTGCGCACCAACTCTGCGGTGCGCGTGGCATACCCCATTTCGTTGTCATACCACGCATAGATTTTGACCATACGCTTACCCACCACCATGGTGGATAAACCATCGACAATCGTGGAGCGCTGATCGCCACGGTAATCAATCGAGACTAACGGACGCGCCTCAAAGCCAAGAATGCCGTTGAGCTCGCCGTCCGCGGCTTCTTGCAACAGGGCGTTCACCTCATCAGCAGTGGTATCGGTTTCCACGTCAAAGATCACATCCGTTAGCGACGCATTGGCGAGTGGTACACGCACCGCATGGCCATTAATCTTACCTTTTAGATCCGGAAAAATTTCTACGATGGCGGTCGCCGATCCTGTGGTGGTCGGGATCAAGCTCATACCGCACGCGCGGGCACGACGTAAGTCTTTATGCGGCGCATCTAAAATCGTTTGAGTATTGGTTAAATCATGAATGGTGGTGAAGGTCGACTGCGCAATTCCCAGTTTTTCATGGATCACTTTCACAATCGGAGCCAAGCAGTTCGTGGTGCACGACGCCGCAGTCACGATTCGATGTTTACTCGGATCAAATATCGCGTCATTCACTCCCACCACAATATTCGCCACTCGCTCATCTTTGACTGGCGCAGAGACAACCACACGCTTTACGCCTTTGTCCAAGTATTTTTGCAGCAAATCCGCGTCACGGTGTTTTCCTGTGGCCTCAATCACCACATCGCAGCCTGACCAATCGACTGCATCAATCGCTTTTTCTTGGCTTGTCGTCAGTGTTTGACCGTTAATCTGCACGCGGTTGCCTTCTGCACTCACCGCGTGATGCCAACGCCCTTGTACCGAATCAAACTCCAGCAAATGCGCCAGTGTTTCCGTATCTCCCGCCACGTCATTAATGTGGACAAATTCGAGCTCTGGCCAGTCAAACGCAGCACGCAGAGCCAAACGGCCGATACGGCCAAACCCATTGATCCCGACTTTAATTGTCATTGCTTTCTCCTTTACACACAGCAGGTGGGGCGAGACGCCATCTTGGCAAGCCGCGTGAGATCTTCTTGATAAGTGTCTTTTAGGCAGTTGGAGTCCACCAGCCCTTGAATTTGTTTGCGCATCCAACCGGGTAAGTCAGCGGCTAAGCGATAAAACACCCATTGTCCTTGGCGCGTATCAACCAACAAACCACTGGCCCGCAGTTGCGCCAAATGGCGTGAGATCTTCGGCTGCGAGGTATCTAGCGCTTCAGTCAGTTCGCACACACATAACTGCCCTTCACGGGCAATAAGCAGTAAACACCGCACACGTGTTTCATCGGCCAATAATTTGAAAAACTGATGAGGCAACACGGGCTCTCTCATAACGCTTTACTAACTGTATATATGGATATGCGTATATTAATGAACCCAAGCATGCACGCAACTGGGACAGGCCGGAATTCATAAAAGCTTCATGTTAAATCGTATAGCGCCGCTTCATCCTTAGCGCGACATTCACCAAGGCAATCAACACCGGCACTTCCACCAGCGGCCCAATCACTCCTGCAAAGGCTTGATCAGAGTGAATGCCAAAGACTGCTATTGCCACCGCAATCGCCAATTCAAAGTTATTACCGGATGAGGTAAACGCAATTGACGCGTTGCGGTCATAGGGGATCCCCAATTTTTTGCCCACAAAGAAGCTAATAAAGAACATCAACACAAAGTAGGTCACTAGCGGTACAGCGATACGCAGCACATCAAGCGGCAACGCAATAATCGCTTCCCCTTTGAGGCTAAACATCAACACAATGGTCGCCAACAAAGCGACTAACGTCATCGGTGAGACACGTGGCAGAAAGACATCTTCGTACCATTGCTCGCCCTTTTTAGCGACCAGCACGGTACGTGATAGATAACCCGCTACAAAAGGGATACCCAAGTAAATCAGCACACTTTGCGCGATGTCGCCCATGGTGACATCCACCACAAAACTTTGTAGACCCAGCATGGGGGGTAAAACGGTGATAAATAGCCATGCCATCACACTGTAAGTCAGGATCTGAAATAAACTATTCAGTGCCACTAGGGCTGCGCCATACTCTTTGTTACCGCCACTGATATCGTTCCACACCAAGACCATGGCGATACAACGGGCAAGACCAATCAATATCACTCCCGCCATGTAGCCTGGCTCATCACGTAAAAACAGCACCGCCAGTGTGAACATCAGAATAGGGCCTACCACCCAGTTCATGATCAGCGACAGCGTGATGGCTTTTTTGTCGCGCGTGACCGAGCCCAATAAACGATAATTCACTTTTGCCAGTGGCGGATACATCATTAAGATCAAGCCAATCGCCAGCGGCACATTGGTGCTGCCGACCGATAAACGCTCACTGAGGGTCGCCACTTCTGGATAAATCCACCCTATGCTGACCCCTATGGCCATAGCGAGGAAAATCCATACCGTTAAATACCGATCAAGCCAACCCATCTTTTCGGCGGCCGACGGCGCACAGGTTTCAGATTGAGACATCGTGGTAGTTCCTTTTTATAACTGACGTTGATTGACACGTGCTGATAGCTCATCGGCACTCTCAACGCGCTCAGAGTAGCGATCAACGAGATAGTCTTTGTTGTCACGAAGTAAGAGCGTAAATTTCATAAGCTCTTCCACCACATCAACAATGCGTTGATAAAAAGGCGATGGCAGCATCCGGCCTTCTTCATCAAACTCTAAATAGGCTTTGGGCACCGATGATTGATTCGGAATGGTAAACATACGCATCCAGCGGCCGAGAACACGGAGCTGATTAACTGTATTGAATGATTGAGAGCCCCCACATACTTGCATCACCGCGAGCACTTTACCTTGGGTTGGTCTCACGGCCCCAAGACTTAGAGGCACCCAGTCGATTTGGCTTTTCATGATACTGGTGATCGAGCCATGGCGTTCAGGCGAACACCAAACCTGCCCTTCAGACCACATCATCAACTCGCGCAATTCCGCTACTTTCTCATGTGAAGGTTCAACACTATCGGGCGCGGGTAAGCCACTAGGATCATAAATCCGCGCCTCGGCCCCCATCGCCGTCAGTAAGCGCGCCGCTTCCTCAACCACCAGTCGGCTGTATGAACGCGCCCGCAAGGAACCATATAGCAACAAGATACGAGGGCGGTGGCTCGAGCGCTGAACCGCGAACTTATCAGCCGACGGAATATCAAACGCATCGGCCGTGATATTTGGGAGTTCGTTATCATTCATATTATTGTTTTTCCTCACAACAAGTCTGGTTTAAGGCCGTTGGTTCAACAGGTGGCAACATGGCAGGATTGTGTTTTACCGTGGTCAGTAAAATACCACGCATCCACTCCGGTAAGGCTGGATGCAACCGGTAATAGACCCACTTACCACGACGCTCTCCGACAACTAATTGGTGCTTACGTAGCTCCGCCAAATGCCGAGAAATCTTTGGTTGGCTTAGGGCTAACGCCTCCATCAGATCACATACACATAACTCACCATGCTGAGAGAGCAGCAATAGAGAGGTCAGCCGAGTGGGCTCGGATAAGGCTTTGTAAAAAGTGAGTGTGTGATACATCTGCATTACCTCTTCCTAATACATACGAAAAATAATATATATGAAATACCATATGTCAAATCACGCACAGAGGAAAAACACAGCACTATCGCGATCGTATTGCTGTTAAAAAAGCCCTTTACATCCGTAAGAAATGCTGTAGTGTGGCCAAAGCTCTAGATACGGAGCATCAAAAGACATCAAGTCAAAGTCGAGACAGACCACGCTATTTCCCGCATAGACTCTCTGCAGTAATCCACTTTCGCTTTTTTCCTAGATTGATAACCCGTTAAACGCCCTTTTGCTATCACTCATTGGTAAGTATCACTGTATGGATGGTGATCGCTCAATCCAAAGAAACCGACGCATTTGCGCGGCCCATGATGGATAACGACTGAGAGGGCAGAGCAATAATCATTTAACTCATGGAGATAAAATATGGCCGCTACTAACGGCAGACTGCGTCACTGGTATCATTTACGCCGTGCGCAAACACAAACGAAAACCGCTAACAACACAACCAAAACAGTAAGGAGCGCCATTGAAAGTTAACTTTTCACTCCCTAACCTTGCCAACTGGCAGGTCGCGATTCATCAATTTAATGGGGATATTATCCTCAAGCACTTGCTCCATCGCCTACCGACACTATCCCAACCGACGCTGCAGTTTGATCCCAGCACCGAGCTTGGCACTATTTTTAGCCAAGGCGAATGCTTAGGTGAATTCTCTCTTGCGCACTAACGCTTAGCGCATATCGCGCGTTTCCATAACCTATAGAGATAGAGGCCGCCTTTCCGTTCATTGAACGAAGCTGGTAAAGTGTCTTGCTATTAACAAGACAACAAAGGCAGCCTCACACGTGAAAATCATTTCATTCAATATCAATGGTATTCGTGCTCGTTTGCATCAATTGCAAGCCTTAATTGAAAAGCATCAACCTGACGTGATCGGGTTACAAGAAACCAAAGTCCATGATGACGCCTTCCCGCTCGCGGATGTCAAAGCGATGGGTTATGAAGTGCACTTCTATGGCCAAAAAGCCCACTATGGCGTGGCAATGCTATGCAAAAAGTCCCCTATCAGCGTGCAAAAAGGCTTTCCTACCGATGACGAGGACGCTCAACGCCGGATGATCATGGCGACCTTTGAAGACGAAAACGGCAAGCCAATCACTGTGCTCAACGGTTACTTCCCGCAAGGGGAAAACCGCAGCCATGAAACCAAATTCCCCGCCAAGCGTAAGTTTTATCAAGACTTAATGACCTATTTAGCTGACCGTGATCCGAGTGAGCAGTTGGTGGTGATGGGCGATATTAATATCAGCCCGAAAGACGATGACATCGGTATTGGTGAGCAAAACGCCAAACGCTGGCTACGCACCGGTAAGTGCTCTTTCTTACCCGAAGAGCGTGAGTGGCTGGGCACTCTGATGGACTGGGGATTTGTTGACACCTTCCGAGCCCTGCATCCTAGCGTGAACGATCAGTTCTCGTGGTTTGACTACCGTTCCCGCGGCTTTGACGATAACCGCGGCCTACGTATTGACGTGATTCTGGCCACCTCCGATCTGGCGAGCCAATGCATCGATGCCGGCATTGACTACGAACTCCGTGCGATTGAAAAACCGTCAGATCACGCACCGATTTGGGCGACCTTTAAGTAAGCCCCAAGGCGCACGCGTTGGATAAAAAAACGCCGCAGATGATCAGGTGATCACTGCGGCGTTTCTCATTTGAGATTGAGCCGATTAGCTAAGCGGCCTTAAATGGCGTAGGAAGCGGCGCTCCGCTAAGCGGAACATCCAAAGGATGCTAAATGTCAGCGCCATATAAAACACGCCCGCGGTCAAAAACGACTCGAACGGCGCATAATAGCGAGAGTTCACTATCCGCGCGGCACCGGTTAAATCGACAATGGTGATGATCCCTGCCACCGCTGAGCCGTGTAGCATAAACACCACTTCGTTACTGTACGCGGGTAACGCACGACGCATCGCACTCGGCAACACAATGCGCGAAAAGGCTTTATAGGGGCTCATGCCATAAGCGATCGCCGCCTCGACCTCTCCTTTAGGGAGGCCATTAATCGCGCCACGGATGATTTCCGCTGTGTAAGCGGCTGTGTTGAGCACAAAGGCCACCAAGGCGCAGAACCAAGCGTGCTGCCACAAAGAATTCTCGACATTGATCACTTGGCTCAAGCCGTAATAAATCAGATACAACTGAATTAACAGCGGTGTACCCCGGAAAAAATAAATAAACGCCCACGCTGGATAACGCCATAAAGGGAATTGCGCATTACGCGCGACCGCTACCGGCACCGCGACCACTAAGCCAATCACCAACGCAGAGGCGACCAGCCATACGGTGGTCCAAAGGCCTTCTAAGTATATCGGCCAGGTTTCGAGTACGAGAGAAAAATCCATGGTCACCTACCGCGTGTGAATGCTAAAACGACGCTCCATCCAGCGCAGTCCCGTGGTCGAGATACTGGTAAAGAGCAAGAAAATCAGTGCAACGGTAAAGTAAAAAGTAAATGGCATTTGAGTTGAGCCGGCCGCCAACGCGCCTTTTCGCACCATGTCATCAAGGCCAATAATCGACACCAGCGCAGTGGTTTTGAGCAGCACCAGCCAGTTGTTACCAAAGCCTGGCAGCGCATGTCGGATCATCTGCGGCAGCAAAATACGGCGAAATGCCAAACTGCTGCTCATGCCATAAGCACGTGCGGCTTCCATTTCCCCAGCGTCCACCGCCATGATAGCGCCACGGAAAGTTTCCGCCATGTAAGCACCAAAGATAAACCCGATGGTTAGGATCCCGGCAATAAATGGACTCACATCAATATAGTCAGGTAAATAAGATGTCCAGTCGTGATTGGGGTTTTGTCCGGCCATGTATTCGTTAAGCCACTCATTGATGCCATACAAGCTGTTGTTCAACAGCATTTGACCGCCGTAAAAAATCAGCATCATCAGCACCAGATCAGGGATCCCGCGTATGACCGTGGTATAGACCGTCGCTATCCCACGCAGCCAGCCAAATTTGGAGAGTTTCGCCAGTGCGCCCAGCATACCCAGTAGCATTGCAAGACCTAACGAGAGCAGCGCAACCTGAAGGGTCACCCATGCGCCTTCAAGCAGGGACCACTCGTAACCTTTCAAATCAATCATATGATTCGGGCAGCACTTTCATGCTGCCCGCCTGCCTATTACTCGCCGTAAACGTCGTAGTCAAAGTACTTGGCAGCAATCTCGTCATACACGCCTTTTTCACGCAACGAATCGATCGCTTGGTTGAGCTTCTTGGTCAGTTCTTTGTCTTGCTTACGTGTCGCAATCCCAAAGCCTTCACCAAACCACTCAGGGTCTGTCAGTGACGGGCCGATGAACGCAAACTCGTCACCCCCCTCTTTGTCGAGCAGCCCTTGCTGGAGTGCCGACGCATCGCCAAGGATTGACTCAATACGGCCTGCTTTTAGATCCAGGTAGGCTTCATCAAAGGTGCCGTAACGCACGATATCCACCGAGTCACCATAGTTATCAGTCAGGTATTTGTCGTGCGTGGTCGCACGTTGTACACCAATTTTAACGCCCTCTAAGCCCTCTTTGGTAAAGGTCAGATCCGTGCCTTTTTCAGCCACAAATTTATTAGGGATCAGCGCGTATTTGTTGGTGAAGTCAACTTTTCGCTTCCGCTCTTCGGTAATAGACATCGCGGCGATAATGGCATCGTACTTACGTGCCAGCAGTGATGGAATAATGCCATCCCAATCCTGGGCCACAATCTTACACTTTGCCTGCATCTCTTCGCAGAGCGCATTGGCCATATCCACATCAAAGCCTTTTAGCTCGCCTTCGTTGGTGGTCCAGCTAAATGGAGGATAGGCCCCTTCGATACCGAAACGTACGACCTTCCAATCCTTGGCTGCTACGGAGGTTGACCCAACCGCGGCCATTACAGCGGCGGCAACTAGCCATTTTTTCATCTTCCTGTCTCCTGTCGTTTTTACGATGTTGTCAGGGCATTGCCCTATTGCATGGTTATGCTATTGATATTTTTAATAAATAGATTAATAAATCGATGAGATAAACTGCTGCAAACGCTCTGATTCTGGCGAATCAAACAACTCTTTCGGGTTGCCTTGCTCTTCTACTAACCCTTGGTGCAAGAACATCACATGGTTAGAGACATCGCGCGCAAAGCTCATTTCATGGGTAACCACCAGCATGGTACGTCCTTCCTCAGCCAGTGAGCGCATCACACCCAGCACTTCTCCTACTAATTCAGGATCCAGCGCGGAGGTTGGCTCATCAAACAGCAAGACTTCTGGCTCTACCGCGAGTGCGCGCGCAATCGCTGCACGTTGTTGCTGACCACCGGATAAATGGCCTGGGTAGTAATCGCGGCGCTCATAAAGCCCAACGCGGTGTAATAACGCTTCTGCTTCTTCAATCGCTTGTGCCTTAGGCACACCCAGCACATGCACGGGCGCTTCGATAACATTTTGCAGCACCGTCATATGCGACCAAAGATTGAACCCTTGAAACACCATCGCCAGCCGCGAACGAATGCGTTGCACTTGCTTGTCACTGACGGGGATGGGCTCACCGGCACGGTTGTTTTTCATTTTGATCAACTCACCGTTGACCCAAATTTCACCGCCCGTGGGGGTTTCCAGCAGATTGATACAGCGAAGAAAGGTGCTCTTGCCAGAACCGGAAGAGCCGATAATGGAAATCACGTCGCCGCGGTGGGCGTCGAGGGAAATACCTTTGAGCACTTGATGCTGCCCAAAGCTTTTTTTAAGTGATTTTACCTGTAGCGCCACAGCATCCGTCATGCGCTAACTCCTGTCATCCGTGAAATCTGTTGTGTTTGTGGTTAAAGCGCACTAAATGCACTGAGTATGGATTGAAAATATCACCCCTCAACGCAATGAGCAACATTTTGTTAACCTTTAAAGTGCATTCATTATAGTCACTATTACTGCATAAAAAGTCAATCGTAAAATTTACTGCTGAAAAAACCAACAATTGCTTTGTCAGCCATTAGCCGTACTAAACCGGCTTTAACCGAGGTAAGTATAGAAGTTAACTTGAAGAAAGCTGGTTATTTTTATCGTGAAAGCTGACAAAAATTAGCGTTGGAGGGGATAGACGTGCAATTTATTTCATTTCAATGCGATCAGCGGTGCGTAACAAAACTGTGAACACCATAGTTAAACGCCTACTAAAAAAGACAGTGGCGCTTTTAAAGTAGGCAGCCTCTCACCTTATGACAGCCGCGCGTCGCGACGTTTCGCTCGCTTCGCTTTAAGTAGCTCTAAGGTGTCACGCCAGCGCTCGGCAAGGCCGGTAGGATCACGCGCCTCCCACTGTTCTAGCGCATAGTCTGCTAGTGCATAGTCCCCAGCTTTAATCGCACTGATGGATAACCACTGCCACAGCATACGATCATCTTTCAGGCCATAAGAGAGCGCCACTTGCGCGGTATCAATCACTTCCTGCCAATGATTAAGCTGATACGCTAACATCACCTGTAGTTTGAGCGTTTGCTTGTCTGGCTCGCTCAAATTCACTTCACTGATCCGGTTTAACGCCGCCACGCGCTGGTCTGTTTTAATCAAACACTGCACCAGAAATAACTGCTCATCACGCGTGGGTAGCCGGGTCAATTGCTGTAATCCCTGTTGCCAATATAGCAATGCCTGCTGTGAGGCCCCCAGCTCCATTTGGCCGGTGGAGAGAGTCCGGTAAAGGGCAATGTCAGCATTGGCACGCGCTAAATACTGGCGTGCCGCTTGGTGCGAGCCCGCTTTGGCGTGAGCGCGTGCGGCCTGCTCTAACCAACGAGGGGCTACATCGGGTTGATTGACCAACTGATCGAATGTCGCTGCCGCCGCCTTAAAGCGTGATAGCGCCACTTCACTGAGCCCTTTGGTTTGCAGGATAAATGCATCCTCCGCGCCGAGCTTTTTCAGCTGGCGCGCATACTCAATCGCCACGTCGAAACGAGACAGCGCATAAGCAGCCTGCATCGCGAAGCGAGCAGAGGTCGGCTGAAGTGTGTGCTTATCGCGGAGCTGGCGGGCATAGTTCAATACTTCTTCATATTGCTCGACTCGAAACGCCAAGCTAATCACGGCAGTTAACGCATCCGCCTCGCTCTCTTTGCTGAGCGCGTTCAATGCCAATGCAAGACGATAGGCTCGGTAGGCTTCGGCGCGCTGACCAAGGTAAAGGTGGGCGATAGCCTGCAAACGTTGCAGCTCCGCACGCTCAGAGGGTGCCAGCACCTGCTGATCCGATGGAGTCAGCAACGTATCGGCCTCGGTGAGCGCATGTTGATAGTCGCCGTTTTGAATCGCTGCGCTCACTGTTTCCACCCCCGCAGCCTTGACAACCATAAAAGGGCAAAACAGTAAGACACCCAAGCTCAAACAACGCCACTTTGGCATCAGCATGGGAGAACAAACAAACAGGCGGAACAATCGGCGCACCATAAGGACCCATTTTTAGAGGACAATATATCGACTATAACCTATCTTTTTTATTCACTACAGCGAGCAAGCGGTGGCTGTCTTTATTTATTGACACAGATTCAGGATGCCACCACGTCCGCTTTACATCAGGCGAGTTTATCTTACTGTTTTGTAGCACATATTCGCCGCTTAGATTGGTAATTAAATTACATAAATGCTGGTTTATCGGCGAGACGAGAGGAACACAGGGTCAAAAACCTCGGCACAAGTGGGCGTAGCACGTAAAAAAATTACACGGTAATGATCTAAGTCAACATTCTGCGCCCCCCCTGTTGTTAGCATGCTGATAACGAAACAGAACACGGCCACAAGGCCAGCGTTAACAACACATAAAGACTGGCTAAGCCACTGTTTCGAAAGCGTTTGCTTTCTGTACGACGAGGAAATTATGGCAACACATGCTCAAGACCGCAGTGTGAGTCACGAAGAAAAGAGCGAATATCAAAAGAAGCACAAGCCGGCTTCTTCATTTGCCTCCCGCGCTGACTACCTGAATCACGAACTACAAATTATGCGTCCGCGCCGTTGGGGCTTAAACTTGCCTGGCCGTGACTTCCGTTTTGAAATCGAAGACCTTGTCCCAGCGCTCGCGGGTACCATCGGCATTATCGCCATGTACTCTGCTGTGATGATGTCCTGGGCGGATGGTTTAACCGCCGCTTGGGATCACATCACCTTGGGTAAAGCGTTTGCCGTTGAAGTGGCGCGGGTAGAAATGCTTATCCCAGCGCTTCTGTTCTGTGTCCTGTTGTGCGGGTTTATTAACCCACGCGCCAACTTGGCCGGCAACCATGGGCCAATGATTCCACTGGTCGGGACCATTGCGTTAGCAGGTGCTCACCCATTGGCATTGGGGATTCTGATTGGTGCCTTTGGCCTGATACTCAGTTACCTGAAAGGTGGCTCCAAATTAGTTAACTTGACCAGTCAAGGGGTCGCCGGTGGCTTGCTGATCTTCCTTGGCTTTGGTGGTGCAAAAGGCCAGATTGAGAGTCTGCTCGCATGGGGCGCGGCGATTGATATGGGCTATATCTCCATTTTAATTCTCGCCGTATCGATTGTGATCTATGCCTTCTTGGCGCGCATCGGTAAACGCTGGCTCGCGATTCCCGTGTGTGCGGTCACCGGCGGACTGATTGCTACCGCGCTGGGTGCTGGCTCTTCACTGGAGTTCGTTACTCAACCAGGTGTGCCTAACCTCAACCCGGTTTACTGGTGGGGCTCAACCGAGCAAGGCTGGCAGCTAGGACTTCCTAACCTGTCGCACTTCCTCGCCTCTTTGCCATTTGCATTGCTCGCGGTAGCGATGTGGTCACCAGATTTTCTTGGTCACCGGATTTTCCAGGAACTAAATTATCCGAAGAAAGCCGAAAAAGTATTGATGGACGTGGATGACACCATGACAGGTTGTTCTATCCGTCAAATCGTCGGTGCCTCTGTGGGTGGCGGTAACATCACTTCATCGTGGGGAACCTACATGATTCCGGCGGCGATTGCGCGTCGACCCATCCCTGGCGGTGCCATTGTACTGGGTCTGTTATGTATTGCCGTTGCCTTGATTGGCTACCCAATGGATGTCGCCACTTGGCCACCCGTGATGACCATCGCGCTACTGTCAGGTGTTTTCTTGCCCTTGCTTGAAGCAGGCATGCAGATGGTGAAAGACGCCAAGTCGAGCCAAGCAGCGGGTATTTGTATTTTCGCCTCCATGGCTGTTAACCCAGTCTTTGGTTGGGCAGTCACTATGCTCTTGGACAACAACGGCCTTATCGGTGATAAAGAGCGCCCGACAACGCTCTCTACCGTTGACCGTCTGGTGATTCCAACCGCCACAGTGATCATTTGTATTGCTGCCATGTTGGCAGTCGGAATGATTCCCGGCATTCCATCTTTGTTGTAATAACATTGCCCCGCTTTCGGGCGGGGTATCCGGATAAATCGATGGGTCGCAGGCGTCAGCCATACTGACAAAGACGATGACTGAACCTGGTCCCAATACATATCTTTTTGAA
Source organism: Salinivibrio sp. VYel1 (assembly GCF_009377945.1). Taxonomy (NCBI): domain Bacteria; kingdom Pseudomonadati; phylum Pseudomonadota; class Gammaproteobacteria; order Vibrionales; family Vibrionaceae; genus Salinivibrio; species Salinivibrio sp. VYel1. The sequence continues at coordinate 76,100 of NZ_RSAM01000002.1, read as the reverse complement.
AAGAGTACAGGTAGGTGCAACATGTCTGAGCACGTTTCCAATGCATGGGAAGGATTTGTTGAAGGTAACTGGAGCAAAGAAGTTGATGTTCGTGACTTCATCCAGAAAAACTATACCCCTTACGAGGGCGACGAATCATTCCTAGTTTCTGAGCCAACTGACGCCACTCGCAAACTGTGGGCGCGCGTGATGGAAGGCATCAAGCAAGAGAACGCGACGCATGCACCGGTTGATTTTGATACGTCTGTGGTTTCGACCCTGACGTCTCACGACGCCGGCTACATCGAGAAAGATCTGGAACAGATTGTCGGTCTACAGACTGACGCGCCGCTAAAACGCGCGATGCTCCCGTATGGTGGTATCCGCATGGTTCAAGGGTCATGCGACGCCTATGGCCGCGAACTCGACCCACAAGTGAAGAAAATCTTCACCGAATATCGTAAAACCCACAACCAAGGCGTTTTCGATATTTATACCCCAGAAATCATGAAGTGCCGTAAATCTGGCGTGTTGACCGGTTTGCCTGATGCATATGGCCGTGGCCGTATCATCGGTGACTACCGTCGTGTTGCGCTATACGGTATCGACTTCTTGATGAAAGACAAGAAAGCCCAATTCGACTCGCTGCAAGAGAAATTCGAAAACGGCGAAGATCTGCAGATGACCATGCAGCTGCGTGAAGAAATTGCAGAGCAGCATCGCGCACTGGGTCAATTGAAAGAAATGGCCGCAAAATACGGCTGTGACATTTCTCGCCCAGCCGAAACCGCGCAAGAAGCCATTCAGTGGACATACTTCGGTTACTTGGGTGCAGTGAAAACCCAAAACGGTGCCGCCATGTCGCTTGGCCGTACCTCTACCTTCCTCGATATCTATGTAGAGCGCGATATCGCGGCGGGTAAACTGACTGAAGAGCAAGCGCAAGAGCTGATCGACCACTTCGTGATGAAGCTACGCATGGTGCGCTTCCTGCGTACGCCTGAGTATGATGATCTCTTCTCTGGTGACCCAATTTGGGCAACAGAATCTGTTGCCGGTATGGGTGTTGACGGTCGTCCACTGGTTTCACGTACCAGCTTCCGTTTCCTAAACAGCCTATACACCATGGGACCAAGCCCAGAGCCAAACATCACCGTGCTTTGGTCTGAGCAGTTGCCGGAAGGCTTCAAAAAGTTCTGTGCCAAAGTCTCGATCGACACCTCGTCTATCCAGTACGAGAACGACGATCTGATGCGCACTGACTTTGATAATGACGACTATGCGATTGCGTGCTGCGTATCACCCATGATTGTTGGTAAGCAGATGCAATTCTTTGGTGCCCGTGCCAACTTGGCGAAAACGCTGCTTTATACCATCAACGGTGGTATTGACGAGAAGCTGAAAATCCAAGTTGCGCCTGAACACGCGCCAATGACTGACGAAGTGTTGGACTATGACAAAGTCATGGACCGCATGGATCACCTGATGGATTGGCTGGCTAAACAGTATGTGACTGCCCTAAACAGCATTCACTTCATGCACGACAAGTACAGCTATGAAGCGGCGCTGATGGCTTTCCACGACCGTGATGTGTATCGCACCATGGCATGTGGTATCGCCGGTCTCTCGGTAGCAGCTGACTCATTAGCCGCGATTAAATACGCCAAAGTGAAGCCTGTTCGTGACGAAGACGGTATTGCTATCGACTTTGATATCGAAGGCGAATACCCAGCATTTGGTAACAACGACGAGCGTGTTGACCAAATCGCTTGTGACCTGGTTGAGCGCTTCATGAACAAAATCCGTTCACTGAAGACCTACCGTGACGCGGTGCCTACCCAGTCTATCCTGACTATCACTTCAAACGTGGTATACGGTAAGAAAACGGGTAACACGCCTGACGGTCGTAAAGCCGGCATGCCATTTGGCCCAGGTGCTAACCCGATGCACGGCCGTGATGAAAAAGGCGCGGTTGCGTCACTGACATCTGTCGGTAAACTGCCATTTGCCCACGCCAAAGACGGTATTTCTTATACCTTCTCTATCGTGCCAAATGCACTGGGTAAAGATGAGAACGCACAACGCGCTAACTTGGCAGGCTTGATGGATGGTTACTTCCACCACGAAAGCGGTCAAGAAGGTGGCCAGCACTTGAACGTCAACGTGATGAACCGTGAAATGCTGCTGGATGCGATGGAGCACCCTGAGAACTATCCTCAGCTGACCATCCGTGTTTCTGGTTACGCGGTACGTTTTAACTCGCTGACCAAAGAGCAGCAACAAGACGTGATTACCCGTACCTTTACCTCTTCACTGTAAGAGATAAATAAGGGTTAACGCCTAAAGAAAAAACCGCCGGCAATGCTGGCGGTTTTTGTTTGTCTGTCGTTTTTCAGCGCTATGTCTTGCTTTGTCCGGGGGTAACGCCAAAGAGCCGACGCCCAGCGAACAGTTGTTTAACCTGCCAGCTAGGCGCAATCAGCCATTACCCCACTTCAAAGCGGTCCAACTTACTGTCCAACTCACGTGCTGAATCGGCAAGCAGCTGGCTTTGCTCGGCAAGGTGCGACGCCGCACCGCTCACTTCGTTGGCCGAGTTGTGAATATTACTCACATTTTGGTTCATCTCTTCCGACACCGTCCCCTGCTCTTCTGCCGCCGCGGCGATTTGTACCACGCGGTCATTCGAGCCATGTAAGGCACTCACCATTTCCTTCAACTGCGCTTGGGTTTCTAGCGCCGTATTGACACTGTCTTCACTCGATTGATGACTTGATGTCATTGCCTCAGCGGCCTCAATCGCATTGTTGGTGAGCGATTCAATCGTGCCTTGAATTTGAGTGGTCGATTTTTGCGTGCCTTGAGCGAGCGAGCGCACTTCATCGGCCACCACCGCAAAGCCACGGCCTTGCTCACCCGCTCGCGCTGCTTCAATCGCCGCATTGAGTGCCAGCAGGTTAGTTTGCTCAGAGATGCCTTGGATCACCGTCGCCACATCACTGATCTCCATCACCCCTTGTTTCACTTGATTCACCAATTTATCCGCTGCGGCAATACGCTCAGCCACCTCACGAATACTGGCCACCGTGCTATCTAGCTTGTGGTTGCTGTCTTCCGCCATCGACGAAATATCGTTGGTCGCTTGCGCGGTTTGCTCAGCGTGATCGGCAACATCGGCCACGGTAGCCGTCATTTCGTTCATCGCCGTGGCGAGCTGCTCAAGTTGTGCGCGCTGCGATTGAATGCTTTGTGCACTTTCCTCACTGGCTGATGCTATGGAGGAGGCCATGGTCGATGATTGCTTGGCTTCATCATGCGCCACACGCAGCGCCTCGCGGACACTGCTCATCGCGGTATCCATGCGCCGAGCGAGTTTGCCAATTTCGTCATGACGGGTATAACCACACTCGACCCGAAGATCGCCACCGGCAATGCGATCGAATTTTTCCACCAGCTCATCCAAGGGCACCACGATATCGCGGCTGACAAACCCACCGGATACCAGCAAGATAGCACCAGATAACAGGGTTAAACCACCGATTTGCCACGCAGATTGTATCACCCGTGCTTCAATATCACTGACATGCACGCCTGAGCCAATAATCCAATTCCAGCCATCAACGCGTTTCACATAGGAAATTTTCGGCTTCATCTCGCCCTCAGGTGAACGCCAGGTGTAATCGAGCACGCCGCCCTGCGCGCCTTGACTGACTTGCACCATCTCACGCCAGTGGTGCTTGCCGTCACCATCGGTCAGCCCATCCGCACTGGTGCCGTTTAGCTTGGGCTTGATCGGGTGATTCACAACGGTGAGGTCGGGCTTGAGTACCCAAAAGTAATTATTCCCGTCGTAACGCAGTTTATTAAGCTGCGCGATCGCTTGTGCCTTTGCTTCTTCTTCGCCAATTTGTGGTGCCTGCTGACGATAATAGGCCACCACACTTTGCGCCACCTCAATATTGGCACGCAAGGAAGCCGTCCGTTCAGCATAAGACTGCTCCCGCTCTTTGTTGATGGTGTACGCGCTGATCCCTGCCAGCAACACAACGGCAACCAGCATTAGTGCAACAAGCTTATTCTTCACTCTCAGATCACTGATTTTTCTCATTATAAGTCCTAGCATTTGCTTTGATCCTAGCCTGACACCAAGCATGTCCTTGCTTGCATGCAACCTGGCATAAGCATGTATCGCTTTGGCGATGTGTCGCACGTAAGTTTGGACAAAAAAACAAAAAGTCACAAAATCTGCATGGAATTTATCTGGTTAACGTCTCATTCGCTAGGCAACGAAAAACTGGAACTGTGATCAAGCTATGACAGGGATGCAACATAGGAGAAATACGAAGGTGAGAAGTGCGAAAAAGCCGGGAATTCCCTTATCTTCACACCGGTTTTTGTAATAAAATGACGGCATAGCCATTCGCAGTCTGGAGACAGCTATGTCGACAATTGGTCGCATCCATTCGTTTGAGTCCTGTGGCACCGTAGATGGCCCTGGCATCCGCTTTATTGTCTTTATGCAAGGCTGCTTGATGCGGTGCAAATACTGCCATAACCGTGATACGTGGGACACGCACGGCGGCAAAGAAGTCACCGTGGATGAAATAATGAAAGATGTGCGTGCCTATCGCCATTTTATTACCGCCTCGGGTGGCGGGGTGACAGCATCTGGCGGTGAGGCCATGTTGCAACCTGAGTTTGTGCGTGACTTTTTCCAAGCCGCTAACGCGGAAGGGATCCACACCTGTTTAGATACCAACGGCTATATTCGCAAACACACCCCGGTGATTGATGAAGTCCTTGATGCCACCGATTTAGTGATGCTGGATTTGAAGCAACTCAACGATGAAGTCCACGAAGACTTGGTGGGCGTATCAAACCGGCGAACGCTTGACTTTGCTAAGTACCTGCAAAAAATTGGGCAAAAAACCTGGATTCGTTACGTGGTTGTCCCCGGCTACACCGATGATGACGACTCTGCCCATCGTCTTGGCCAATTTATTCAAGATATGGATAACATCGAAAAAGTTGAGTTACTTCCCTACCACCAACTCGGCGCGCACAAATGGGAAGCGCTGGGTCATGACTACGAACTGCAAGACGTCTCGCCCCCATCAAAAGAAGTGATGGAGAGCGTCAAAGCGATTATTGCCAGTTACGGTCACAGTGTCACCTACTAAGCGTTAACCCCATAAAGCCGGCCATGCAGCCGGCTTTTTCGCCTTACATCTCGCGTCGCCGCGCCTTCGTCATTCGAATGGCTTCACGGATAATACAGTCACGCAACGGGTTATCCGCCGCGTCTGCTCGCCAGATAAACGACAATGTGCGGCGCATATTTAGCTCCGGCACGTTCAGCGCCACCAGCTCTTCACGTTCTATCCACTTCTCGACATCAAGATACGGCAAGCAACTGAGGTAGTTGGAATTAGCCACCAAGGTGCGCAATACCGGCACCTGCTCATACTCACGGCGCACATCAAGATCTTCGATAACGCCATGAATGGCACTATCAAAACTGTGTCGCGTCCCCGCTCCCGGCTCTCGCAATACCCACTGGGCTTGCTCAAGTTGCGCCAAACTTACTTGATCGCGCTGCGCGTAAGGGTGATGCTTGGCTGCCACCACCACCAAATGGTCATGGCACCACACCTGCTGCTTCAACCGGCTGTCGTCACAACGCCCTTCAATGATCCCCAAGTCGTGCTGATACCGACGCACACTATCAATCACCTTCTGGGTATTTTTCACCGTAAAGTCGATTCTCAGCTCGGGAAAATCACTATCAATAATACTGATAAGGTCTGGAATTAGGTGTTCTGCTGCGGTCTGACTGGCAATTAAGGCAATATCACCACTAATAATGTGCTGCCCATCAAACCCTGCTTCAATTTGTTGCGCGTCAAACAACAGTTGTCGTGCTTTGGGTCGCAACCATGCTCCCCAATAGGTGAGCTGCATTTGCTTACCTTGACGCTCAAAGAGCGGCCTACCGAGTAGCTTTTCAAGCTGTGAAAGCGCCATGCTAGTCGCCGACTGCGTTAACGCTAAATGGTCGGCAGCACGGCTCACACTGCCCATCGCGGCAATCGCTTCAAACACAGCGAGCTGCTTAAGTGAGTAGCGCATCTAGGATCCTTACTGTCTGACTTTGATGACATCAGACTATCAATTTTTATGATTATGACCCTAAGCAATATCAATTTTACTCCTGATAACCAGGCGAATAGGCTGGATTTATTCACATTAAGTCTAAAAAGGAGTACAACCAGTATGTTTTTTTGTCTTCAAGGTCGGGCACACATTGCCAAAAGAGGAGGCAACCGATGGTAACCCCTATCCACACTGAAGGCCCCGCTGCGCTGCTGGTGCAAGCCGAACAATACGCAGAGAGCAAATCGCGCAAATCGACCCGTATGGCCGTCGGGCTGGCGATGATGGCAGGCCTATTTATCGGGTTGGCATTCGTGTTTTACCTCACGGTGACCACGGGGAGCACGGCCGGCTGGGGGCTCACTCGGCTGATGGGCGGGCTGGCCTTTAGCATGGGATTAATTCTTGTGGTACTCGGCGGGGCCGAGCTATTTACCAGCACGGTGCTGTCCATGCTTGCTCGCGCCAACGGCAAAATTAGTACACGTAGCCTGCTTTATACCTGGGCAAGGGTGTATATCGGCAACTTATGCGGCGCGCTATTGTTGGTGCTGATCGTGATGGCGGCGGGTTTATATCAGCTTGATGATGGGCAGTGGGGGCTCAACGCTCTTCATGTCGCGCAGCACAAGCTGCATCACAGCTGGCTGCAAGCGTTCTCCCTCGGTGTGCTTTGTAACTTGCTCGTTTGTCTGGCGATTTGGATGACATTCACCTCGCAAAACCCGCTGACCAAAGCCGTGATGGTGATCTTACCTGTTGCCATGTTTGTCAGCACCGGTTTTGAGCATAGCGTGGCCAATATGTTCATGGTGCCTTTGGGTATGAGCATCGCCACCTTCGCACCAGACAGCTTTTGGCAAGCGGTGGGCAGTTCCCCCGCGGCCTTTAATGACGTCAATCTCATCCAGTTTATCAGTGCCAATTTAATCCCCGTCACCCTTGGCAATATCGTCGGTGGCGCTGGCCTGGTTGGTATGGGCTATTGGCTGATTATCAACCCAGAAAGAGAACACAAAACCGCGCACATTTCTGCATTGACGCTCCCGTCTGCGCCTTATTCTGAGAGACCTATTATGACCCAAGAAACCTTAACTATTAAAAACAACATGCAATCGGCTCAGTGTGCTTTAAAAGCCCAGCAGTTTGTGGCGGACGCCCTAGAGCAGCTCAACCGCACCAAACTTCAAGGCGCCCCTGTGGTAGACAGCCAAAATCAACTAGTTGGCTTTTTCTCGGTGCAAGATGTCTTAGTGGATCTATGGTGGAATGACTATCAACCCGACATGGATGCCAAAGTTGAAGATCTGATGCGCACCGAGGTACAAACCGTTGAGGCAGACCAATCGGTGATTGAGCTGGCGCAGTACATGAGCATTGATAACCAAGTGCTCTATCCGGTCAGTGATGCGGGCATTGCCACCCGCTTTACCAACCAATCGGCATTAGAGCGCGCCAAAACGCAAACACTGTCTCGTCCCTATATTTATCCGGTGATGAAAGACGAGCGCTTGGAGGGGGTGATCACGCGCGCCGATGTGATTCGAGCACTCGCGCCACTTTACGGTAATGCAATGGATATCCTTCCCGCCGATGCGAAAGAAGGCTTAGTCACCGCCTAACACTTAGTTACCACCTAACACAGGGATGGCCGTTATCGATCACGCCGCCGGTCAATACCGGCGGCATTTTTCATCGAGATGTTGCCGTCATCGCCGCATTGACACACGGACTAACGCTCAGGTGATAAATACTCACGGTCATAAAAGGTGCGTAGCCAATGAGGCCGATATACCGCCATCACTGTCACCGCCATGCCATTTAATAACGCCTCAGGGAACCACATCAGGAGCGCAATTTGCAGATAGTTATGGACAATGTCTTGCCAGCTATGTCGCTCTGCCAGCCCGTACCACAACGATGTCACGGACAGCTGAAAAACCATGGTCAGCGCCGCGCCGATAAAAGCGGCGATAAAAATATAAATAAACAGGTGGCGAGTTAAATAATGGTAACTGAGCGCGAAAATCGCATAACTAAAAGTGATTGGCAGCACCGCCGTGGTGAGCGCGGTCATCCCCAAGTCCGCGACAGGGACAAAACCAAACACCGCCATCAGTGTTAGAGGCACAGTGGCAATCCAAATAGCGATACGCCAGCCGTGACACAAGGCGAGCGTGGTCACGCCTAAAAAGTGGATATCTAGCCCCGCTTTGATCCCTGCTTGAAGCGCCCATAAAGCAAACAACACCACCGCCGAGGAAAACGCCAAATGCTGGTAACCGGTTTCTTGACGCAGCTTAGAAAAAAATTCCGGCGGATAGGTTCGATACAGCACCGCGGCCCACAATAACCAGCCGCTCCATTGCCAACCGCTCACTTCGGCGAACTCAAACATATTCAATCCCTAGTCACTGACCTTTTCTACCTTTGACTGACACAACAACTAGCGGGTGATAAACGTGCTACGGACATAGCCCAGATCAAGATTTCCCCCTCATAGAGCTGGTAGTCTCTATTTATTCCCTCATCAATTGATGAATGACTATTGTACCTTTGAGAGTTAAGAGGCCAACCGCGATGGATATGACCCCTGCACAACGTCTAATTTTATCTAATCAATACCAATTAATGTGCCACCTCGATCCCTCGAATAGCGAAAAGTATCGCCGCTTACAAACCATTATTGAGCGCGGTTACAGCTTGCAAATGGCAGAAGTGATCAGCCAGTTCGAGGCGCTATGCGAAACCCAGTGTCGTGAGATCATTGATATCATGGAAATGCACCATGCCATGCAGGCCTCATACAACCTCTTGGACGACGCCAACCAAGCCGCCTTATCACCGCGCCGCGTTCAATTCTGGGGCTTCGACGCCGCCACCGAAGGTGCGTTAGTGCATTATGTCCGCTTTCTTGTCGATACGGAGGGACTCTATCCGCAATTCGATCAGGGCGAGCATCGTTTTAACAGCCAAATGCCCATGTTGGACAAATATCGTCGCATGCTGGATGTATGGCGTCATTGCCCGCGCCAATTCCACTTAAGCTTAACCGAGATTGAGCAAATCCTCGCCGCCTAAACCGCAGAGCGCGACCATCCCGAATCTCAGCCGCCCGCGAGGCGGCTTTTTATTTGCGCGTCTCGCGCTTGTCGAATGCCTCGCAAGCCCGTACCCTTAAGCCCATTCACGCTAACACACCGAACGACCATGATTTATCGATGCCCACTGTGCCAACAGTCTCTGCAAGCCACCTCACGTGGCGCCTATTGCGCGAACAATCACCAATTTGACCGCGCCAAAGAAGGCTACCTCAATTTGCTCCCCGTGCAATTTAAGCGCTCTAAAGATCCGGGCGACAACAAGGCCATGACCCAAGCGCGTCGGGCGTTTTTAAACGCTGGCCACTATGCGCCGATGCGCCAAGCGATGATTGACGCTCTCACCCAAGCGCTCGATGGCGAGCACAAAACCATCTTGGATGTCGGCTGTGGTGAAGGGTACTACACCCACGCGATTGCCGATCAAACCGCAGAGCAACAATGGTCTGTTCACGGATTAGATATTGCCAAAGTGGCGGTGCGTTATGCGGCCAAGTGGTACCCACAGTGTCAGTTCTCGGTCGCCTCTTCCCAGCGCCTGCCGTTTGCCGACAACAGCTTGGATGGTGTGGTACGGATTTATGCGCCCTGTAACGGCGAAGAGTTAGCGCGCGCGATTAAGCCCGGCGGCGTGGTGGTGACGGTTACGCCAGGTCCACGTCATCTATTTCAGCTAAAAGCCGGTATCTATCAAGAGGTGCGTTTACACGAAACGCCACCTGAAGCCCTACCAGGCTTCCAACTTGAAAGTGAGCACTCACTGCATTACTCGATGACATTGGCAGGTGAGCAAGCCCTGACTCTGCTGCAAATGACGCCCTTTGCCTGGCGCGCCTCGGATGAATGGCGTGACACCTTAGCGAACAGCGAGGCCTTTGAGTGCGACGCCGACTTCACCCTGCGCGTGTATCGCCATCACGCCGCCGAGCAATGATAGCCAAGGAGACATCCCATGAAACAAGGTCGCGTATCGGTTCGTATCATCAGCGCCTGGCTCGCCGCAGCCTGCATCGTATTCACCAGTTCGACGCTTCATGCAAAAACCGATGCGCTTGCCACTTTATTTGACTACCAAGTCACTCGCGCAGAGGGCGAATCATTGAGCCTGACCCAAGTGGCCCGCCAAGTGGCGGATGCCGATGTGGTACTCATTGGCGAATGGCACGGCCATCCAGGCGTGCACCGCTTTCAAGCTGAGCTACTCAGCCAGCTCGCCTCAGAACACCCAGTGGCCCTGTCGATGGAGCAATTCAGTCGCGATACACAACCCGTGCTTGACCAATATCTTGCTGGCGAGATCGGCGAAGACACGTTAAAGCGACAAGCCAATGCATGGGATAATTATGATGGTAGTTATCGGCCCTTGATTGAACTGGCCAAGCAACGCCAAATCGAGGTGATTGCTGCCAACGCCCCCAAGCGACTGGTACGCTGTATTGGTCAGCAAGGCTTGTCATATCTCGATAGTCTATCCGAGCAACAGCGTAGCTGGTTTGCCGACACCATAGATACCCAAGATTCACCGTATAAGCGCAAGTTTAAGGCCAATATGCACCATGGCAGCGCCAGCCAAACAGACGCCCAGTATGCGGCTCAGCTTGCGTGGGATGCCACCATGGCCGAAAGCATCGTCGATTACCATGCCGCTCAACCTGACAGCCAAATTGTGCATATTGCCGGGCGCTTTCACATCGCCGAAGGCTTGGGAACCGCGGCACAAATTCACGCCCGCAACCCTGAACTGCGCATTGCATTGATCACCGCGGTAAGCGACCAAGCCATGCTAAGCGACGACGCGCCCGACTTGCGCTTACACGTGCTACCCATGCCACAGCGCTGGCTGTCGATGGACGAAATGCGCCAAGCGGTGAGCCAAATGAAAGGGCAAGGTGCCGCTCAGTGCAAGCGCGCCACAAATAGCTAAGCGCTCACGCTTTCCCACATACACTTTACCCATATACAAAAACGCCGACCAAACGGTCGGCGTTTTGTTGTCGCTTCTTCTCTATATCTGTTCGCTAGTCGATAGCGACGCCGCCGCGTGTCTGTTAGAACCAACGCTCCAACGCAGCGCGATCTACTTTAAACGCGCGGCTTAACGCATGCGCAAGCTCTTTGTATCGTGGCTGGTTTTTGATCGGCTGCATCGCATGTCCTTCACTGGTGATCTTTTGATGCAGCTCGCGATACCAACCCGCAAGCGCTGGCGGCAGAGGCGTATCACGACGCTTACCCAACCACCACAAACCTTGCACCGGCAAGCTCAATGCAAACAAGGCCACAATCACCGCCTGCGGCAGCCCTTGTACATTATTGGCCGACATCTGTAATAACACGCTAATCGCCGCCACCGCTGGCATCACTTTGATCGCAAAGCGAGTCATGGTAATCACACGGTTCTCGGGGAATACCGGTGCCAACTCCTTTCTCATTGGCCATTCCTGCATGTACTTCTGACCATCTTGCAGGCAACGCCAGATTGACTTATTCGTTGTCATACCTACCTCACTTACTCGTGTGACTCGCTCAGTGTGGCACAAGGCGCTGTCACTCAACTTTTACAATAAAAATTAAACAAACTGTTTAAAAACTTTCAAAATTAACCAGTATTGCTCAAAAAATTTTTGTTATCTGTATCAAGTCCCGCTATCCTTAGCGCACTTTATCATTGTTGCTCGGATTCGATTGTCTCGCAACCTAATCTGGTTGTACTCGACGGAGCGTTCATTTATCCAGGACGGATAAAGATGGTTCTTTCCCCGCGACAACGCATGAGATAATTCTTTTTTTAAAAAGGTAGTGTCTCTGTTTGTCCACTATCCTTTTTGTTCAATACACTCTGTCTTACGAAACATAGGTAGTCATACATGTCCAAGCTGGTTCTCGTACTCAATTGCGGAAGCTCCTCTTTGAAGTTCGCCATTGTCGACGCTCAATCAGGCGATGAGCATCTTACCGGTCTAGCCGAATGCCTTCACCTTCCAGAAGCCCGCATCAAGTGGAAGATGGACGGCAAGCATGAAGCCCAACTCGGCGAAGGTGCCGCACACAATGAAGCGCTTAACTTCATTGTTGATACCATCCTGGCTTCTAAGCCTGAGCTTGCCGAGAACCTAGGTGCCATTGGCCACCGCGTTGTTCACGGTGGCGAGCACTTCACTCAGTCAGCATTAATTACGGACGATGTACTGAAAGGGATCCACGATGCAGCCAGCTTTGCACCGCTGCACAACCCAGCCCACATCGTAGGTATCGAAGCGGCGAAAAAAGCCTTCCCAGCGCTGAAAAATGTCGCTGTATTCGATACGGCATACCATCAAACCATGCCAGAAGAAGCCTACTTGTATGCACTGCCTTATAACCTTTATAAAGAGCACGGCATCCGTCGCTATGGCATGCATGGTACCTCGCACTACTTTATCGCTAACGCCGCCGCTGAGCAGCTTGGCAAACCTGTTGATGAAGTGAACATCATTAACTGCCACCTCGGTAACGGCGCGTCAGTTTGTGCGATTAAAAACGGCAAATCCGTCGACACCTCAATGGGCATGACCCCGTTGGAAGGCCTGGTAATGGGCACCCGCTCTGGTGACCTAGATCCAGCGATTATCTTCCACCTGCACGATGCACTGGGCTACAGCGTTGAGCAAATCAACACCATGCTGACCAAAGAGTCTGGCCTACAAGGCTTGACCGAAGTGACCTCTGACTGCCGCTTTGTCGAAGACAACTACGGTGAGAAAGAAGAAGCCACTCGCGCGATGAACGTGTTCTGTCACCGTCTTGCTAAGTACGTGGCCAGCTACACCGCGACCCTCGATGGTCGCCTAGACGCGATCGTCTTCACCGGCGGTATCGGTGAGAACTCAGGCCCAATCCGCGAATTGGTACTCGAGCGCCTATCTCTGCTGGGTGTTGACGTCGACAAAGAACGCAACCTAAAAGCCCGCTTTGGCGGTGAAGGCGTGATCACCACAGACGAAAGCCGCGTGCCTGCGATGGTGATTTCAACCAACGAAGAGTTGGTCATTGCGCAAGACACCGCGCGCCTAACTGGCCTGTAAGACCATTCCCAACGGCTGATTCCACTCAGCCGTTTTTATATTTGTGCCGGCCTGTCCGGCACGCCAATCAGATAGTAAGAGGAAGTCAACGTGTCCCGTACTATTATGCTAATCCCAATCGGCTCCGGCGTCGGCCTGACAAGTGTCAGCCTCGGCGTGATGCGAGCGATGGAGCGTAAAGGCGTCCGCGTCTCATTTTTTAAACCCATTGCGCAGCCTCATCACGGTAGCGACACTGATGTCACTGACCTGACGACAGAAATCATTCACGCCAACAGTGACATGAAAGTCGCCGAGTCGATGTCAATGAACCAGGCCGAAGATCTGCTGCGTTCCGATCAAGAAGACGTGCTGCTTGAAGAAGTGCTTGCACGCTTTACACGCGCCACGCAAAACACCGAAGTGGCACTGGTTGAAGGCTTGGTCACCACGCGTAACCATCCGTTTGCCAACCAAATCAACTACGAGATTGCCAAGACGCTGGATGCAGAGATTGTCTTTGTCACCACACCAGGTACCGACAACCCTGCGCAGCTAAAAGAGCGTATCGAGTTTGCGTGCACCAACTTTGGTGGCAGCAAAAACGGCAACATCTCTGGCGTGATCATCAACAAGCTCAATGCACCTGTTGATGATGCTGGCCGCACCCGTCCCGATCTGTCAGAGATCTTTGACGATGCAGACGGCGCGCGTCCGACTAACGTTGAAGTGATGCAGATCTTCAACACGAGCCCAATCCGCGTACTGGGCTGTGTGCCATGGAAAATCGATCTGATTGCTACCCGTGCCAGCGATATGGCTAAGCACTTGAATGCCACCATCATTAATGAAGGTGAAATTCACTCGCGCCGTATTAAGAGCATTACCTTCTGCGCACGCTCTATTCCTAACATGGTTGAGCACTTCCGCCCTGGCTCACTGCTAGTGACCTCGGCAGACCGTCCAGACGTGATTGTCGCGGCCTGCTTGGCAGCAATGAACGGCGTGGAAATCGGTGCGCTGCTACTGACCGGTGGTTACTCGATCCCTGACCAGCTCAAAGCATTGTGTGACCGTGCCTTTGAAACGGGCCTACCAGTGTTCACCACCGCAGGTAACACCTGGCAAACCTCACTCAACCTGCAAAGCTTCAGCCTCGAAGTCCCAGCTGACGACAAAGAGCGTGTTGAGTTTGTGAACGACCATGTAGCCAGCCACATTGATGGTAACTGGATTGAGTCACTAAGCTCTGGTTCTAACCGCGAGCGTCGCCTCAGCCCACCGGCCTTCCGTTATCAGCTCACCGAGTTTGCGCGTAAAGCCGCCAAGCGCATTGTGCTGCCGGAAGGTGACGAGCCACGCACCATTAAAGCGGCCGCTATCTGTGCGGAGCGTAAGATTGCTGAGTGTGTGCTTTTGGGTAACCCAGAAGAAATTAAACGTGTTGCCGATCAGCAAGGCGTGACCTTGGGCGCTGGCGTAGAAATCATTGACCCAGTGAAAGCGCGTGACAAATACGTGGCCCGCTTGGTTGAGCTGCGTAAGAGCAAAGGTATCACCGAAGTGATTGCGCAAGAACACCTGGAAGACACAGTCGTACTGGGTACCATGATGCTAGAAGCCAACGAGGTGGACGGCCTGGTTTCCGGTGCCGTGCACACGACGGCCAACACCATTCGCCCACCGCTGCAGATCATCAAGACAGCCCCGAACGCCTCTTTGGTGTCGTCGGTCTTCTTCATGCTGCTGCCTGAGCAAGTGCTGGTATATGGTGACTGTGCGATCAACCCAGATCCAAACGCTGAGCAACTGGCAGAAATCGCCATTCAATCGGCCGATTCAGCCAGCGCCTTTGGTATCGAGCCACGCGTAGCGATGATCTCTTACTCGACTGGTAGCTCAGGTAAAGGGGCTGACGTGGATAAAGTTCGCGAAGCCACCCGCCTTGCCAAAGAGAAGCGCCCTGATCTCGTGATTGATGGCCCGCTTCAGTACGACGCAGCAATCATGGAAAATGTTGCTAAGTCGAAAGCACCGGATTCACCGGTTGCCGGTAAAGCGACCGTGTTCGTCTTCCCAGACTTGAACACAGGTAACACCACCTACAAGGCGGTACAGCGTTCTGCTGAGCTGGTGTCTATCGGTCCAATGCTGCAAGGCATGCGCAAACCGGTGAACGACCTGTCTCGTGGCGCACTGGTCGATGACATTGTTTACACAGTGGCCCTGACAGCTATCCAAGCGAAACAAGCGGAAGACAACGGCCAAGTGTAATTTTCACCACGCCCTGTCGAGATAAAACAAAAGCCAGCACCTGTTGCTGGCTTTTTTGCGTTTGCGTTCACAACGTGACATGCCAACGCGATCTAGCATGGCGTATCCATTCTGGTTTTGGAGTCGAAGATGGCTAACGAGTTCGATCCCGTCACGCTACGGCATACCCTGCACCAAACCCCTGAGCTTTCTAACCACGAAGCCCTCACCGCACGTACTATCGCTGCCCAATTGCGACAATTTGGCTTTCACCCAGCCACTGATATCGGTGGTCACGGGATCCTGGTCACCATTCAAGGCGCTGCGCCAGGGCCCACCACCTTGCTACGCGCCGATTTTGATGCGCTCCCGATTGAAGAGCGTGGAACACAGGCTTATTGCTCCCAGCATTCGGGCGTGATGCATGCGTGTGGCCATGATGGTCATACCGCGGCGTTGCTAGCCGTCGCTGCCGAGCTTAGCCACACTCCGCCCGCTCGTGGTACTGTGCTGCTTGCCTTCCAGCCTGCAGAAGAAACCGGAGAAGGCGCAGTGCGTATGTGCGAGTCCCCCGCACTTACCAACGCGCAAATTGATAACGTCTACGCCTTTCACAATCTCCCCGGCTTTAATCAACATCAAATCGTGGTACGCCCAGGGACCTTTGCCTGTGCCTCGACTGGAGTCGCCATTGAGCTGTACGGAAAAACCTCTCATGCCGCCTACCCCGAACGCGGGATTAGCCCTGCCGGTGCGATGACAGGCGTGATGCATACCCTGACACAACTGCCCGACGCCTACCCTGAGGCCAACAGCCTTGTCACCTTGGTTCATGCCCAGTTAGGAGAGCCCGCCTACGGCGTCGCCCCCGGCCACGCGACCGTGATGGCTACCTTGCGCAGTGATGACAACGCTACTTTCCACGCGATGAAAGCCAGCCTGACTGCCACGATTAACGCAATCGCCCAGCACGCGGGGCTAGAGGTATCCATAGCATGGCACGAGCCTTTTATCGCCGCCTACAACCACCCGGATCATCACGCCCATGTGGTTGACGCCGCTCAAACTATTGGGTTGTCAGTTCAAACACTTACCGAGCCGATGCGATGGTCAGAAGATGTGGCCGAATTTCTCGCCCGATGGCCCGGCGCGTTGTTTGGGATTGGCAGCGGAGAGCATCACCCACAGCTGCACAACCCGGACTATGACTTTCCGGATGCGATTTTATCGACCGCACATGATCTATTCTGCGCCTTGGTGGCTCGCCATCATGGCATGGCACCGCCTCCGGCGACAGAATAAACACGGGTAAGATAAAAAACAGGCCTGTTACGGAATACGCAAAGGCCTGTTCATCCTGCTCAACGCCAAGTCAGCGCTAACGCATCACCGTTAGAACGACCACTGGGTGCCGATGGTAATGGTGCGGCCCGGGTCCGGCATACTCACCACCGAGCCAGGTTGAATGGTGTAACGGTCCGTTAGGTTATTGACCGTAATAAAGACACTGACATCCGGCGTGATGTCGTAGTGGCTATAAATATCCACCAAGTATTCTGATGGGATTGCCACCACAGGGCTTGCGGCGCCGGTGCCTGTTAGCCAATCGGCAGGGTTCGATTTGCCACTGTGGTAACGCACTGTCGTGCCAATATCGAGCCGATCATCCAACCATTTATGGCCAATATTCAGGTGCCATTTACGCTCAGGTGGAATACGAGTCGGTGTGGTGCCCCACGCAAAGCCTAAGCTGTTACAGCGGTCCATGCCTGAACGTTCGGCTTGATCTTGCGAACACACCTGCACCCTGTCGTAAAACGTGGCAGAGAAGTGGCTATAAAAGCCTTGATACGCGTAATGCGCTTGCAACTCGATGCCAGACAGCGACAGCTCATCATAATTGGTAAAAGTAAAATTACTGCGCCAAGACGGCATACCCGGCGTGCGATCGAGCACACCACCCGAAATAAAATCACTGACATGGTTATTAAAGTAAGACACCGTCATGGCGGCGCGACGTGTTTGCGCCAGTCCTAATTCCTGCAACCAAGCTCGGCCATCTAAGCTAACACCGTACTCTTGGTTAAACGACACTTCAGGATCCAGCGGGTTATACGGGTTGTAGCTAAACACCTCGTTAGAAATAGTCACTTCATACAAGCTCGGTAACCGCGCCGTGCGAGAGAGTTTGGCAAACACAGACGCCGAAGCATTGATGTCATAATGCACCTCACCCAATAAGTCCCATTCACCGCGATAGTGCAAAGATTGCTGGGTTTGCTTATCCAGTGATTGCGCCTCATGCCAGTTTACGCCAAGCTTTGCGGTCACCGGCGTGAGATCGATTTCACTATTGGCAAACACACTCCACTCTGAGCGTTTTCCGTGGCGAGAGGTCGGCTCGCTGGTATAAAACTTGTCGGTGTCACCACGCGGTTCAAGGGTTTCTTTGGTGTAAGACACACCATAATCCACACTCACCGGCACACTCGACCATTCACTGCGGTTGACGATACTCGCGCCATGACGGTCGTTTTGATACTCATGCAGATATTGCTCTGCATTGCTTCCTTTCGCCCAGAGCCCGTTGTATTGGTTCAGTTTGGCCGACGTGTGCCACGCATTCGCATGCAGATTCAGCCAGCTTTGCGACGGCGAGGTATACCGGTAGTTCGCACTATAAGCATCCACATCCGCGGTTCCTAGCCCCCACTGTGGCATCAAGGTGTCGCCATCTTTCTCGTAGGTATACCAGTAGGCCATCAGCACCTCGCCCGCCTCTTGGCGGTGGTGACGATAGCTAATATCCGCCTGATGACCATTGCCGAATTCTTTGTCCAGTTTGGCGAGCCAAGAATCACTCTCAAAACTGGTATTACCCACCTCTTGGCCTGCACCAATCACAGGCTCTTCGTAGCGTTCAATGCCCTTTTTACCGGCAAAGTGGTTGCCCTTTTTGCGATGGCTAAATGCCAGCACACCACCGAGTCCATCACCCTGATACCCTAGCCCTACCATTGCAGACCCGTTATCAAACCCTTGGTGGTCACTGCTATCGGCCAAGCGATAACGCATTTGCTCTTGGGCATCGTCACTCACACGCGGCGAGCGGGCGTTATTGTGGGCACGTAGCTTCACCACCGCACCAAAGCCCTCGCCATCACGAACAATGTCTGTCGCATTGAGTGTGGTAGCGGTAATGGTGCCGCCAATCGCACCACTGGCATAAGGCGACCGCCCAATTGTTGCCCCTTTGTCTACCGACAGCGACGACAATAAGTCGGTATCAATGTAGGTACGATCACTCACTCCCTGATAACCACGCGAGGTATGTGTCGACTGCAAACTGCCATCAATCAGCATCGCAACCCGCCCATGCCCTTGCAAACCACGAATACCGGGGTCAATCGCGCCGGCTTCGTTATGGATGTTATTGAGCTGAATACTGGTGTTACCCGAAAAGATATCCGCGTTACTGATCCCACGAACCTTATCCAAATCCTCACGCATCATCAGCGCATCGGAAAAGCGATCGGCATTGACCACCACGGTATCGATAGGCGCATCGTTTTCAGAGGCATCCTCTGCCGGAGCAGCAAGTGCGAGAGAAGGAAAAGCAAAAAAGTTAAGAATAAAAGAGGCGACTGGCTTTAACTGCATTGAACATTCCCCGTCAATAAAAAGCGACGGGGATGATAATGCAAATGGTTATCATTTTATAGCATTATTTGTGATCAAAAAAGCCCTCGCTCAACGAGGGCTCTTCACAACACCTTGTATTCAATTACTCTTGAATTAACGGGAGGTTGTCCATGATATCTAGCATCACCTGCTTGTTATCACTAGAAAGGCTGTAGTTTGGCAACGACGTTCCACCGTTATCTTGAGACCACGAAATCCCCACTAAAACATCGCCTATTTTGCGGTTAATGTAGCGATGACGTTTTTTCTTATCCTCACTCGATTCCTGTTGAATAAGCAACTCATTGCCGAATTCATCTTGAATAACACGCCATTGACCACCGGTAAAAAAGTCATCTTTTGACTGTGTTTTATAGTCGATGGATTGAGATTCGTAGTAACCATTGCTTTTGAAGCGATTCATTAATATCGAGTATTGCAAAATCGGATCTTCCCCATCGAAACTTTGGGTGACACCGGTTTGCTCAACCATCAATCGATATTCTTCAACACCAGGGTAAACAAATGAGTCAACCTGAGCTGATTGATAAAAAGGAGTATCTGACGAGTCTAGCCAGAACAACTCATCATTAAACGCTTTCATAATCAATTGCTCTTGACCCTCAGCGTCTACATGGTGATAGAGACGCTCCATCACTACCGATTCACCTGCCCCATCTAAGGTCAATTGTAATTTCCCTTCGTTCAATGTCACACTACCGCAACGTTTATGTTCATACTCAACATAGTCTGTTACATGATCAAGAGAGACCAACATCTGTTGAACAGATTGTGGATTCGTTAATGACCAATCGGTCTTACGACTAATGTTTGTCTTGTAGGCGTCGGGCACCTCGTCATTGCCGCCCCAGCAGAACTGATAATCTCCACCATTTTGTAGGAACATGGCATAACCAATTTCACCATCGGAATCTGCCAGGCTACCCATTTTCCACACGCGATTATCGTCAAATAACGCTTGGGTAAAGCCGTTTTCTGGTTCAGTCACTGGAGGCTGATAGCCCTCTTTAACGTCAGGAAGGGAGAACAGGGTTGACGTCATCGCCCCTTTATTATCTTTCGCAGAGATAACGAGTTTTGTCCCCGACTGACGCGCATGTTTCGGGACACCCGTAATACGTACGAGACCTTGTTTATCCACGGAGGCAACGAGACCCTCGAGATTAAACTGATCGACGTGATAAGACTGGATCGCTCCATCGGCGTCCTTGAACAGAGCTGCAACACTGAACGATTGCTCAAAAACGTCACCTTGCTGGATATACCAATTATCAAGGATATCCTGCAATTCGGTTTTTTCTTGAGTATCCACAACTGGCGCTTTGTTTGATGTGCCAACTGTGAACTGAAGTGTCACTGCTTGTTTACCAACTTTTTTATTATCACTGTTAAAATCGTCGGCCAAAAGGGTTAGAACAACAGGGCCAGCTTTTAACGCTTCACCATTACTCGAAAGCTTAAGTGTATTCTCGCGATAAGAGATCTGAATCCCCATATCTGGCGACAATGAGTCTACCGACCACGCTACTGGTGCTGTAGTATCTTTATCACTGAATAGCTCCGCAATATCTAAATCAATGACTGGAAAACTGTCGGTATCCATTAATGATTTCGTTTTGTCACTCAGCTTTGCCTGTAGTTTAGCTAAGGCATCGGCGTTTACTTTTACTGTGTGGTTTTCAGTGACCGTAAAGCTGTCGTTGTTATTATCGCGCGTAATTACTGGCTTATACGTCGCATCTTCCAACTGCTCATCAGTCAAGGTATCAACATGTTGGACCGCCCGATCAGCGATCTTTAAAGCCATTTCATCATACTCAGCTTTACTGTCAGCCTTTGAAACTGTCAGTACCTGAGCAACTTTATGCAATTTTTTATTTTTGCCCACATAGTCATCGAAGATTTCTGCTGAGTCTTCAATACCTAATGCCGTTTGCACCGCGTCGATTGCGACGTCTTCACTTTCACCTTGGCGCACTCTACTTGCGACCAAATCAGACAATGGTGAAATAACAACATTTTTGTTCTTAAGAGTAGAACTCGGCGCCATTAATGCGACTTCTTTATTGAGCTTTTGTCCTTTCAAATCTTGGTCAATCGTCGCTTGAGGATCCAAGCCTAACTCTTCGAGCCAACTCAGTTTAGGACTGCCTTCAGCGATAATCTGTATCCCGATAGGTCCTTTTTCTTTAATCTTTTCACGTGCAACCTGAGCCTTACCATCACTATTCGTTTGTGCGATAACAGGCTCGGATTTATTCCAGTTACCGTCGTTATTTTGGTCGATAAAAACGACAGCATTACTCAAATAACCATCGATTGCCGTAATGGTTACCATATCTTTCGATGGCGTTGATTGCTCAGAAGAGCCAGAGCCATTACAACCGGTCAATGCAATCGCAACGGATGCCGCAAGAAGTGTTTTTTTATTCATCTTTGTCCCTGAAATAAACTGCAAAAACTACGCGCACGATCAAGCGATCTGCGCATTTTCGTTCATTTTGTTGCTAACACCTTGCTAGCACAAGGGACGTAAAGCTATACAAAAACCGTAATTTTTTTTAGTCTTTTTTATCTCAAAGCCACTTTTCGAATAAAAATCAGGCCAAAATAGATAAAATCTGTCTATATATCATACTACTCCTGTGGTTCAGCATAGAGAAGATTGATCTTAAACGTTTCTAAGCGATCTTTATATTCAGGCTTAGGGTGTAACAAGTAAGAGTAGATACGCCCATGAATCGGTATATCACTCGGATCAAAAGAAAAGTCTAGGTAGAGCGCCACTCTCGTCGGCGTTTGCTGGTACGTACCACACTGAGGAGGATAATTTCCCATGGGATCACCACTCGTGCTGATGAGCGTGTTGTATTGTGATGGACCAATCAACACTGAGTAGCCATACCAGCGTTCAATGTCAGCGCACGTCATACTATGAATAGGATGGGTAATATTTAGATCGGAGTCTGCAGGCTGATAATAACTTGGATCATCAATACGGACGTTGTAGATGTAATTCATCATGCCCACCAAGTAATAGTTACCCTCAGGATCCATTAACAAGTGGTCAAAATAACGGCCTTCATAGATATGCCGTCCGGTATGCATATTCAACCGTGCTTCTGCCGCCCGTTTGTTATCAAAAAGCGTATCGGTTTGGTATTGCCCACCACGTCGTTGCGTAACCAAGTAGTGATGTGCACTTGGCCCATAATAAGCATCATAATCAAAGCGCAGTAACCAAGTGATCTCGCCAGCTTCACGCGATAACTGGATTAAAACAGCATCACCTTCAACTCTGTAAGCTCCCCGCTGCGCGATATTTGACATATCTGGACATTTTAAACGATCTCGGCCGATGGCATACCAAACCGCATCATCACGAAGTAAGAAAATCTCGCATTGCAAGATATCATAAGCGACACCATTTTCATCGCGAATCCGTGTAGTTGTTAAACGATACAAGGGTTGGTCAACAAGCACCTCTGCCTTATCAGGTTTGTCCTCAATCCCCGGCAAAGGAAAACGAGCAACGGCCCAACTCTCTTCACCGCTGCCATGGTGATTATCTCGCGCCCTGATTACTAAAGTTAAGCGCTCCAGATGATCATTCGGCGAGCCGCTCACTACAACCTGGCTTGATGATAACCGGACAGAAATAGACTGTGTTTTTGCTCCCTCAATGCCGACTTGATAACTTAAGAAATCATCTTCAGCATCAATAAATAAATTTTGGAACGAAACCCGATGATACATGGCAACGTCTTGTTCCAAGCGCCACGTTGCAACCTCCGCAGATATTTGAGAAAAAACATGAGGATCGATGGTTGGTTTGCTGTTACTAGGCTTCTGATAACCAACCGCTTCTCGTGACGACGCTTGTGCCGTCATCAATGCCACTTCATCCTCAACACTGTCATCGGGAGATATTTTTGGCTTTTTGACTGGAGCGATAGAAGCTTGGGAAATTGTTTCTTCTAATGTTTCTTCTACTTGTATATCCTGCTCAGTCACTAATAAAGGAGCTGGTGAGAAAAAAGGGAGTGACGCTTTATTTTTTCCTTTTAGCGTTTCAACTGTCTCAGATTGAGTCTTTGTTGCTTCTTCCTCGGCACCTTCACTTTCTGGTCTTAAGATAAAGAAGGACACACATAAAATACACGTTATAACAAATAGCTTCCGCTTCATTGAGCACGCATCCTCGATGCAAACCATCCTTTCGAGAATTTAAGATCCTTTTCGATCAAGCTTTTGCTACAACTCAACGTCTGGCTAATTTCATCCACTTTCATTCCAACCAGATACTTCATTTTTAAAACATCAGCTTGCCTAGGATAGCGATGCCCAAACTTCTCGAGCTCCATATCAAAAACTAGCATTCTATCTAATCCACTCAACTGATTTTTATCTACGAAAATTCTGGTCGATTTTCTCTTACTAGCATGTAATTTTCTTGCTTGTTCAATCAATACCTGACGGATAATTTTTGCAGCCATGAGATAGAATGACTTTCGATTATTCACATCTGTTAAATCCACTTGCGTCATTTTGATATAAGCTTCATTAACAAGCATAGTATCACTGTGAATAGCATCACTAATAATCGTGTTGTCAGCACCAAAGTTATCACTACTTCTTTTGCTTTCAAGTGCCGCCAGTTGCTTTAACCTAGCATAAGCCAGATGGTAAAGTTCTGATTCAGATTGTCGATTACCTTGCTTCCATTGTAAAAGAAGCTGTGTGAAGTCAGCGTTTTTATTCATCATATTTTGTATACATACTTGTCTTAATAGTTTTTAAACTGGGCAAACCATGCTTATCTAATATTTTTATTTGATTGTATTGATAGATAGTCCCGCCTAACCAACTTTCATTAACTGGCAAGTACTCCCAACTGGTGTATTGATCGCCCTTATCTATATCAAACCAACTCACAGTAACATTGAGTGCAGACAAAGCAGTCTTGCCCGTTTCATTTAGCCACCAGGCATCTCGATACAAAAACTTATCCATTAACTGATAGCTTGATTCTGTGATCGGACAATGATCTGTTTCTTTAGGCCCTTCTAGGAGACGATCACCTTTCATCAATACGCACTGAGATGAAGTTTTGCTGCCATTAAATGTTTTCTTTATCCATACTCCGGAGTAATCAATAAAACTCTCTTTACGCTTCGGATAAATAAAAGTCACACCTTCAGCAACATTGTTGTGTTCAATATGTTTTTTTTTGCCTAGCCCCTGAGATTTCTTCATTAAAAGATGCGTTTTCTCATCATAATTTATGGCAATAGAACGATATTTCCAATCGCTACCATCTTGTCGATCGTCAATGTAAAAGCCATTTAATTGATATTGTCGACAGCCCTGGCTAGCACAACTTACTAGGCCTCGTCCACCACCAAATTCACTGAGTGGGCTGACTGCTACCTTCTGGTCGTTACTAGGATCAAGCTGGCACCCTTTGAACCTATCGCCTATTGAAGGATATTCAATGATCGTGTCATCTGTTATCTCAAAAACCGTTTTCCCTATCGGCGCGTGGTAATAAGGATTCCTTAGTTGGTCAAGATTGATGGCGCAGATATTTCCTTTATAGTCTCTTTTCTTGACGGTTTCATAGATGAACACTGTATCTTTCCCATCAAGAATTTTATGCTCTGAAGCAAATTTATCCTTAATATACTCGTGGCTTTTTTTAAGGTGACGAGCAGCTTCTTCGATGGATACAAATGCAAGTTGAAACTCATCCAGATGACTATCTAAGTAGCTTAAGTCAAGATTGTTTAGTGTGTTTATTAGCCCAGTATTGTTCCTCACACTGTCATCAATCATGATGTTATTACGGTTATTTGGTGTACTATCCAGTGACATCAGTAAGCGAGTAAGATTAATACTTCTACTTGGCTGAGTGGAAATATTATTAGGAGTCACAATTTCTTGACCTGAAATTGCACTAATTAAAGCTCCGCGGTTATCTTGACCTAAATAAAATTTAACAGCGTCACCCTCGTCATATTCAAATCGACCTTTATCTGTAAAGCCTTGATGCCCCGAGGATGTTTCGTAATATAAACCTGTAACAGGAGCATCAATAAAGTAGCCACTTAATTGCGGTTCACTTTGCGCTGGCAGTATCACACTCATGTAGGATAGTAAAAACAGTGTAATTTTATTTTTCATTTTTTGAAGTACTCGGATGAGGGACCATCATAGCGACAATTAATTTTTGTTTAACATCATCAGAGACATGGGGATTTGCAAGAATTTGACGACGAGAAAGATCTAACATCACCTCAAAACTAATCGGGTGGTCGTACGTTTCTTTACCATGAAACATCAACTGTGTCAGATGCATAACCAGCTCTTCAGATGCCTGTTTTTCAGAATAAAGCTGCTGATTTTTTTTCACTAACACTAGGCTAAACACAAACGCAGACACGACCAACACGATCGATAAAAATAGAGGGATAGGCCGTCGTCGTACTAAACAGCGTAATCGATAGAGCCAATTATCTTGCTTAACAGAAATCGGCTTTTTATTCATCACATGAATAACGTCATTACGAAGCTGGTTGACAGTCACGTAGCGATTATCTGCCTCTTCTTCTGTCGCTTTAGTAATTACCAATGCCAACTCTTGATTGGGCTTTTTACCGTCCGCAGTCAGTAGAAATGCTAACAATTTGCCTAATGCGTATACGTCTGTTTGTTGGGTAAGGTATTCGCCACGTTTTTGTTCAGGGCTTGCATAACTCTCACTGTAGGCCAACACACCATCATCACTATCAGGGCTTGGATAGCATTCAAGTTTTTGTGTGAGGTTAAAGTCGATAATTTTGGCCTGTCCGTCTCTATCAATCAGGATATTATCCGGCTTAATATCACCATGAATCATTTGGTGGCGATGCGCATGCTCAATCGCTGAGCAAATCGACACAAACAAGGATAGTCGTGCCTTGTGCGACGTTGGCTGCGTTGCTATCTGCTTTCCAAGCGTGCATCCATCCACATACTCCATGACAATATAAACACACCCGTCACTGATCCCGCCATCAAACACCTTTGCGATACAGGGGTGACTTAAACGCGCCAACATCTGTGCTTCTTTGAACAGAGAATTTCTACCGATAATAGGGTACAAAGAGGGGTGGATACACTTTATGGCAAGTTCTTGTTCAAACGTACTATCATCGCGATAAGCGCGATACACAACCCCCATTCCACCGCGGCCAATCTCCTCACCGAGACGATATTTATCCAACGTAGTATTCGGTTCAAACAGCTGTGATGCGATGAAAGATTGAGCCCCATCTGACCAAATTTGGCTCAGCAATGGCTGTGTATCGCAATGATAGAATGGCAAGAGTTGTGCGTATTGAGAGGGAGACGTGACTTTCAACCGACTTAACCATACTTCCTGTTCTTCCTCGGACAAATCGAGAAAATCATAAACAAGCTGCGTCTCAGCCCCACCAAATTGCACAATAATCGACCAAGCCTATGAATTTAAGTGGTTATTCTAATTATTTGCAGAATTATTAAAAGTTAATTCACCCCAACGCCAACCAAAATCCGACGCCGATCATCAGGGTGCCGGCGATTCGGTTCAGCATTTGCACATTGCCCTTTTGCTGCAAAAACTGACGCAAGGTACGCCCACCGCTGGCATACAGCATTAAACAACTAAATTCCGTGCAAAGGATGATCAACACCAGCACGCTCAACTGGCTGGGGAGTGACATCGCAGGGTTAATAAACGGTGGCAACAGCGAGATCATAAACGCCCAACCTTTCGGGTTGGCAATGGCGGTCACAAAGCCTTGCGCGGCCAACGACAATGCCGAGGCTTCATTGGCGGTATCGTCATCATCATTTGGGATCGCCATCTTGCCGCGAGAGCGCCACATTTGTACGCCTAAATACGCCAAGTACACACCACCGACATATTTAAACACCTGAAACACGGCGGGATAGTTCAGCATCACCGTCGCCACACCAATGACAGAGGCGATCGCTACCAGCCCCACGCCGATAAGCTCGCCCCACATCATATGTAAGCTACGCTTAACGCCAATTGTCATGCCAAGGGTCATCGATAATGTCATGCACATGCCGGGCGTGACCGACACGAAAAAAAAGGTAGGGATGAACAGCGTCAGCATGGTGGTATCAATTAAAAGCGGAGACATAAAAACAACAGTCTTAACAGTTAGGTACGGAAGCTGTCAGTTAACGCGCTTTGCCTGCAGAGATCAAGCCCTTCGCTCACTTTATAACCGGACGGTTAGACTTATTGCCATTTGGACGTCTAGAAGTAAAAATATCCATTGACTTGTTTTTAACGAACCCATAGCATCAATAACCAGAGCGACAGCAAGAATGTGGCACAAGCCGCTGAGTGAGTCTGCTGTGATCAAATTATTCGCCAAGGACATGTGATGATTGAGATAACCAACCTCAACAAGGTATTCGAACTCGGGGAGCGCCGAATTCATGCCCTTAATGACATCAACTTATTTATTCCCAAGGGGAAAGTATTTGGTGTGATCGGTGCCTCCGGTGCTGGGAAAAGTACCCTGATCCGGATGGTTAACCTGCTCGAGCGCCCAACCAGCGGCTCAGTCAAAGTGGGGGGGACGAACCTCACCGCGCTACCCAACCGCCAGTTGACCCAAGCGCGCCGTAAAATCGGGATGATTTTCCAACACTTTAATCTGCTTTCGTCACGCACCGTTTTCGACAATATCGCCCTACCGCTTGAGCTAAGTGGCTCGAGCCGCGATGAGATAGAAACCCGCGTAAGCGAACTGCTCGATCTGGTCGGCTTGGCCGATAAGCGTGATGTGTATCCTGCCAGCCTCAGTGGCGGACAAAAACAGCGTGTCGCCATTGCCCGCGCACTGGCGCCAAGCCCCAACGTTCTGCTTTGTGATGAAGCCACCAGCGCACTGGATCCGGCCACCACCCAATCGATTTTGTCGCTGCTGCAAACCATCAACCAAAAGCTCAACCTCACCATTTTGCTGATCACCCACGAAATGGACGTGGTCAAACGTATCTGTGACGACGTCGCCATCATTGGCGATGGGGAGCTGGTTGAATCCGGCCCGGTGGGCGAGATTTTTGCGCATCCCAAATCCGACTTGGCCAAACAATTTATTCGTTCAACCCTCGACTTGTCAGTGCCGCATGATTTTGCCCAGCGCTTACAACAAGAATACTTCGAAGGCAGTTACCCCTTGGTGCGCCTCGAGTTTACCGGCGCGACGGTCGATGACCCATTAATCAGCCAGATCTCGCGTCTGTTTGATATCGACATCAGCATTTTAAGCTCAGATATCGACTACGCCGGCGGCGTGAAATTCGGCCTACTCCTTGCGGAAATCATGGGTCCAAAAGAGGCGGTTGAAAACGCCATCACTTACCTCAACAAGCACCATGTCAACACGGAGGTACTCGGCTATGTTGATTGATCAACTCACTCACTGGGTCAATGAAAACAGCGCCCTTATCAACTTGCTCCTCGAGGCTACCGGCCAAACCCTGTATATGGTGTTTGCCTCAGGGATCATGGGGTTTGTGATTGGCATCCCATTGGGCGTGTTACTGCATGTGACCAAACCTGGTGGTTTGCTGGGCCAGCCGCAAGTTAACCAGGTGCTGGGCGCAATAGTGAACATTGGTCGCTCTATCCCCTTTATTATCTTGCTGGTGGCAATTATTCCGTTTACCCGCATGGTTGTTGGTACCTCGATTGGTACCGCGGCGGCGATTGTGCCGCTTACCGTCGGCGCGATTCCATTTATTGCCCGCTTGGTTGAAGGGGCGTTACTCGAGTTACCGGCTGGGCTAGAGGAAGCGGCCAAAGCGATGGGCGCGAACCCGTTCCAGATTATTTATAAAGTGCTGATACCGGAAGCGCTCCCCGGCATCATCAATGGCGCGACCATTACCCTGGTTACCTTGGTGAGCTACTCGGCCATGGCCGGTGCGGTCGGCGGCGGCGGCCTTGGGGATGTGGGCATCCGCTATGGCTATCAGCGCTTTGACACCACAGTGATGCTGATCACCGTTGTAATGCTGGTAGTCTTAGTGCAAGCGATTCAATCTTTTGGTGATTACTTGGTGCGACGCGCCGATCACCGCTAAATCAAACACAATAATGACGAATATGTTCCAAACAGGGAGACAGACAATGAAAACCACGATCAAAACACTACTTGCCACCCTTGGCCTTGCCTCAACCTTGGTGCTGACTGGCTGCGGCGAGAAAGAACAAGCCGCAACCGATACCAACAGCATCACCGTGGGCGTGATGGCCGGCGAAGAAGCACAAGTGGCTGAACACGCGGTGGAAGAAGCGAAAAAGCTCGGTCTTGAGGTAGAGCTGGTGACCTTTACCGATTACGTGTCACCGAACGCGGCACTGGATGATGGCTCGGTCGACGTGAATGCTTTCCAACACAAACCTTACTTGGACGCACAAATCAAAGACCGTGGTTATGAATTTGCGATTGCTGGCAACACCTTTGTGTATCCGATTGCGGCTTATTCTTACAAGCTAGATAGCGTCGAAGATCTACCAGAAGGCGGTAAAATTGCGGTGCCTAACAACCCATCGAACCTAGGCCGTTCACTGGTATTGCTTGAGCAGCAAGGGATCATCAAGCTCAAAGAAGGCGCAGGTATTAACGCGACTAAACTGGATATCGTTGAGAACCCGAAAAACGTAGAAATCATCGAGCTAGAAACCCCACAACTGCCTCGCTCATTGGAAGATGTGGACTTGGCTATCATCAACAACACCTTTGCAGCAGGCGTGGGCCTAACGCCAAGCAAAGACGGTATCTTTGTTGAAGACAAAGAATCGCCTTATGTGAACCTGATTGTGGCGCGCAAAGACAACGTCGACGCAGAAAACGTCAAAACCTTTGTTAAAGCCTACCAAACTGATGCGGTTTACAACGCCGCGATGGAAATCTTTGACGGCGCCGTGGTAAAAGGCTGGTAAGCTAGCGTCACAATATGTTCGCTCAGACGAACGCAGCGACGCTAACGAGTATCGATAGCTAAACAAAATGCCACAGTGACTGGTGAAGTGACTGTGGCGTTTTTTAACCTTGGCAAATAGCGGGTTAACTTGCTGCCGTAACCGGAAGCACGCGTTTTAAAATATCCGCCAGCGTCACCACGCCAATCATTTCCCCCTCTTTACTGACCACCGCAAGCTGAACGCTGGCTTCACGCATGCGCGCTAGCGCTTCGTAGATGGGCGTGTTGGCATCTAACACATACGCATTGCGAGCGACATCGCGTGCGAGTCGGTCTGCCGGTTCGAGTAGCGTATCCCGCACGTGCACCACCAACGGCTTTAGCCCCTCGTTGCCAGTCATTAAAATACGCAGATGCCCTGACGCCACGGCGACAGCACGCACCTCTGCGACCGTTGCATGTTTATCAACATGTGCCATCACCTGCCCCTGGGTGACCAAGGTTTCGATTGCAATCGAACTCAGATCGATCAACCCCGACAATTGCCGTTGAATCGCTGGTTGCAAGGTTCCCACTTGCCCAGAATGCTCAACCAATTGACGAATGGTCTGAATATCTTGTCCCCCGACCGCGGCGCTTTCTACCGGCTCAACCCCTGAGGCTTTCACCAAGCGATTGGCAATACGATTGATCCAGCGAAGTAACGGACGTAACGGCCACACATAAGCGCGCGAGACAACACCGATTGCCAAGGCTGACTTTTCTGGATGAGCAATCGACCAAGACTTCGGTGCCATCTCACCCACGACGAGGTGCAAAAATGTCACCACAAATAGCGCAAACCCGAAGGCCGCCGCATCAGCTGCCCAAGCGGGTAAGCCAACCGCGAGAAAGACGGGCCCTACCCAGACATCCACCGCTGGCTTGGTGACCGCCCCAAGAGCAAAGGTACAAAAGGTGATGCCTAATTGCGCCCCTGCCAGCATCAAGGTCAAATCATTCATCCCACGCAGCGCTGCCCGCGCCGACCCACTCTCTACCGCCATTTCTTCCAAACGATGTCGACGCGCGCCCATCAAGGCAAACTCGATAATGACAAAAAAGCCACTCAACACAATCAAAGCCAGCGTGACCACACTGACCACTAAAGGATCGGTCATTGATTATCCTCCACAATGGGCTGCTCAATAAGCGTGACCCGCACCGACGTGGGAATGTGCCGTTCAATGCTTAATACATCCACTTCAAGATGGCGCATAATTGGTTGACTCTCCGCCAGTTCGGATGGGTCAATCGGCAGCGCAATGGTCACCGTATCCCCTACGGCTGGCAATGCGCCACACGCCGCAATCAATACGCCAGCTATGGTTTCGACATCACCCCGCGGCAGATCATAACCAATCACACGCTCCACTTCGTCGATGTGCACATCACCATCCATTAACCAAATATTGTCGCTTTCAGGGACAACCGCCTCGGCATGATCACTATCATGCTCGTCGGTAATTTCCCCCACGATCTCCATGGCCAAATCTTCAATCGTTAATACGCCAGCAAAGCCGCCATATTCATCAATCACACACGCCAGTTGATTGGTCGTGCGCACCAACTGATCTAGCGCATTTGGCAACGGCATTAATGTGGGGAGAACACTGGCAGGACGCATCACTGACGCCACGGTATCATTTGAATCCGCCTCTGTTTTCGCGAGGACATCTGACAGGTGAACCACGCCCACAGGCGCATCATTATTATCAAGCACAGGATAACGAGTATGGGCTTGCGCCATCAGCGCCAACAATTCGGACAGCTTGGTTTCTGGCGACACCCAATCAACTTGCGAACGCGGCACCATCGCATGCTCAACATCGCGCGCAGGAAAATCCAGGATCCTATCCATCATCAGTGACAACTCCACCGGCAAATCCCCGCTCTCTCGCGAGTCGGCGATAATATGGTGTAAGTCGTCTTCTGAGGCACTCATATCAAGATCATGCACCGGTTGAATCCCCACCACCCGTAGCACCAGGTTGGCGGATTTATCAAAGAAACTGATGATCCAACCAAACACTGACATATAAATCAGTGTCGAACGCGACATCATACGCGCCATGGGTTCAGCATTGGCAATGGCTAAGTTTTTCGGGTAAAGCTCACCCAAAATCATTTGCACAATCATCGCCACCGCGAGCGTCGCCATGGTGCCAATCGCGATCCCCGATTCCAGCGACAAGCCTAGTTGTTGCAATAAAACGCCCATCGACTCGCCGACCAACGGCTCGGCAACAAAGCCCAACACCAAGCCGGTGACCGTGATACCAAGCTGCGCGCCAGACAGCATAAAGCTCGTCCGTTTTGTCACCGCCAGCGCCCGTTTTGCCGATGCATCGCCCGTCGCGGCCAAGGTCGCAAGCTTTGCGCGATCAACCGCCATATAGGCAAACTCTTGCGCCACAAAGTAGCCATTGGCGGCAATAATTAACAAAATAAAGAAAAGACCGAGCAGGAGGGTAATCATAGGTTCAATCATGACTGCATCCTTTGTTGGTGACAACGTACCAGTGAAGGGGAGTGACAATCGACGCGTGTTGGATCCACAAAATATGCCTTATGTAGAAAGAGGAATCGGAGTATATTCTGGTGATATCGATACAGTCTAGTTAATTTTTGCACACCTCTCCGTGACGCGTTTGGCAGCCAAACGAGTTGGTACTTTTATCAATAAAATGCTCACCTTATCTTGACCCGGCTAGTGGCTGCCCCTCATCATTATTTCTACCATTCTTTGTTCGTTTGCGGTCATGCGTCTTGAATACACCGGCCCGATGCCAGAATGCATCGGCTTTCTTTTACTGCCCCGCTTCTCGATGATGGCCTTTTTCTCTGCCGTCGAACCGCTGCGTATTGCCAACCAAATCAGTGGCGAAGCGCTATTTGATTGGCAAATGATCAGTGAAGATGGCAAACCGGTGAAGGCGTCTAACGGCATGTCACTGCTGGCGGATAAAGCCATCGATGCGGTGCATGACCTGCCCTCGCTGGCCGTGTGTAGCGGTTTTGACCCAGAAGCCTATCTAAGCCGCCCCTTAATGCGCTGGTTGCACCGTCTTGATGCGGCGGGGTGCGCGCTCGGCGGGCTCGATACCGGCTGCTTTTTGCTGGCCGCTGCCGATCTGCTTAAAGGGGAACGTGTCACCTTGCATTGGGAAAGCCTGCCCTCGTTTCAAGAGCGCTTCCCGGAGGTGAAAACCTCAGATGAGCTATTTGAACTGGGATCGCGGCGCTTCTCATGCGCGGGGGGCGCAGCGGCGATGGACATGGCACTGGATGTGATTGCACGTCGCCACGGCACCCAATTGGCCATCGACGTCTCTGAGCAGCTGGTGCACGAGCGCATTCGTACTCGGCGCGATCAGCAGCGAATGACACTCGCCCGCCGCCTCGGCACCCATCGACGACGTCTGGTCGAAGCGGTGGATGTGATGGAACGCCATATAGAATCACCCCTGTCTTTGGCCGAGGTGGCTCAGCGCAGCGGTATTTCACTTCGTCATCTGCAACGGCTTTTCGACAGCGAGCTAAACCAGTCCCCGCGAAGCTGGTATTTGGGATTAAGGCTAGAGCGAGCCCGCTACTTGCTTAAAGAAACCGATCTCGATGTGTTGTCCGTGGGGTTGGCGTGTGGCTTTAATTCAAGCTCGAGCTTTTCCCGCGCCTTTCGCAGCTATTACGGCGCATCACCGCGTCAGATACGTCAAGCGCAGTAGAGGTAAGGAAAGAAAAGCGCTCACCCCACTACCTTAATCGGCAACGGAGTGAGCGGATATTGCGTTCAAAGCGTCACAGGGCGACGCTTCAAGCCGCTATTTTTTTGCGAATCGCTATTTTTTAACGGCTCGCTATTTTTTCGCCGCCACCAGCGAGCGGCGGGATTCACCAAACAGTGAGATCAGCACCCCGGCGGTCATTACCAGGATCACCACGCTCAGTGGCAAGGCAGCGGCGATCAACGCCGTCTGTAGCGCTTTAAGGCCACCGGCCATCAGCAGCGTCGCCGCCACCAAGCCAATCACCACGCCCCAAATAATACGGAAACGCCGCGGCGGCTCTTCGTCACCCAGTGACAAAATCGTCGTCAGCACCAGGGTGCCCGAGTCCGACGAGGTCACAAACCAGCTCATCAGCAAGAACACCATCAAGGCCGAGAGTATCCAGCCGAACGTGCCGGTGCCAACAATGCCATCGGCAGCCGCAAACAAGGCCGCTGGCAGCTCCCAAGCATTGACCAAGTCAATAATGCCGGCACTACCCACGCCACCACTGGCATAAAGCTCCTGGTAAATCGCATTGCCGCCAAAGATCACCAACCAGACAAAAATCAGTAAGGTAGGGACAAACAACACGCCCAGCACGAACTCACGCAAGGTACGCCCTTTGGAAATACGCGCAATAAACAACCCAACAAAGGGTGCCCAAGCCAGCCACCAGCCCCAATAGAAAATAGTCCAGGCCTGCTGCCAATCTACCGTACCCGGCTCGTCGGCAAACCACAGCCCCATGGGGATAAAGTTAATCGCATAGTCGAGTAAGGTTTCACCAAACGCGCCGAACAACCACAGTGTGGGGCCGCCAATTAAAAAGACGCCAACCACAAACACCGACACCCAAATATTCATCTGCGAAATGATACGGATCCCGCGGCGCACGCCAGAGACCGCCGACACAATCGAGATAAACGAAATCACCGCAATCAACACCAGTTGGGTCGATAAGCCAGAGGCGATTCCCATCAAACGCTCCAGCCCCACGGCCATTTGGCTCACGCCAAGTCCGAGCGACGTCGCCACACCAAACACGCAACCGAGCACCCCGAGGATGTCAAACAGATGGCCCCAGACGCCGAAAATACGATCGCCGATAAAAGGATAAAGCGCCGAGCGCAGGGCCAAAGGCAGTTGCTTACGGTAGGCAAAATACGCCAGCGACATACCGACAATCACATAGATGGCCCAGCCATGCAGCCCCCAGTGGAACACGGTGACCCGCAGCGCATCGATGGCGCGCTCATAGCCAATGGTAGCCGCGCCCGCCATATCAGCGTGGGGGTTGTTGGGATAACCAAATCCGCCGGTGTTATCGAGGTAAAAAATCGGTTCGGCCACCCCAAAAAACAGGATGCCGATACCGATGCCGGCAGAGAACAGCATCGAGAACCAAGAGAAGTTACTAAACTCCGGGCGACTGTCGTCAGGGCCGAGCCGCACGTTACCGTACTTGCTGAAAACGATAAAACCGCACACGGTCAATAACAGCATCACGGTGACCAGGTAGTAGCCACTAAAGGTACTTTCAATCCAAGTGCGCGTGGTACCAAACAGGACACTGGCCGTCTCGGATTGAAAGCCGGTGAACAGCACAAACGCCAGTACCAGCACGGCTGAACAAATGGTCATGCCGCGATGCATGCCTTGAAAGAAGCCACCTTGCGCAAGCTCGGTGACCATATAATCGGTCGAGGTAGCAGCCTGCTGGCTGTCACCGCGTTGGGGTGAGTGTGGGGGTGTTGAAGTAGCGATAATGATTCCTCCTTGAGCCGGAAGTCGGGCCGGCGATCCCGTTATCCGCCCAGCCGACTGCTGGGCGGGACCTCATAATGGCTCACCATCTCGGTGACGACGCACTCACGGCCTACTGGGCAGACCGATACGACGCCCGGCAAGCTGGGGCCAGTCATGGTCGGATGCGGCAGGCAGCCCCTCAATCAGGCTGGCGACAACATCCGGAAACGGCGCTGGGCGACCGGTTTGCGTATCGATGCCCATCAGCATCTGCTCGCTGGTGGCCAGCACCTCACCTTGGGTATCACACATTTGCATAAACACGTGCAGGCGCTTTTGATCCCGCGCTAACACGGTCACGTCAACCACCAAGGTCTGCCCTTGGTGGACTTCACGCCGGTAACACAAATGGGTTTCTAAGGTATAAATGGTGTAGCGATGTTGGGTGCGGCCTGCGTCATCCAAGCCAATGGTCGCCATTAGTGCATCGACACCCAGCGAGAACACACGCGCGTACTCGGCGTCGTTCATGTGCCCGTTATAATCGACCCATTCGGGGGCGACGTCTATCGTTAACAGTGCCATTAGATGCGCCCTTCCAAACCTTCAGCCTCGGGCCAGTATTTTTGTACCAAGTCCAAAAGCTCGACCAAGAAGGCATCACGGCGACGGTCTAGCTCAGAGACCGGACGACCCGCGGCTTGGTGTTCACAGCCTTCGACCACTTTATCAATCAGCTCATCGGTGAGCTCAGGCGCTTCCAGCTTGGTCCACGGCAGTTTTAGCGCCGGGCCGAACTGCTCTAGCATATGGCGCATGCCCTGCTCGCCACCGGCCAGATGGAAGGTTAAGAAGGTGCCCATCAGCGACCAACGCAAGCCACAGCCATAAACCACTGCCGCATCAATCTCTTCGGTAGTGGCCACCCCATCGTTAACCAGGTGCAAGGCTTCACGCCACAGCGCTTCCATCAAGCGGTCTGCAATGTGCCCCTCGATTTCACGCTTAACCACCAAGGGACGCATTGCCAATTCTTGGTAGAGTGCGTGAGCGCGATCAATATGATCCGGTTGAGTGGCTTCGCCGCCCACCAATTCCACCAACGGCAGCAGATACACCGGATTAAAAGGATGCGCGACGATGACGCGTCCGGGAAGATGATCACAATCACTCTGCAGCTCAGTGGGTTTAAACCCAGACGTCGATGAGCCAATAATCGCGTTTGGCGCTGCGGCCGCATCAATTGCCGCCAAGGTCTCACGCTTAATATCAATGCGCTCCGGCACGTTCTCTTGAACCAGATCGGCCTCTTTCACCGCCTGCTCAAGGCTATCAACAAAGGTTAACCGGGCAGGATCTGCGTCTTCAGCCAGCCCTAGTTTTTCTAACGATGGCCAGGCATTGGCCACGAAGGCACGGGTGCGAGTAGGCGCTTGTGGGTCAGGGTCATAGGCAACCACGTCCCAACCTTGCGCCAAGGCGCGCGCAATCCAGCCATTACCAATCACACCGGTGCCGATGACCGCTAACTGCTTGCTCATTGGTCACCTCCTTCAACCGGTTTACCGGTTTTAGGGTCAACCAGTTTCAGCGCGGCGCGCGTTTGTGCAGGGGTCATAATACGACCGCCGAGGTTTTCAATGATGGTGCTCGCCTTTTCTACCAAGCCGCCGTTGGTCGCCATTACCCCTTTTTCCAGGTAGAGGTTATCTTCCAAACCCACGCGCGCATGACCACCCAGCAACATGGCTTGCGCGACCATCGGCATCTGATGGCGACCAATTCCAAACGCCGCCCAGTTGGCGTTTTCCGGCAACTTATTGCGCATTGCCAGCATGGTTTCGGTGTCTGCTTCCGCGCCCCATGGAATGCCTAAGCACAGCTGAAACAGCGGATCGCCCTCGAGCAAACCTTCTTTTTGCAGCTGACGCGCAAACCAAACGTGGCCTAAGTCAAAGCATTCCAGCTCTGCTTTCACGCCCGCGGCCTGCACCATACGGGCTTGCTCACGCAGCCAGTCAGCGGTGTTAATGTACACCATGTCGCCAAAATTCAGGCTGCCGCAATCTAAGGTACACAGCTCAGGCAAGAGCTCGCCCACTGGCGCATGGCGCTCGGCTGGGGTTTGCATATCGGTGCCCAGGCCACCACGGCTTGGGTCTTGGGCATCCGGCACCCAATCCCCGCCACCACCGCCGGTGATGTTCATGACAATATCGACGTCTGATTCGCGAACACGTTCCATCACCTCACGGAAGTGATCAATGTTGTGGCTAATGCCGCCCGTTTCAGGATCACGCACGTGAATATGAGCGACACTGGCACCAGCACGCGCCGCCTCAATACAGTTGTCGGCAATCTGTTTTGGCGTGATTGGCACATTGGGGTTTTTGCCCGTGGTATCGCCCGCACCGGTGACGGCGCAGGTAAGAATGACGCTGCGATTCATGTTCGGCCTCTTGTCGCTTGATTAAACTGGCCACAGTGTGTCCGGAATAACACGCCACAACTTGACACTAAGCGACATAAAAACCACATAAAGAGACATTGTGAGTTATTGGCAGGCTGACGGAATGGCACGAAAAGCCACAGGATAGCGTTAACCATGATAAGGTTTATCGATTTTTATTTGAGCATAGCGGATCACAGGCGTTGCTTAAGCGCTAGACTAGAAGGCATGAAAGCGGCGGCAGATGGCAAATTCTAACATTTCAGATATAAAAGGGATTCAGCGATGATAACGACACCCCCATTTGACCAAGCAGCGTCCTTGGACAATCGAAAAGCACTTCAAGCTTACTTAGACGAAGCGGTGCAAACGGGCGATCCCGCATTTATCGCCGATGCACTCGGTGTGATCGCACGCGCCAAAGGAATGGCAGATATTGCTAAGCAAACCGGCCTTTCACGAGAAACGCTCTACCGCACAGTCAGCCAAAAAGGCAATCCGAACCTTAAGACACTGATGGCGATTGTGAATGCGTTAGGGGTGGAGTTGAGGCTTGGTGACTCGAAGCCAGTGAAGTCATAGTGGCGATAGCGGCGCTGCAAATGCAGGATGTTACTCAGCTGGATATACTGTGAAATGAGCAAGTCCGCACTAAACAATGCGGGCTTTGGGTGGAGTAATGCGAAAAGGATAAGTCGGATGTCGTTCTAACTTGGAAATGGACACTTTCGAGTTTAAAAGTGCCGACTGTAACAGTTCTGGACAAAACCTTGTCAGTGGTTTTACTAAATTAGTAAAATATGAATGACTACAGGAATGGAAAGTCGCTTAACTTTGTGTCAAGTATTAGTGGTGAAGATCACTTATTCATAGTTTTTCAAGCTAAACCCTATTCTTTCAACCAGTTTCAACATCGACTAAAATGCTCTTAGATGATGTAGACAGACCCTAACTAATGACCTTAAATGACACTGAAATCCGAATAGCCTTGAAGGAATACCTTCTTCGCCTCCCGACAAAGCCTCAGGCTATTCTAGAAGAACTGCATGTGCATAAGGGAAATGCTATTGCAGATGTGGTTGCCGTATACAAAGAACCTCACTGCTATGAGATTAAGGGGGAGAATGACAACATTACAAGAATTAAGAAACAAGGTTTTTTCTACAACCTTGTTTTCAACAAAATCACGCTTGTAA
The DNA here is from genome assembly GCF_009377945.1 of Salinivibrio sp. VYel1. Lineage (NCBI taxonomy): Bacteria > Pseudomonadati > Pseudomonadota > Gammaproteobacteria > Vibrionales > Vibrionaceae > Salinivibrio > Salinivibrio sp. VYel1. The sequence goes on along the minus strand of NZ_RSAM01000002.1, from coordinate 36,671 downwards.
CAACACAAAAGCACTTAAAAAATGCACTTAATAAAGCCCCAGCACACTGGGGAGTAATCATCGTCACACATGATGATTGCAAATTCAAAATTAAACATTACAGAAAAGCATCAAGCAATCCATTGTTTAATAAAGAAAAAGCAATCCAATTATTATGGAGACAAGAAATGCTCTCCATAATTCAAGAACAAGAACTAGACATTTCTCTTAAGCTTAATAAGACTGACTTAGCTTCTAACCTTGCATCATTGCTAAACAAAGGAAATATTCACACTAATGTAGCCAAGATGCTTACAGCTAGGTCTTTCGCTAAAGCACAAAGTCATTAAGCATATACACAATGTGTAAGTTCACTAAAGCCTTTGGAATGGTGCTAGGTGTAGCATCATTCCCTATACCATTGGCTTTTTCATAGATATATTTGTCACCAAATGAATAGCCTTGCGTTCTGTAGAACTTTTTAGCGATAAGCAAAGACGATAGGTCATTGTATTGTTTATTCCCTCTAGGGTGGGTTTCAATAGCATACCCTCGCATGACGTGCATGCTATCATCGAAAGAATAAATCATCTTAGGTGCTGTAACCTTTCGCATGATTTCACCCTGAACCTTTACTTCCGAATAGTTAGGGCTAACTGCCGTATAGTCACCTAACTTAGTGAACTCATGGCTCTTTTTCACTTGGCGATATAGCTCAATCTCAGAGCGAGAAAATGTACCTGTTTTGCCTGGCTCCAAAAGGTCTCGGATAGACGCAGGAATAGAAGAGCCAGTTACAATAATTTTGTCAAAATCATAGTCACTTGTAATATCCGAAATAAATTCAATTATTTCATTGGCTCTTTCTTCTATATCTACTCCATTACACATCCTGTTGTCGATGATTAAGTGAACGTATGAGAAATTATCGATACACTCATCCAACAACTCGCCAATTTCATCTTCTGCGAGGAGGTAATCAAGCTCATCACTTGTGATTCGAAATGCTACTGTATCTGTCTCAATGTCTCTAGACCATTCAAATACAACATCATTGCGGCGTTCGGTCCTATCAATACCAACAACAGGAATGATAGGTGCATCATTGAATACATTTAAAAGATAACCATAGTTATCGTCCCCTTCGATTTCAATAGAGTCATCAATATCAAAGTTATCTATATAAAATGCAGGAAGCTCAGTGAGATTAATCTCATACTTCCTATGCAAGGAATTTATTATTTTAGTGAGATATGCCTCATCCATTTCATCTCGTCGAGGTAAATCAAAAAAAGGAGTCAGTCCTTTCTTATGAGCTAGACTTAGCTCTTTTATAGCTGCAACCTCATTTACTTTAAATTTCAGAAATGGAATATAACTCATATACCAAAGTACTCCCTCACATCGAATTCATTGATAACACCACTATATAAGTTGTATTGGTTTAGCTCTCGTCTTATTCTTCCTGCAACAATTGTCGGATGAACTCCAATTTCAGCGGCAAATGCCTTTAATACTCTATCACCCTGCTCGTATTTACAAGGACAATTGCGCCAAACATGACGAGGAATCATCAGTTCTTTAGCCAATTTATCTGCTTGTTTTTCAATCAATGATGTTGCTGAAGCGTCAAAATCTTCAATTATTGGAGTGGTGAGTTGCTCTCTATGGAGGTACAAATGAGCCAACTCATGCACTAAAGTGAACCAAAAATTATCTAACCTATTGTAACGGAGACTCAGCGCAATAACGGCATGCCCATTCTCATTGATAAATACTGAACCATCAGTTTTCAATCTTGGTAATGCTTGCTCAATAACAAAAATTATTCCTTTCCTTGCTAGAGTCTCCTCTAACGCCGATAAGTTTTTTGTATCTTGACTCAAAGAAATTAACTTTCTAATCTCATCTTTTGTTATAGCTTTAAATTTTGGAATATCGTTTACTGAGCCATATAAGTAAGCAATGCTCTTAACTCTGGATAGCCAATAAGTAACCAGTACATCTGACGCATCATCACGTTTTCTGTATAACACACCTTGATGCTGTGCTGAAATCGCCTCTTTATACAGTCGAGATTTAGTATCTTCTTTGCGTAATGCTACAGGTATTCCCTTGAGAGTCTCATTTGCTTCATCTAAGCAACGAAGATGCTCCTGAAGAGACTTTGGCTCATTTGGAAAGACAAAAAAATCATCTAGCATTTTAAACTCCTCATTCATGATGCCTCCAAATATTGGTCTGCGACCTGAGACGGCATTTCATAAAATTTAAGTTCATCTTTGTCATTCTGCTCAAAACTGAGCATGCCAAGGCTCTCGTAAAAACCTGTTGCTGTCGGAACCGAATGCAAAGAAAAGCCCAAATGAAGTCCTAGTGTCTTAGTTGCATAATTTACGACGAACTGAATCATAACCTTACCTAACCCTACTAACTCTCGTTCCTGCATAGGGTTTTTTCTATTCCATGGGGCTACTGCTATGTACTCTATGTAGAATATGTCTTCTTCATGAATTACTGATTTTTTGGGGTGATAAATCATGCATGCTGCTTGAGGTTTACCATCTGCATAGAGGTAAAACCATTCATATTCATCACTACTATGAGCACAACTCTTCGATAACCAGTCCCAGTGCGAATCAGCAAGTTGAATATACGAGTCAATATCATCCAGCTCTTCTGGTGAATATTTTTGGTCTCTGATGAATTGAATTAAGTTCGTATTAAAGATGCCCCACATGCTATCGCATTGGTTTGCTTTAGCTATGTCCCAACCAACGAAAATTTCATAATCGGCATCACCATCAGTGCCACGCTTTACAGTTCCTTTAGTAGCATGTTCTGTAAAGTTAGGCATAACACCTTGTTGGTCAATCATGGTACGAATATCGTCAATCGTCATCATAAAAGAAGCTCATCCAGTAATTCTACTAGTGGCAGTATACCTCGCTTTCAGTGAACTTGCTTGCACACGATCTAATTTTACACACTTAGGCAAGCTAGTTTGCATGCTGTATGAGTAAAGAACTATCGGTGGGGAGTTGAATATAACTACAGCTACTAAATTCGGATAATTTTTAGTATGGTGAATACACGCCCTCCGATTACGCTGAATCTTTAGTCTAAGTCATTTCGGGGCAAAGATGGGTCAAAAGGTAAGGATTTCTTACCTGTTGCTAACACGTTTTGGGGCACAAATGAGCTAGCCACAACTCCCTTAAAAATCACAGTGACGCCTACCCTAATCCTTCCTATGCTGGCTCTCCACTTCTTCGGCGAGCATGCCGTAGATCACGATCAGATTATAACTCACCATACCGAGGACTTGGCCGTTTTCGATCACGGGGGCGCGGCTGATGCCGAAGCGTTCGAACAAACGGGCGCAGTATTTCACGTTCATATTGGGCGATACGCTGAGCGCGGGTTTGGTCATAATTTCATAAACATTCACCCGTGATGGCGCGCGGTTTTTGGCGAGCACTTTTTTGGCAATGTCGTTCATTAACACAATGCCGAATTCGTCATGCTCATCGCGCTTATTAACAATAATCGCTTTCACTTGTTGTTCGCGTGCAATGCGGATCGCTTCTTCGACCGTGGTGAGCCCATCAATACACACGGCATGGGCATGCATCACATCTCTTACCGTTTTATGTTGTTTCATAACTCGTCCTTCACCACTTCGGTTAATTCTCGCATTTGGTGGGCCACGCCCACGGCATCTTCCACATCAATTTGCACCGCGATACCACTGCCGGAGGTGGCATCAAACTCGCCCACGTCATTAATGGTTTCGAGTATGGTGCGCGCTAAGTGCTCTTCCACCAGGAAGATGGCCACGTCTCGCTGCACATCCAGCGTCAGCCCTAAAAAGGTTTTCTTTTTCACCAAGCCTTCGCCACGCGCGTTGTTAATAATGGTCGCGCCGGTGGCACCGGCTTGTCTGGCGGCATCGAGCACCGCATCGGTTTTGGCATCTTCAATAAACGCCATGATCAATTTGAACCGCATAGGCTCTCCTTACGATGAACGCTGTGCGTGCTTTTTCTGTAAATAGGCTGTGATTTGGGCATAGCCCATCACGGTGATCATCGGAAACAAACTGGCAAACGCAATTAAGCCAAACCCGTCAAGCATCGGGTTTCTTCCCGGTACGGTAGAGGCTAGCCCCAACCCCAGCGCCGTCACCAAGGGCACGGTCACGGTTGAGGTGGTCACTCCTCCAGAATCATAGGCCAAAGGCACGATAAACGGCGGGGCAAAATAGGTTTGGATCACCACCACCACATAGCCGGTGATGATGTAGTAATGAAGCGGATCGCCCACCACAATGCGGTAGCATCCTAAGGCAATCCCCATGGCGACGCCGAGCGCCACCGAGGCCCGCAAGCCGTTCACCCGAATCGCCCCACCCGACACTTTGGCCGCTTTAATCGCCACTGCAATCAATGAGGGTTCGGCCACCGTGGTGCTAAAGCCAATCGCTGCGGCAAACAGATACACCCAGTAATAGGCTTGCCAGTCGATCTCGCCGCCTGCTTTGAGTGCCGCGCCGACAAAATCGGGAGCGGTCAGCTGCTCGGCCATCGACGAACCGAGTGGAAACAATGCCAGCTCGAGCCCCATTAAAAACAGGCTCAAGCCGAGAATGACATAGAAAAAGCCGAGAAAGATCCGTTTGGGGTTGTTGAGCGCTTTGCGCAATACAAACAGCTGAAAGCCAAAGATGATCGCGATAATCGGGATCACATCGCGCACGGTGGAGAAAAAGGTGTCGAGAAACAGGGTGAGTGGATTATTCATGCCACCACCATGCCGTAGGCCATCACGAAGATCATCGGTGACAGAGAGGCAAAGGCAATCAAGCCAAAGCCATCCACCATAGGATTACGCCCTTTGATCACGGTCGCCAGTCCCACGCCGAGCGCGGTGACCAATGGCACCGTGATGGTCGAGGTGGTCACCCCACCTGAGTCGTAGGCAATGCCGATAATACTCGGCGGTGCGACCATGGTCATCGCCACCACCAACAAATAGCCGCCAATGATTAAACGGTGGATCGGCCAGCCTTTCATGATTCGCACCACCCCCAGCACAATCGCAAACCCAACCGAGAGCGCCACGGTTAGCCGCAGGCCGTTGGCATAGTTGTCTTTGGCCGCTTCGCTGGTGTGTATCATCCCGCCATTGGCGGCGACATCTGCCGCCTCTGCCGCCACCGCGGTGAGTGCGGGTTCGGCAATGGTGGTGCCAAAGCCGAGCAAAAACGCAAACGCAATCAACCAGCCTAAGCTACCTTTATGGGCAAGGGAGTGCGCCATGGATTCGCCAATCGGGAATAGCCCCATGTCTAAGCCGTATACAAATAAGGTCAGCCCGACGACTACCAGCACCAACCCAAAGGTGATGGATATCCAATTGGGCAGCGGTTGTTGCAGAACAATCACTTGAAAAAAGCCAATCACTAGGATGATGGGTAAGAGATCGCGAAAGCTTCCTAGCAATGATTTGAATAACGCTTGCATGTAGGCGACATGACTCCCTGCGCAATAGAATGAAAAACACACCTTTTATATGCCTATTTATGTTAGCACTCCCAATTTGGGGTGCGAGGAGCAGAAGAGAAAACTGCGCGATCAAACCGATTTTGGTTGCGGCACGTAACAGGATACAAAGCAATCACTTGCGCTAAGTCTAAAACCCTCTTAGCGTTAGTAATAATCACCATTACCCGACGTTAGGACATCAGGCATGAAACTCTTAATCACTGGCGGCACTGGCCTGATTGGTCAGGCGTTAATTCCACGCTTGCTGACCGAGCATCAAATCACTGTGTTATCCCGCTCCAAGCAAAAGGTCTCCCAGTGCTTTGGCGATAAGGTCACCCCGTTAGAGCGGCTTGATGACCTCCCTCACCTCAATGATATTGATGCCATTATTAATTTGGCGGGTGAGCCGATTGCCGATAAACGCTGGAGTGAGCAGCAAAAAGGGATTATCTGCACCAGCCGCTGGGGGCTAACCGAAAAACTGGTGGAGAAAATCCATGCCAGCAGCACCCCACCACACACCTTTATTAGTGGCTCGGCGGTGGGCTATTACGGCGATCAGCAAGACCGCAGCTTTGACGAAACCTTGGTGGTCCATGCCGATGATTTTGCCCAACATGTGTGTCATCAGTGGGAGAAAATTGCCTTAAAAGGCGCGTCGCAACAAACGCGGGTGTGCTTGCTGCGTACCGGCGTGGTGTTAAGCGCTGAAGGTGGTGCGCTAAAGCGGATGATGCTGCCCTATAAACTCGGGTTGGGCGGCCCAATTGGCAAAGGCCAGCAATACATGCCGTGGATTCATATTGATGATATGGTCGGTGCGATTATCCATCTGCTCAACACCCCTGAGCTCAAGGGGCCGTTTAATTGCACCGCGCCAGAGCCGGTCACCAATAAACGTTTTAGCCAGGCCCTCGCCCGTGCCTTAAAACGCCCGCATGTGTTCTTTGTCCCCACACTGGCAATTAAAACCATGATGGGCGAAGCCTCGCATTTGCTGCTCGATAGCCAGCGCGCCCTGCCTCACGCACTCGAAGATGCGGGCTTTCAATTCCAACACCCCAAGGTGGAAGAAGCCATGCAGTCACTTTTTAAATAGCGGCTTTTTCCTGCCACACCAGCGTGTTGCTTGCTAGACGTTCTGCACAAAAAAGCGGGTATCAGTTTTCTTGATACCCGCTTTGTTATCGACGAATCAGATATGTTTTATCGCGTTAACGCCGTTGCGGGTCAATCAGTTTACGCAGCATCGAGGCGACCGTGACAAACACCAGCGCCACCGCCAACACAGGCAACACCGCCCAGAGCTCAGGATGCAGGCGTACCTCCATTTCAAAGCCCCATTTCAGCAGGCCGACCATCGCCGCTTCTGCGCCGAGCACTGCCATTAAGCCCGATACAAAGGCCATCACGCCGTATTCGCTCCACAAGGTGCGTTGAATACGGGTGCGGCTCGCACCCAAAGTGCGATAGAGGTTTATCTCCTGCTGGCGTTCGCTCAGGCTGATACGCAGCAAAGTCAGTAGCAGCAGCAAGCCGCTGATCACCGCCAGCCCCGCCAAGACCGAGAGCGACAAGCCAATTTGACGCAAAATCGACTGAATACGACTGCTCATGGTGCGCAAATCAAGCAGCGTGACGGTCGGATACTCCCGTGCCAAGCGATTGAGCAGCGGTGTTTGTGATTCATCGAGCCTGAAGCTCACCAGCCAGTTAGCGGGTTTGTCGGCGAGCGTCTCGCGGTCGAAAATAAAGTAGAAGTTAGGCCGCATATTGCGCCACTCGACTTCACGAATCGAGTTCACCGTGGCGGTAAAGTCTTGGCCGGTCACGCTAAAGGTCAGGCTGTCGCCAATCTCAATCTCCAAGCGCTCGGCAATGTCCGCTTCCACCGACACGCCATTCTCGGTTGGCCAGTCTCCGGCAATCACCTCATTGTGTGACGGCAAGCTGTCACGCCAGGTAAAGTTAAGCTCGCGGCGCAAAGCCTCATCCGCTTCATCGCGCTCGGCCTCGTCGGTTGGGATCTGGTAACGCTCACCGTTTTTGCCCACCAGCCGGCCACGCACTATGGGGTAAGCATCGGAGCGCATTAGGCTGGCTTCGTCGAGTTCACCCACATAGTCTTGCTGCTCACTCGGGGCGATATTCAGCGCAAACACATTAGGCGCATCGGGCGGCAGCATCCGTCCCCAATCGGCAAGCAAATCGGTGCGCAGCAGCCAGATAATCGCCAAGAGCATAAAGGAGATCGCGAGCGCCCCTAACTGCACGCTGCTGGCCAGTTTGTTGCGGGTAATTCGGCTTAAGGCGAGCTTGACCGACGGCGCACGCACCCGTGATTTCACCAACCGGAGCAGCCCTAACCCTGCCAGCGCCAGCAAGACGATCATCACCGCCATCGCCCCCAGCACTGTCCATAGCAAGGTGTTGTCAAACGCCCACAGCGCAAGCGCCCCCACCGGTATCGCAATCAAAACAGCCGCGGTGCCACGACGGCGACGTCCGATGGCAGCCTGCGATTGCACGGCGGCCAACGCGGGCGCATCCAGCAGTTTCAGCAGCGGCACCCCCAAGGCTGGCAGCGCCACCAACAGCGCGACACCCGGCGCAAGCACCCAAGGCACCCAGCCATAGCTTGGTAATGGCGAGGGCAGCACATCGGTCAGCGGCAAGCGCAAGAGCACTTCGAGGGTGTAACCCGCCGCTAACCCCACGGCGGTGGCAAGGACAAACAATAAGGTTAACTGCCGTGCCAACCAGCGCCGCACCCATTGTTGGCTGGCACCGAGGCTTTTTAGCATCGCCACCAAGTCCGCACGGCTTTTGGCATAATGCTGACAGGTTAAGGTTAAGGTGGCCGCGGCCATCACAATCACCAGCACCACGGTTAACGACAAGTACTGACGGCTGCGATCCAGCATATCGCCAGTGCGATCGGAGGTGTTTTCATCCACCCAGCGCTCGCCATCTTGCAGCGTGTAGCTGGCTTTAGCTGCACTTAAGCTGGGCTCGTCACCGGTTAAAAAGTAGCGATAGCGCACGCGACTGCCTTCGCGCACTACGCCCGCAGCCGGCACATCGGCACGGTGCATCATCACCGCGGGCATTTGGCTAAAGGGGTTAAACGACAGCTCCGGCTCGGCGGCCAAAGTGCCGCTGACGTTCAGATCGAGATTACCAATCGAGACGGTGTCACCGGGTTTGACGCTCAGCAAACTGAACACCCGCTCAGACAGCCATAGCTCACCGGGTTGAATGCGTCGGTCACCGCCAATCGCTTGGCCGTTTTGCTCCAGCACCAAGTCGCCGCGCAGCGGATAAAGGCTATCCACCGCTTTCACGCTGACCAGCTGCATTTTTTGCTCGCTGAACGCCATGGTGCCAAAGCGGGTTTGTGCAGATACCGTAGCGCCGGCTTGTTTAAACGCATCAATTTGTTCGGTGTTAAGCGGCTGGCGAGTGCGCAACACGGTGTCGGCGGCAATCAGGTTACGCCCTTGCTGGGTGAGCACGTTTTCAATGCGATCGGCCAATGCCGATAGCGCAAACACACAGGTGATGATCAGTGCCAGCGCCACCGCTACTGGCCAAATTTGCCCGTGTAACAGTTCGCGCCACGCCCAGCGGTTGAGTAGTCCGTTTTTACTCGCCATTCACTCGCTCCTGTAGTTTGCCGCTGTCCATCATCAAGGTACGCTGACAACGCTTTGCCAGCGCCGGATCGTGGGTGACCAACACCAAGGTGGTGCCATGCTTTTCGTTCAGCTCAAACAATAAATCGATGATGGTCGCCGCGGTTTTTTGGTCAAGATTGCCGGTCGGCTCATCGGCAAACAGCACGTGCGGGCGAATAATAAATGCACGCGCCAGGGCTACCCGTTGTTGCTCCCCGCCAGACAGTTGCGACGGCAAGTGGCTTTCGCGTCCTTGTAGGCCCACCGACGCCAGCAGTTGCTTGGCGCGGGTTTCATCTTCTTCCTCACCGCGAATGGTGAGCGGCAACATCACGTTCTCAAGCGCGTTCAGTGACGGCACCAGTAAAAAACTTTGGAACACAAACCCCACCGATTCGGCACGAAGCGCCGCACGCGCATCTTCATCCAAAGTGGAAAGCTTGTGACCGAGTAGATCGACCTCGCCTTCACTGGGCGTATCTAACCCTGCAAGTAAGGTCATTAAGGTGGATTTTCCTGCGCCGGACACGCCCATTAATGCAATCGACTCGCCTGCCTCGATTTGTAGCGAGACATCCTGCAGAATGGTAAGCGGCTGTTCGCGTGTCACGACATGTTTTGCAATTTTTTCGGCTCGAATAACAGGAGAGGCCATGTTACGCATCCTTACTTTGTTGTGTTTTTTGTGGGTGAGCAGTGCCAGTGCACAAACGCTCCTTGTCCTTGGTGACAGCTTAAGCGCTGGCTACCAAATGGCGGCTGAACAATCCTGGCCTGCTAAGCTGCCGCGCGCGCTCAACGACCACGATGTCGAGGTTGAGGTGATTAATGCCAGTATTTCCGGCGACACCACCGCCAATGGCCTGCAGCGTCTGCCGCAATTATTAGAACGCCACCAGCCAGAATGGGTGCTGATTGAGCTCGGCGGCAATGATGGCCTACGCGGTTGGCCATTTAATCGTATACGAGACAACCTTAAGCAATTGATCACTCAAACCCGCGCCGCCGATGCCACGCCTTTGTTGGTGCAAATCCAAATCCCGCCTAATTATGGTCAGCGCTATGCACAAGGATTTGCTGATATTTATCCTACACTGGCAGAGCAAACACAAACCCCCTTGCTGCCCTTTTTTATGGAGACTGTGATCCAAAAGCCTGAATGGATGCGTGATGATGGCATTCACCCGATGCCGGCCGCACAACCTTGGATTGCCGATTTTATGGCAGAAAAACTCGCGCCTTACTTGTCTGACGCAACCGAATCATGAATGAGGATCTTATGGACACTGCCTCTCCGCTGAATAACGCCATTTTAATCACCGGCTGCTCCACCGGCATCGGCTATGCCTGCGCCAAAGCCTTGCATGAGCAAGGACACACGGTGATCGCCAGTTGCCGAAAGGCTGACGATGTCAGCCGTTTACAGCAAGAAGGCCTAACTTGTATTCAGTTAGATGTGTCAGACACGGCCAGCATCAACCAAGCGGTCGACACCGTCGAGCAAATGACAGGCGGCAAACTCTTTGCACTGTTTAATAACGGCGCTTACGGCCAACCGGGCGCGCTGGAAGATTTGCCCACCGACGCCTTACGCGCTCAGTTTGAGACCAATGTGTTTGGCTGGCACCATTTAACCCAAGCCTTGTTGCCGATGCTGCTTAATTATGGCGAGGGACGCATTGTGCAAAACAGCTCGGTGCTGGGTATCGTGGCATTGAAATACCGCGGCGCCTATAACGCCAGCAAATTTGCCCTCGAAGGTTGGACCGATACCTTGCGCTTAGAGCTCAGCGACACGCCGATTAAGGTGAGCTTGATTGAGCCCGGCCCAATTGAAACCGCGTTTCGTGCCAATGCACTCAGCGCCTTTAAACATTGGGTAGACCCTAATAAAAGCCGCCATCACCAGGCCTACCAAGCCCAACTTGACCGCCTTGCGGCGGATGAGGGCAGCAACAAATATACGTTGCCCGCTGACGCGCTTGTCGCACCACTGACGCATGCCTTGTTCTCGCCTCGCCCCAAAATACGTTATCGCGTGACTCAACCGACAGTGTGGATGGCAATCCTCAAACGGCTCCTTCCCAGCCGCTGGCTGGATCGGGTCTTGCTCAAAGGCGGTTGATGCAACAGCGAAAAAAACGCCAAAAAAGCGTGGTTGCTGTCGCATTTGTCATACGTTTGTCATAGACGAGCGCTAATCTGACCGTCACTGGTGGAAAACGTCCGTTAGAACATTATCCGCCAATAACGCAACACCCTAGATAACAATCATAAAGGAGCCGGCTGATGACCTTGCATCAATTGAACTGGCTCTGCTTGAGCGTCGCTTTGTGCGTGGTGCTCGTGTTGTAACTCGCACTTGCTTTGTAATGACTTCGCTTGCAGACCGACGAAATGAGCCACCCTCCGGTGGCTTTTTCGTTTTTTCTCTTTTTAATCCCTTTCGCCTTTGGTCAGAACCGTAATAACACGCCCAAATACACGCCCAGTTGCTTGAATTTCTGCACGTTTGCCCCCACCCTTAAAGCAAATCCACTTGGTCAGGATCCATGATGAACGCAAACTATATCGTCGAATTAACCGAGCATAATTTTCAGCAGATTCTCGAGTCGTCGTCTCGCACGCCGGTGCTGGTGTACTTTTGGGCGAGCATGATGCCCGAAAGCGTGGAGCTTAAACCCACGGTTGAACAAATTGCTCACGACAGTCACGGCAACTTCACACTGGCGACCATCGATTGCGAAGCGCAGCAGCTGATTGCCGCGCAGTTTGGCGTCCGCGCACTGCCAACCCTGGCGCTGTTTAAAGACGGTCAACCTGTGGATGGCCTCGCTGGCCCGCAAAATGAAGAAACCGTACGCGAGATGCTGAACAAGCACCTTCCAAGCCCAGAAGATCAAGCGTTCGAGCAAGCGCGTCAGCTTATGGCCGAAGGCAATTACACCGATGCTTTGGTGATTCTAAAGCCGCTGGAAACCAGTCACGGCGATAAGGGTGAGTACAAACTGGCGATGGCAGAATGCTTGGTCGAGACTCATCAGTTTGATGCGGCGCAAGCGCTGCTGGATACCGTGCTGATGCAAGATCAAGATGCCACCTACAAAAGCTTGGTCGCCAAGATTGAGCTACATAACCAAGCGATTGATGCGCCTGAAATCCGCCGTCTTCAGGCTCAACTCGAAGAAAACCCAGACGACGCCAACGTCGCCTATGAGCTGGCGGTGCAGTTCAATCAGATTAATCGCAGTGAAGAAGCGCTTGAGCTACTGATGAACATTCTTCGCCGCGACATGAATCATGCCGAGGGTGAAGCTAAGAAAACCCTGATGGACATCCTTACCGCGCTCGGCCAAGGCAATGAAGTGGCGTCGCGTTATCGTCGTCAGCTCTATTCGCTGCTTTACTAAATGTTAGTTTGTCACGGGCGATTCATCCCCTGATGCACAACAACTTGAGGGGCTGGCGTCCAACTCGCCTAGCTCACTGTCACCGCGCAGTGCTTCGATAATCGGGCACTGCGCGTCACCATCGCCCGGACAGGCCTGCGTTAAGGCATGCAGTGTGGTTTTCATTGCCGCCAGTTCTGCCATTTTCTCATCAATCTCTACCAATTTTGTCTCGGCACGCGCTTTGACATCGGCACTGCGTAACGACGGATCGCGCGACAACGCTAACAAATCCGCACTTTCTTCCAAGGTAAACCCCACCAATCGTGCACGGCGGATCATTTGCAGCTCACTCACGTGCTGCGCGCGATAGTCCCGATAGCCATTCTCCGCCCGATGCGGCGGGGTGATCAGCCCTTTTTGTTCGTAAAAACGAATGGTTTTGCTGGTTAGGCCGGTTTTCTCTGCCACTTGTTGAATTTTCATTTTGCTCGCTTGACCTTCCAGTAGCTATAAGGTTTACAGTTTAGCCTAACTGAAGTTGCGACAATCGCCAACATCGAATGACGTCAGGCGATAAGGAGAGGCAATGACCACCACCGACACTAACATAACCTACTACACACTGCCGCTGAGTGGCTTAAGCTGCCAAGGCTGTGTGAAAAAAGTGACAAAAGCGCTTGAGGATATCGACGGGGTTCGCATTGAAGAGATTGACACCCAGTCAGTGTCGTTAGAAGCCCTGGGTGAGAGCACTGAGTACCCACTTCGCCAGGCGGTCTCCGCGATTGAAGCGCTCGGCTATCAGGTCGGCTACCGTCACTACTTCACCTTAAGCGGGCTAAACTGCGGCCGTTGTGTGGCCAAAGTCGAAGCAGCGCTGGACGAGCAGCCCACGGTGTTTTCTCATTCGGTGAGTAAAACAGAGGCGCACGTCCACACCAGCTTAACTGCTGATACGTTGATTAAAATGGTTGATCAGCTCGGCTATCAGGCTGAGCTTGCCACCGACGATAACCAAAACACTGAAACCGGTAGTCACACAGCCTCAGACACGGTCAGTGGGCTAGAGTTAAACGCCAAGCCCAGTGACAGTGCACACAACGGCTCCGCCGCCTCTCACTCTGAACAAGCGCATTCATCCAGCGCTGACACCGCGAAAGCAACTTCCAACGTGAGCCGTCAGCAATACGTTTTATCGGGGATGACCTGTGCCAGCTGCGTAAGCAGTGTGGAAAACGCGATTAGTGGCGTTGATGGCGTGGCCAATGTGAGCGTGAATCTGGCCGAACGCAGTGCGATAGTAAAAGGCAATGCCTCACCTGATGCTATCGTTGACGCGGTGGAGAACGCTGGCTACGGCGCAGAAAAAGTCGAGGATGATAATGACCGCCGCGAGCGCCAGCAGCACCAACAAGCCGCCGAGTTAAAAAACTTTAAACGCAGTACGATAGCTGGCTTAGGTCTTGGTGGCCCAATTATGGCTTGGGGGATAGTCGGTGGCAGCATGACCATTCAATCCAGCCAAGATCAGTGGGCGTGGGGCGCGGTGGCCATCCTTACCCTCTTGCTTTTGGCTACGGGTGGCCGTCACTTCTTTGCCAATGCTTGGCAAGCGTTGATGCACAAACGCGCCACCATGGATACCTTGGTGGCGCTCGGGACGGGCGCAGCGTGGCTGTATTCTACCGCCGTCGTCGTGGCACCGGCATTATTCCCTGAACAAGCACGGCATGTGTATTTTGAAGCCTCAGCGATGATCATTGGTTTGATTAGCCTAGGCCATGCGATTGAGGCACGCGCACGTGCCAACACCTCCAAAGCGCTTGACCAGCTGCTTGATTTGCAGCCGCCCATGGCGCTGGTTATCGAGAACGGCCAGGAGACAGAGCGTCCGCTTGATAAAGTCAAACAAGGGATGACGCTTAGGGTAAAACCGGGGGCGAAAGTGCCGGTAGATGGCGAAGTGGTCGAAGGCAGCAGCTATATTGACGAGTCGATGCTCACAGGTGAGCCCGTGCCGGTCAGCAAACAGCAGGGAGACACGCTGCACGCGGGGACAGTCAACCAAAAAGGGAGCTTGACGTTTAAAGCCACCGGCGTCGGTAGCGATACCATGCTGGCACGTATTATCGATTTGGTGCGCGAAGCCCAAAGCAGTAAACCCGAGCTGGCCAAGCTTGCCGATCGCATTTCCGCGGTGTTTGTGCCCATCGTAGTGGCCATTGCGCTGATCACGGCGGCTATCTGGTATGTTGTCGGTCCAGAGCCGTCGGTCAGCTATATGCTAGTCACCGCCACGACCGTGCTAATTATCGCTTGTCCGTGCGCGCTTGGCTTGGCCACGCCTTTATCGGTGACTGCTGCGGTGGGTCGCGCCGCCGAAGTCGGGGTATTAATTCGTGATGCGGATGCGCTACAAACCGCCGCCAAACTCCACACGCTAGTGTTTGATAAAACCGGGACATTGACACGCGGCCAACCCGAAGTGACCCATTTAAAAGCGATTAACGGTGACCAAGAACGTTTAATGGCAATCGCCGCCTCGCTGGAGCAGCATTCTGAGCACCCGCTGGCGCAGGCTATTGTTAATTATGCCAAGGCACAAGATCTCTCGCTGCCAACATCAAACGACTTTAATAGCGAATCTGGCAAAGGGATCCAGGCGCAGATCGATGGGGCGCGCTACTTCATTGGCAACCAAGCCTGGATGGACGCACAAGGGATCGAGACGGCCTCCCATCAAAGCGATATCGACGCCATGACTCAGCGTGGCGAGACCGCCATCTATCTTGCCAATGCAGACAGTGTACAAGCGTTGATTGGCGTCAGTGACCCTATTCGTGACGATGCCATTGACGCGGTTGCCAACCTGCAATCGCAAGGGCTCGAAGTGATCATGCTCTCTGGTGACCATCCTGATACCGCCAATGCCATTGGTCGTCAGCTAGGCATTGATCATGTGATTGCTGGGGTGCTTCCCGATGGTAAATCGGAACAAATTCAACATCTGCAACAGCAAGGCAAGCGTGTGGCGATGGTCGGCGATGGCATTAACGATGCCCCTGCACTAGCACAAGCCGATGTGGGTGTCGCCATGGGCAGTGGCAGTGATATTGCCATAGAAAGTGCGCAAATCACCTTGATGCACCAGCACCTAGGGGCATTGGCCAACGCGATTGCTTTGTCTCAAGCCGCCGTGCGCAATATGAAGCAGAACCTCTTTGGGGCCTTTATTTATAACACCTTAGGGATCCCAGTCGCGGCCGGCATCCTTTATCCATTCACTGGCATGTTGCTCAGCCCGGTGATAGCAGGGGGCGCGATGGCGCTGTCTTCGATTACGGTTGTCACCAACGCCAATCGACTACGTTTTTTCAAAATAAAATCAGACGATAAGTAACAAGGAGCGATAATGAAGCGTTTACAATTACTTGCAGCGACAGTGGGCCTGATGAGTGCCTCAGCGATGGCCGCGAGCGGCGTGGTGTATAAATCGCCCAGCTGTGGCTGTTGCGACGATTGGGTTGAGCACATGGCGCAAGCCGGTTTTGAGCTGGAGGTTAAACCGCATGACGATATGGCGTCCATTAAGCAAGAAATGGGCGTGCCTGCGGAGATGCAATCGTGCCATACCGCACGTATCAACGGCTATGTGATTGAGGGGCATGTGCCAGCCAAAGAGGTGAAAAAGCTACTCGCTACCAATACTGGGTTAGAAGGTCTCGCTGTCGCTGGCATGCCGATCGGCTCGCCAGGCATGGAATATGGCGACCGTCACCAGCCCTACACAGTGATGGCGTTTGATGACGCAGGCAACACGCAAGCCTTCCAGCATTACCCAAAACCATAAACACCCTGCCACTATAACGACAAAACCCCAGCCAAAAGGCTGGGGTTTCTTGTTGGTCGGTGAAGAGGGATTCGAACCCCCGACCCTCTGGTCCCAAACCAGATGCGCTACCAAACTGCGCTATTCACCGTTAATGCTTTTTACGTCAACCAAGTAACCTTCGATCACTCAGTTTCAAAATAATGGTCGGTGAAGAGGGCTTTGATGGGGCGGCCCCCGCGCGACCGGGCTTCCGGCCCCCGACCAAACGCGCTCTCCACTACCTAAATAGTGGTCGGTGAAGAGGGATTCGAACCCCCGACCCTCTGGTCCCAAACCAGATGCGCTACCAAACTGCGCTATTCACCGACAATGTTCTTTACATCAGCCAAGCAACCCTAGATTACCGAGCTTAAAAATAGTGGTCGGTGAAGAAGGATTCGATTGGACCGGCTTCCGGCCCCCGACCCTCTGGTCCCAAACCAGATGCGCTACCAAACTGCGCTATTCACCGACATCTCTGACAAGTTTTACGAATAGGTATCAAACTTGTCAAGCAGCTTAGTATGCGTTTAAGTGCATCCTGCCTGCTGAGGTCGCCTATCATACTCAAGCACCGCGAAACCTCAAGCCCTCGCCGTGTATTTTTTCACTTAAGCGCATTAAACGGTGAAACTCGCATCAGTTGCGCGCAGTTTGTGATCGGATCGTTGTTAACAAATGTTGATAATTTGTTCGACATTTCTCTTGATCCTGATCAGTATTCAACCCGCTTCCTATTGGCATCCTGACCCTACATTAACGGACACGAGGGTACAGACTATGGACTTTTGGCTTGATCTACTTTTCGGCAACGCCGTGGGCTTGTCATCCATGATTGTCATCATCTGTACATTTGGCCTGATCAGCTTTTTCGGCGGCTATTTTGTCTACAAAGTGATGACTTCCAAACCTCAATAACCTGTTTTATTGCCTACCTATCTTTAAGCATAATTGCTTAACCTGGAGTTGCATGGTTGGTCACAGAGTGTGGCTCTAGGTTTCTTTTTTTATTTTCGTTTATACTGTCCCCAAATGACTCCACGACGCACATGGCACTGTAGTGATGAGTGATAAAAACGAGTTTGAGCTGTTTCGAGAAATGATGTCAGATGTGGCGCCCATCAAGCAGGACAAGGTTGAGGAGCAAACAGGCTCGCATCAGCCCACTGAGGCCCAGCTTGCACGCCAACAGGCCGCACAGAAACTGGCAAACAGCGATCCTGAATACCTGTCGCTCGAGTACGCCCAGATGGTGAAGCCCGACGAGGTGATGGCTTACAAACGCGATGGCGTACAGGATGGCGTGTTTCGTAAACTACGACTGGGAAAATATGACGTCAACGCAAGGCTCGACCTGCATAAGATGTCATTGGAAAAAGCCCGAGATGAAATTTTACGTTTTTTAAAACAATGCCAGCGTATGGATGTGCGCACCGTGATTATTGTGCATGGAAAAGGCGAGCGCAGTAACCCACAGGCAATGATGAAAAGCTATGTCTGTCAGTGGCTACAACAAATTTCAGATGTGCTCTGCTACCACTCGGCACTGCGTCATCAAGGCGGCACCGGTGCGTTGTATGTGATGCTCAAAAAAAGCCAAGAGAAAAAGCTAGAAACCCGCGAACGTCACTTAAGCCACCGCCCTTAAAAGCAAAAAGACTGGCCACTTGCCAGTCTTTTTATTAACGCGTCCGTTTGTTGCCTCTGACTCGCCTCACTATTGCAGCGTAACCACCACACGCACGGCCAGCGCAATCAATACCACACCTGAGAGCTTATCGACCCACGCGCCGTGGTGACGTAGCTTGTCGACAATGGCAGGGCTGGATAACAAAAAGGCTATCAAGGTGTACCAAAGCCCATCAATCAATAATGGCGTCAGCACAATCACACTACGACTAAATAAGTCCGTGCCCACCGCAACAAACTGGCTAAACAAGGCAATAAAGAATAGTGCCAGCTTTGGGTTGAGCATCGAGATCATCGCCCCATCGCGTGCCGCCTCGCCTAAACTGGCGGGTTGTCCCGCTTCTAATTTAGCTGCCACCCCGCCTTTACTAAGCAATGATTTCACTCCTAGCCAAGCGAGATAGCCAGCGCCTGCGTAGGCAATGACGGTAAAAAGCAACGGGGATTGTTTAAAGATAACCGCCAACCCTAACATCGTAATTAGCGCGTAGAGGCCAACCCCCAAGGCATGCGCCCATGAAGCCACAATGCCATGTAAGCGACTATTGGCAAGGCTATGCTTTGCCATTACCACCAAGCTCGGCCCGGGCGACATCGCCCCAAGCATGCAAACCAACGCGAGCGACGCCCAAATGGTAAGAGTCATCTGTGTATCCTTCTTATTTATTCGCCAATCGCGGCATATTGCCCCGCCGTCAAAGACAGCAGATCGTCCGGTGAGAGTTCGATTTCCAATCCACGCCGCCCAGCACTGACACAAATAGTCTCAAACTGCTGCGCGGAGCTGTCGACAAGCGTCGGTAGCCGCTTTTTCTGGCCTAGGGGGCTGATCCCTCCGACCAGGTAGCCTGTTGTGCGCTGGGCCACTTGCGGATCGGCCATGGTTGCTTTCTTGCCACCCGCGGCTTTGGCAGCGGCTTTTAGGTTGAGGCTACCTTTGACGGGGACAACCGCCACCGCCAGCTGCTTGCTGTCACCATTAATACAAAACAATAATGTTTTGAATACCCGAGCGGGGTCTTGCCCTAACGCTTGGACAGCTTCTTCACCAAAGTTAAGGTTATTGGGATCGTGCTGGTACTGGTGAACTTCAAACGCAATGCTTTGTTTTTCTGCTAATTTGATTGCAGGCGTCATCGTTTTTGCCACTTATTTGTAAACCCGTCACTAATGATTACATAAAAAAAGCGGCACCGCATCGGTACCGCTTTTTCTTCTGGCAATCTTACATCCGTTTATTTGTAAACGATCTCGCCTTGTGGCGCATAGTCGTTAACATCGATTGGGCTGTTGTCTTCCAGATAGTCTTTCAATACTTCTGCATCAACAAAGCCAGTATTGACGTTACCAGGGTGGTTAGTCAGTTTTGGATAACCGTCGCCGCCCGCAGCGTTAAAGCTTGGCACGGTGAAGCGATAGGTTTTATCCATATCAATAGGCTCACCGCCAATCTTCACGTCATGGACTTTACCGTCTTCAACGACCATCGACAGACCCGCAAATTGCGCGTAGGCACCCGAATCAACTGGCTTGGTTCCCACCACATTCAGGTAATCCATCACGTCTTTACCGCTCATGTCGGTATAGGTGACCATATTGCCAAACGGCTGCACTTTGAGCACGTCTTTATAGGTGATGTCACCGGCAATGATAGAGTCACGCACACCGCCTGAGTTCATGACCGCAAAGTCTGCTTTGGCGCGCTCCATGTGAGCGGTGGCAATTAGACGGCCTAGGTTGGTCTGCTGGAAGCGCACAATGTTGCGGTCGCCCACTAGCTTGCCGTTGCTTTCGGCAATTTTGACGCTCAGCTTCTCTTGGCCTTTGTCCTGGTAAGGCTTCAAGAAATCATACAGCGCTTGGTCTTTTTCAATTTCATCTTGAATAAAGACGCGTTTTTTCTCGCCATCAACCTTAATTTTCTTCTTCAGGTTAACCGGGATCAGGTCATAGCTAACAAGGCTAAGGTCGCCGTTTTGGAATTCAAATTCCGCTTTACCTACGTACTTACCCCATTCGTGGGCTTGCATAATCCACGCGCCATTTTGTTGGTCTGGCGTACATGCATCCCCAGGCTCGAAGCTCTTGTTATACATGTTCGGGCCTTCCATACACACAGGCTCTTGTGAGTGGCCGCCGATGATAAGGTCGAGGTCACCGTCATCCATGTAACGTGCTAGCGCCACATCGCCTGGGGCATTCACGCCGCTCTTACCGTCGGCGTAGTGACCCATATGGGTCGCGGCGATGATGATGTCAGGCTTCTCGGTTTCTTTCAGCTTGGCGATCACTTTTTTCGCTTCGGCTTTCGGGTCGCGGAAGTCGAGCGAGCCAATGTATTCTGGGTTACCGATTTTGGCGGTATCTTCGGTAGTCAGGCCCACAACCGCAATTTTCAGACCATTGCGCTCAAACATCTCGTAAGCCTGATACTTACGCTCACCGGTTTCTTTATCATAAATATTGGCAGAGAGCATCGGGAAGTCAGCCCACTGCATTTGCTGTTCAAGCACGCTAAGCGGGTTATCGAACTCGTGGTTACCAATGGCCATCGCATCGTAACCAATTTGGGTCATCCCTTTAAAATCAGGCTCCGCTTGCAGCAAATCTGACTCTGGTACGCCCGTGTTGATGTCGCCGCCCGACAGGAGCAGTACTTGGCTGCCTTCCGCTTTGGCTTCTGCGCGCAGATCATCAATTAGGGTTTTACGTGCTGCCATGCCGTATTCGCCATAGCGGTTGTGCCAGAAACGACCGTGGTGATCGTTGGTATGAAGAATGGTGAGTTTATAAGTGGTATCTGGCGCCCAACCTTGCTCTTGTGTCTCTGAACCAGAGTTGGCACAGCCTGCCAATGATGCAATTAATGCAGCGCTGACCGCTGCCTTTAAACAAAGACGTTCCTTCATGATCATAGACCTTTTTAGCGATGGATAAACCACCATCGACATCATTGTCGGTGGTTATAAAACGCTATCTAGTCTAAAAGAATTGATGCTATGGTGCTGAGTGATTTCATATTTTTGTTGTTGCGATCACCTTACAGCACCGAGATAAGGCGACTTTGGTGATCAAGACAAAATTTCTAGAGCCTGCACTCTAGACAGATCAAAAACGGCGCAGCCTTTGCTTACCTATCTAGACAAGAAAAGACAGCGCCGTGATGTGTCAACCATGACGATTAAGCGCGACGCGCTTGCCACCATCGGCGGCTAATCACCGCAATTAATGCAGACGCGGCGAGGAAGAAACAATAGTAAGAATGGCTAACAATCACCAAAGGCGACAAGCCAAAACTCGCGCCGAGGAGCAGGATTTGTGCGCCATAAGGGATCAGGCCTTGTACCACGCAGGAAAAGATATCCAGCAAGCTAGCACTGCGTTTCGCCGGCACCGAGTGCTCGCTGGCAATGTTTTTCGCCACTTGCCCTGAGACCACAATAGCGACCGTGTTGTTAGCGGTGCACAGGTTAGAAAAAGACACCAGCAAGGCAATGCCAAACTCGCTTGCACGAGAGTGATGCGCGCCGCGGTTTTTCTCAAACCGGGCGATCACACGGTTGACGGCCTGGGTTAAAAAGCTCAGCCCACCCTGACAACGCATTAGCTCCGCTATCCCGCCAATCATTAGCGACAGGACAAAGATTTCTTGCATACTGGCAAAGCCCGCTTTGACCTCTTGGCTGAAGGTCATCACGGTGAAATCTGGGGTGCTCATTAAGCCCACACACAACGCCAATGCAATCCCTGCGGTGAGCACCACAAACACGTTTAATCCCGCTAGCGCCAACACAATGATCGACAAATAGGGTAATACCGCCAAATAGTTAATACTCTCTGGTGCGTCGACGGGAGCGCTTTGATTGTTAAACACAAACAGAATAATCGCGGCGATGGCGGCGGGAATGGCTATCCCCACGTTCTCTTTGAACTTGTCACGCATGCTACAGCCTTGTGAGCGCGTCGCAGCGATGGTGGTGTCAGAGATAAAAGAAAGGTTATCACCAAACATTGCGCCACTTAGCAGTACTCCGGCCATCACCGCCGGTGCCTGCCCCGTGGCTGTCGCCATATTCAATGCAAACGGTGCCAACGCGGCAATGGTGCCCATCGAGGTGCCCATTGCCGTTGAGATAAACGCCGCAATCACAAACAACCCAGGCAAGATTAAGCTCTCTGGAATAAGGGCCAATCCTAGGTTTACCGTGGCGTCGACCCCGCCCGTCGCATCGGCCACCGCGGAAAACGCGCCGGCGAGCAAATAGATCAAGCACATAGCAATAATGTCGCCGTGTCCCATACCACGAATAAATTGTTCAATAGCGGTGTTCAGGCGCTCACGGCTCAAGCCAATGGCCAGGATCACTGCAGGCAGAATAGCGACATGCGCAGGAAGCTGATAAAACGCGTAATCGGCACCTTCTAGAGTAAAATAAACCCCCGCTCCAATAAAAAGGGTTAAGAATAATAGTAGGGGGAGGAGTGCAAGCGCAGAGGGCTGCGGTGTGGTGTTTGCTGGTGTTGTCATGGCAGTTTTTGTAATACCTCTTTTAAAACTGTGATCAAGGTTACAGACCTCTAGCCGTCCAGTCAACAAATGGACGTCTAAACATCTAAATATCTTGATTGCTTGTCTAGATTGCTGACTCATTACTCAGCAACTGCTGACCTCCCCTTTTATCCTAGGGACCGCGCCCGTCACTGGCTGACCTATTGTGTTTCAATACAGACAAAAAAAGCTGCCATTTCGGCAGCTTTGTTATCGGTATCGATCGACCGCTAATTAGCGGATATCAATCTCTGCAAAGTGTTTAATCACATCATCCAGCGCTTTCATTTGTGCCAGGAAAGGCTCAAGCTTGTCCAGTGGTAGCGCTGACGGCCCGTCACAACGGGCATTGTCTGGGTCTGGGTGCGCTTCGATAAACAAACCAGCAATTTTGGTCCCTAAACCTGCACGGGCCAAATCAACCGTTTGCTGACGACGTCCACCAGAGGCGGCACCTTGTGGATCACGGCATTGCAACGCGTGGGTAACATCAAAAATAATCGGGCTGCCGTTTGAGGCTTTTTTCATCACGTCAAAGCCGAGCATATCCACCACCAAGTTATCATAGCCATGGCAGCTGCCACGTTCACACAAGATCACTTTCTCATTGCCACACTCGGCAAATTTATCGACGATGTTGCCCACTTGTCCAGGGCTCATAAACTGAGGTTTTTTAACGTTAATAACCGCATCGGTTTTTGCCATGGCTTCAACCAAGTCGGTTTGGCGCGCTAAGAAGGCGGGCAATTGAATGACATCCGCCACTTCCGCCACCGGTGCCGCTTGATATTGCTCGTGGATGTCAGTAATCACTTTTACGCCGAAGGTGCTTTTTAGCTCTTCAAAGATCTTGAGCCCCTCTTCCATGCCCGGGCCACGGTAAGAATGCACTGATGAGCGGTTCGCCTTGTCAAATGAGGCTTTGAAAACATACGGGATGCCAAGCTTGTCGGTCACCTTGACGTAATGCTCACAAATTTGCATGGCCAAATCGCGTGATTCCAGCACGTTCATGCCGGCAAACAAAGTAAACGGGCGATCGTTGGCAACAGGGGTGTCACCAATGTGGACGGTTTTTTGCGTCATACAGGTATCCTTAGTCATGCGTGATCACGCATTAATGTAACGTTGGTTGCTCTTCGTTAAGCGCCTTTACTTGCATTTTTAGCAGTTCTGCCGCCGGATCGTCCGGGCATTGCTCAATAAAATACTCGTAGTCAGTCGCCGCCACACGATCGCAATCCAATTGTTGGAAAATATAGCCACGGTCGCGAATCTCGTAAGGATCATCAGGGCTAAAGGTTAGCGCCAGTTCACTACAACGCAGCGCCATGGCGTATTTTTCTTCCCGTAATAGCGCACTTTTCGCCACGGTGAGCCAACGACCGATAATCGTGGGGTTGTCACTTGGCTGCAAGTGCGACGATTCAAGCTCGGCAAGTGGGCCTTGGCTCCCTTTTAGCCAGCCACGCAAAATACGTTCATTAACCCGTTCACCGTTAAACGGGTTGATGAAAACCGGCGCGTCTTCCAACTCATCAATACGCAGTACCAGCTGACTAGGAAACGCCATTGGCTTAACCGGCAGCGACAAGCGCTCGCACAGATATAAAAAGACAGCGCCCAATGAGGCTGGGATCCCAGTTTTTCGCTCTAATACCTTATTAATAAAGACGTTATCCGATGAAAAATACTGCTCGATGTCGCCTTTGAATTGCCACTGGTGATAAAACAGACGGCACAGGCCATCCAGACGTAATGCCATATCGGGCTCGGCACCAAGCTGGTGCTCCGCTTCGTCGGCAAGGCGATCCAGTGACGCTTTAACCTGATGCACATCGACTGACGAGTCGATGGCATGGTTCAGGGTCGCCGCCCCTTCTGCCAATGTCAGCGCGTCTAATTGTTGATCGGTTAATGGCATCATGTTTATCCCATTACGTGAGGAACTTTGAGTAGTGCAAGGTTAGCCGCGGCATAGGCCCACCCTAATGCGCCTAAAAAGGCTACCGTTCGGAATAATTTACCTCGGCTGTAGTGCAAGGCCACAAAGCCCAAGGCAATGTAAGCCAAGACACAGGTCAGCTTTTCCGTGAGCCACGCGCCAGATTCGGTGAAGGGAATAAACCCGGTCACAAAAATCAGCGCCACACCGGTGCTCAATAATAGGGTATCGACCACATGCGGCGTGACCTTGACCCATTTTTTATTCATCATCTCACTGTCGCGCATTACCCAGACAAACCGGATCACAAATAATGAGAGACTTAAAACCACGGTCAGTAAGTGGGTGTGCTTCAGGGCCATGTAGATCATAACGATTCCTGCTTCCTATCAGTGTCAGTTAAAGTCGCTGTGCCAAGGTGATTCTATCGAGCCCAGCGTAATCTTGTTGGGTTTTGGCATCAGGCCAGCCCGCTTCTTTCCATGCAGACCGCACCGCTTCGCCTTGGTTGTAGCCATGTTCGACCATCAGCCAGCCCCCATCGACCAGATACGTGGCCGCAGTTTGGCCGATGTGACGAATCGCGGCCAAGCCACTTTCTTCCGCCACCAGGGCACTGGCCGGCTCAAAGCGGACATCGCCTTGCTGAAGGTGCGGGTCAGCGCTGTCGATATACGGCGGATTACTCACAATCACCTCAAACGGGTTCATATCGCTGAGCGCGTCGAACCAGTCACTTTGAATAAAGTGGGCATTGGGAAGGCGGTTGTCGTGGGCGTTACGGCTTGCCAAGGCCACTGCTTCGGGCATTAGATCGACCCCTACGACGGTAACATCAGGCCGCTCGCTGGCAATGGCTAAGGCGACCGCCCCCGTCCCTGTGCCTAAATCCAACACACGACAAGGCGTGGCAGGCAGCACGGCCAGCGCTTGTTCCACCAGCAGCTCGGTTTCAGGACGCGGGATTAAGGTTGCGGATGAGACACTGAGTCGTAGCGTCCAAAAATCGCGGTAACCCAAAATATACGCCACGGGTTCGCCTTGTAGACGACGGGCAAACAGCTGGCGAAATTGCGCCAATTGTGCCGCGGTGAGTTTGCGCTCAGGCCAGGTGTAGAGGTAACTGCTTGGCTGCCCTAATACGTGACAGAGTAAGGCCCTCACGTCGACAGCCGCAGCGCCGCCCGATAAAGCGGTCAGCTCTGTGGTGCTATCGGCCAGTAGTGCGCTAATCGTTGCTGTCATTACTGCTGCTCAGACAGGGCCGCAAGTTGGTCTGCTTGGTGTTCTTGAATCACCGGGTCGACCAAGCTATTGAGATCGCCTTGCATCACATCATCCAAACGGTACAGCGTCAGATTGATTCGGTGGTCTGACACCCGACCTTGTGGGTAGTTATAGGTACGAATCCGGTCTGAGCGGTCGCCCGAACCCAGCAGATTACGACGGGTTGACGCCTCTTCTGCGGCGCGCTTTTCTTCTTCTGCTTTAATCAAGCGTGCTGCCAATACCGACATCGCTTTGGCGCGGTTTTTGTGCTGTGAGCGCTCATCCTGACATTCCACCACAGTGCCAGTCGGCAAGTGAGTAATACGAATCGCAGAATCTGTGGTGTTGACGTGCTGACCACCGGCACCGGATGCACGGAAGGTGTCCACTTTCAGATCAGCTGGATTAATCTCTGGGGCTTCCGCTTCTGGAATTTCTGGCAAAATCGCCACGGTACACGCCGAGGTATGCACGCGCCCTTGTGACTCTGTTGCGGGTACGCGCTGAACGCGGTGACCACCAGACTCAAACTTAAGCACACCATACGCGCCTTCACCGGCAACGCGGGCAATCACTTCTTTAAAGCCGCCGTGCTCCCCTTCACTGGCACTAATAATTTCCAGTTTCCAGCCACGCTGCTCAGCATAACGGCTATACATGCGGAATAAATCCCCGGCAAAAATCCCGGCTTCATCCCCACCGGCACCGGCGCGAATTTCTAGGAAGCAATTGCGGTCATCGTTCGGGTCTTTCGGCAGCAGCAGGATCTGGAGCTGATCGGTCAGTGATGCAATGGTTTGTTCAGCCTGCGCGACTTCTTCTTGCGCCATTTCACGCATCTCTGCGTCGTCTTCGTTGGCCATCTCTTTTGCGGCAGCCAAGTCTTCTTGCGCTTGCTTGAACTCACTGAAGCACTTGATCACCTCTTCCAGCTGCGAATACTCTTTCGACAACGCGCGGAATTTGTTCTGATCATTAATGATGTCTGGGGTGCCGAGCAGGTGCTGAACTTCTTCGTAACGCTCAGATAGCGACTCTAGCTTGGCTAATATTGATGCTTTCATATGTCTCTTCGTTAGTTGTCACTGTCCAGCCCCAGACAAACGCGCATCACCGCCAGTTTATCCGGCTCACCATTTTGCGCCGCTTGCTGCATCGCCTGCGTGGGGGGATGGATCAGTTTATTGGTCAGACGGTTACTCAGCTGGCGTAATACGCTTTCTGCGTCAGCGCCATTGGCTAGAGCCTGAATACTTTGCTCCAGTTCCGCCTGTTTAATGTGTTCAGACTGTGTACGGTACTGCTTGATACTGTCTACCGCTTCGCGTGAGCGTAACCAGCGCATAAAATCAGCACTTTCTTCGGTCACAATCGCTTCGGCTTGAATCGCCGCGAGTTTTCGCTGCTCGCGGTTGTGCTCCACAATCGACTGTAAGTCATCCACGCTGTAGAGATACGCGTCCGCGAGACTGCCCACGTTTTCATCAATGTCACGCGGGACGGCAATATCAATCAGCAACATGGGTTGGTGACGCCGCTGTTTCAAGGCTTTTTCTACCATCGCCTTTTCAATCAATGGCATAGGCGCCGCCGTCGAGCTAATCACAATGTCAGCGTGGCAAAGTTGCTCTTCAAGGGCATCGAGCCCCGACACTTTCGCGTCAAATTGCTCGGCAAGTGCCTGCGCGCGTGATTGTGTGCGGTTAGCAAAAATAATCTGACTGCATTGGTGCTCTTTTAAATGCCTCGCCACCAGCTCAATGGTCTCGCCAGCGCCCACGAGCAAGGTGGTTACGTCTGATAACGACTCAAAAATCTGGCGCGCCAATGTGCAAGCAGCAAAGGCCACTGACACCGCATTGCCGCCAATCTCGGTCTCGGTACGGATCCGCTTCGCCACCGCAAAGGCTTTATGAAACAATTTCTCCAATGAGCCAGAAATCATTCCCGCGTCACCGGCACTGGCGTACGCTTGCTTCACTTGCCCCAGTATTTGCGGCTCGCCTAACACCAAGGAGTCTAACCCGCACGCCACCCGCATCAAGTGCTTCACCGCAGATTGCTCTTCATGGTAATAAATGCTGGCCATTAGGCTGTCGCTACTGAGCTGATGAAAGCGCGTTAGCCATTCCACCAATACCCCCACACCCGGCTGGTTTAACTCAGCATAAATCTCAGTACGGTTGCAGGTTGAAACGATCACGCAACTGCGCACCTGCGGATGCTCGGAAAGCTGCCCTAACGCCTGCTCAAGTTGTTGCGGCGAAAAGGCGACCTTTTCCCGCAGCTCGACGGGGGCCGTTTTGTGATTAATTCCGAGAACTAACAGGCTCATGAAGCGTTGTTACCGACAGCACCAGTAAGGATTGGAGCGGAGGATTTTACTTGATGCCCCCCGCGAATTAAAGCGAACATTGTATCGCAGCATTTTCGTGGCACGGAAATGTGAAGCCTCACGAGATCGATGTAAAGGTGTACAACCACAAACATTTCTTTCTTTCCTCCACACAACCAAGCGCTTGACTGGCTTCTCTCATTCCGGCGCTTGTGGCAAAGTAGCGTTACACAGCGATTGATGTCGTCTGACCCAAACCCATGGTCGGCTGACGAAACCCATGCTCGGTTGACCAAAACAAAAAGGATATTCGGTTTGATGTTCTCCTCTTTACGCGTGAGCGTCTTGTT
Source organism: Salinivibrio sp. VYel1 (assembly GCF_009377945.1). Classification (NCBI taxonomy): domain Bacteria; kingdom Pseudomonadati; phylum Pseudomonadota; class Gammaproteobacteria; order Vibrionales; family Vibrionaceae; genus Salinivibrio; species Salinivibrio sp. VYel1. The sequence goes on along the minus strand of NZ_RSAM01000002.1, from coordinate 8,066 downwards.
ACGCGTGAGCGTCTTGGCGTTGCTTTTAGCGCTACTCGCGGGGTGTGCCACTGCCCCAGCCCCCACGACTGAGTGGCAGAGCCATCGCGACGCCCTGGCATCGGTGGATAGCTACACCGCACGGGGTAAGGTCGCGTTTATTGCCCCCAGCACGCGTTTTTCTGCCAATTTGTACTGGCGGCACTCGCCCGCCCAATCTCAACTGCGGCTCACCAATTTTCTCGGCACCACCTTGCTGTCGCTAACCATGAATGCCCAAGGCGCGACCGTGATTGATGACCAAGGTAAGACCTATCAAGACCCTAATCCTGCGCGTCTGATGGCCTACTTAACTGGCGCGCCATTGCCTGTTGATGCCCTTGCCCCTTGGCTCATTGGCCTACCGCGCGCGCAAGACACCTTTTTGCTTGGGCCAGATAACCGTGTCGCGACCCTCAAAGGAGCGCAGGGCTGGGACATTGATTATCAAGACTACAGCGCTAACACGCAGCCTGCGCTACCCACACGTATTACCCTTACCAAAGGCCAGCAAACCATTAAGTTAATGATTTCTGATTGGACGCTCGATAATGACTAAAGCCACCTTTTGGCCCGCGCCTGCCAAGCTTAACTTGTTTCTCTACATCACCGGTCGTCGCGACAATGGCTATCATGAGCTGCAAACCCTGTTTCAGTTTCTCGACCATGGCGACACACTAGCTATTACGCCGAACGCGAGTGGCACGATCAGCCTCAGTCCCGCGATAGAGGGGGTCAGTGAAAACGACAACTTGATTGTCAAAGCCGCGAAAGCGTTGCAGCAATATACGGGATGCCAACAAGGCGCACATATTGACGTGGAAAAACGCCTTCCTATGGGCGGCGGCCTTGGCGGTGGGTCATCCGATGCGGCCACCACGCTGGTCGCACTCAATCATCTGTGGCAAACCCAAGTCAGCCAACAAGCGCTGGCGCAACTTGGCCTGACGCTGGGTGCAGATGTGCCGATTTTCATTTATGGCCAGGCGGCAGTAGCAGAAGGCATTGGAGAGGTGTTTACGCCCGTCGCGCCGCGCGAGAAATACTACTTGGTGGTAAAGCCTGACGTGTCTATCTCAACCGCTGCAATTTTCACTCACCCTCAGTTGCAACGAAACACGCCAAAGCGCACAGTTTCTGCGCTAATGGCACAAAAATACGAAAACGATTGCGAAAAGATAGCCCGTAAACAATTCCCCGAGGTTGATAAGGCTGTTTCGTGGCTGCTAGAATACGCGCCGTCTAGGATGACTGGGACAGGCGCGTGCGTGTTTGCCGAGTTTGACACTGCACAAGATGCCCAGGCCACACTCGACACTATGCCTAACTGGCTGACAGGGTTTGTTGCACGTGGGTTGAATCGTTCACCCCTACTTGATGCGCTGCAGCAACAAACCGTCGGTCAGTGACTACTAAATGGATGCAACCCGAGGTTTCCACCGTGCCTGATATGAAGCTGTTCGCTGGTAACGCGACACCCGTTCTCGCCCAACGTATCGCAAACCGTCTTTACATGTCACTGGGTGACGCCACTGTAGGCCGTTTTTCTGACGGTGAAGTGTGCGTTCAGATTAACGAGAATGTGCGCGGTAGTGACGTGTTCGTCCTCCAGTCCACCTGCGCCCCGACCAATGACAACTTAATGGAACTGGTCGTGATGATAGACGCGTTTCGACGTGCATCGGCTGGCCGCATAACCGCTGTGATCCCTTACTTTGGTTATGCCCGTCAAGACCGCCGCGTCCGCTCCTCTCGTGTTCCTATCACCGCAAAAGTCATTGCAGATTTCCTTTCTAACGTGGGTGTTGACCGCGTCCTTACGGTGGATCTTCACGCTGAACAAATCCAAGGCTTCTTCGACGTACCGGTCGATAACATCTTTGGTACCCCTGTTCTGCTTGAAGACATGCTGGCGAAGAACCTGGAAGACCCTGTGGTTGTGTCTCCTGACATTGGCGGCGTGGTTCGCGCGCGTGCAACCGCGAAGCTGCTGGATGACACTGACATCGCCATTATCGATAAGCGTCGTCCACGTGCCAACGTCTCACAAGTGATGCACTTGATTGGCGACGTTGAAGGGCGTGACTGCATCATCGTTGATGACATGATTGATACCGGTGGCACCCTGTGTAAAGCCGCCGAAGCCTTGAAAAACCGCGGGGCTAAGCGCGTCTTCGCTTACGCCACTCACCCGGTTTTCTCTGGCGATGCCCCGAAAAATATCGCTGAGTCTGTGATTGATGAAATCGTGGTAACAGACTCCACCCCATTGAGCGCTGAGATCCAGGCCACTGGCCGCGTATCGCAATTAACGCTCTCTGGCATGCTCGCTGAGGCGATTCGCCGCATCAGCAACGAAGAGTCTATCTCTGCGATGTTTAACTCGTAAGTTAGCCATCGTCACTGAGTTAACCTCAGCAACAGCCCCTAAGCGCCCTGCCCTTGTGCGGGGTGTTTTTTTATCTGCCATTTGTCGGTGCTGGCTCGACCCTTTAGTCACAACAATGGTAGGATATGTCGCCTTTTTGCGTGGGCGCGATGCTCACCGGCTACGATAAGTAGACAAATAGCGAGAAACGTTGTGAGTAATCAGATCCGCTTACTAGTTGGATTGGCCAATCCAGGGCCAGAATATGCCCAAACACGCCACAACGCGGGCGCTTGGGTCGTGCAAGAGCTTGCGCGGATCCACAATGCACCGTTAAAAGAAGAAAAAAAATTCTTTGGTATGACGGGCCGTATCAATGTCCACGGGCAAGATCTGCGTTTGTTGATCCCAACCACGTACATGAATTTGTCCGGGAAGGCCGTGCAAGCACTCGCCAACTTTTACAATATTCCCGTCGACGCCATCATGGTGGCGCATGACGAACTAGACTTACCACCCGGTGTGGCCAAGTTTAAACAAGGTGGTGGGCACGGTGGCCATAATGGGCTACGTGACATCATCAGCAAACTGGCAAATGATAAATCATTTTATCGACTCCGGATTGGTGTTGGCCATCCGGGTCACAAGGATAAGGTGGCGGGATATGTGCTTACCAAAGCCCCCGCCAATGAGCAGAGTCTGTTAGAACAGGCCACTGATGAGGCGGTTCGCAGCCTTGAAATACTGCTCAAAGACGATCTTGCTAAAGCGCAAAATCGTTTACATACCTTCAAAGCACAGTAATTTTGATTAAAGGGTTACCATCTCATGGGTTTTAAATGTGGCATCGTGGGCCTACCAAACGTAGGTAAATCCACACTATTTAACGCACTGACCAAAGCGGGCATTGACGCCGCTAACTTTCCATTTTGTACCATCGAGCCAAACACGGGCGTGGTGCCTGTGCCTGACTTGCGCTTGGATGCGTTAGCCAAAATTGTGAACCCACAAAAAGTGCTACCGACCACCATGGAGTTTGTCGATATCGCCGGCTTGGTCGCGGGTGCATCACGCGGTGAAGGCCTGGGTAACAAATTCCTGGCCAACATCCGTGAAACCGACGCCATTGGCCATGTGGTGCGCTGTTTTGAAAATGACAATATTGTCCATGTGTCGGGCAAAGTCGATCCTGCTGATGACATTGCCGTGATTAACACCGAATTGGCGCTCGCCGACCTAGAAAGCTGTGAGCGCGCGATGCAGCGCAACGCTAAAAAAGCCAAAGGTGGAGATAAAGACGCCAAGTTTGAGCTGACGGTATTGGAAAAACTGCTGCCTGTGCTAGAAGAAGGCAACATGTTGCGCTCAGTCGAACTGAGCAAAGAAGAAGCCGCTGCGGTGCAATATCTTAACTTCTTGACGCTCAAGCCCACCATGTACATTGCCAACGTTAACGACGATGGCTTTGAAAATAACCCATATTTGGATCAAGTGCGCGACATCGCCGCCCAAGAAGGCGCGACCGTGGTGGCTGTGTGCGCCGAAATTGAAGGCGAAATTGCCGAGCTGGACGCCGAAGAAGCGGCCGCGTTCTTGGATGAAATGGGCCTTGAAGAGCCGGGCCTTAATCGCGTTATTCGCGCCGGTTACGAGCTGCTTACCTTGCATACCTATTTCACCGCAGGGGTGAAAGAAGTGCGCGCCTGGACAGTGCCGATTGGCTCTACCGCGCCACAAGCGGCAGGTAAAATCCACACCGACTTTGAAAAAGGCTTTATCCGCGCCGAAGTCGTTGGCTATGATGATTACATTGCTAACAATGGCGAAAGCGGTGCCAAAGATGCCGGTAAGTGGCGTCTGGAAGGCAAAGAGTACATTGTTAAAGACGGCGATGTCATTCACTTCCGTTTCAACGTTTAACGCGCAAGCGTTAAGCGCCATGGGTGTGTTGTCGAGACCCCACCCTGATGATCTTGAGCCAGCCTACGGGCTGGCTTTTTTGTCTTACAGCTGACCTCACCACTGTCCAGAGCATGCCTTGTACGCATACTGTTGGCAAAATCAGCACAAACTGGTGAATATTGCAGCCAACGAGATGAAAATCATAAAAAAATGGGTAGCCATACTTGACGCTCAGGCTCTCGATCCGCATAATCCGTTCCGTCTTAAGGCTTTTGCCTTATAGCGTGGCTACGTAGCTCAGTTGGTTAGAGCACATCACTCATAATGATGGGGTCACAGGTTCGAATCCCGTCGTAGCCACCATGTATTTTTGTAATTTGGCAGCGTTTTTTATTGCCGAGTTACCCACCTTTTGCGGAGGTGGCGGAATTGGTAGACGCGCTAGCTTCAGGTGCTAGTGTCCGAAAGGACGTGAGGGTTCAAGTCCCTCTCTCCGCACCAAGTTAGGCAACGCCTACTGGGGTATCGCCAAGCGGTAAGGCAACGGGTTTTGATCTCGTCATTCCCAGGTTCGAATCCTGGTACCCCAGCCATATTAAAAAGCCCACATCATGTGGGCTTTTTTGCGTTTAGGGACATAGAAAACGTTCCGCGCTATTTTCCAGCTTGTCGATGTTCATTCCGAACCAACTCAGCCTAACAGTGTTTCTCCCTTTCAATTTGCGATCAGAGCGACAAGCCTTCCACAACTACGGCTAACTCATCGCACTGCAAAACGTTTTCTTTCCCTCTTAGTCACGGGGGTGAATCGAAGCGCTCGACCCGTGCGATACCTACACGGTGACCTACATGCGCGTCAATCGGCGCACCTTTGCGGTAGAAACCGTGCACCAAGAAAGTGATATCTACTGCGATATGCTCGAAGAACGAGCCGACCGCTGGCTTTGGAAGTAATGCTAGTTGATCGCATTGTTGAGGTTACAAGCAACCTGCAATTTAGAGGCTTCAGTAATCGCCAAGCACAAAAGTGTAAATCCGGCCACAGTCAACCTGACTATGGCCGTTTTCTAGCTACTCATCGTCACCCAAGTAATCATCATTATTAGGATTGTGGGCATCAGCCCAATCATCCATATCTGCGTCGTTATTTGGGTTGTTGATATCTGACCAGATATCAAGCTCATCTTGAGACATTTCACTCGGATCTGGCATATTATTTATTCCCTTTATTGTTAGGGTTCATCTGTTTACCACGATTACCCTGACTCTGGTCGTACTGACGGTTAGTTCCATTGGAGCCTTTATTTGCATTTGGGATATTGGACGCATTGCTAGCTGGTGTTATTTTCTTAGCCATATTCTGATTTCCTTATTTAAAGCTAGACTCATGAATTTGCTTGCTAGTTCGCTCAAATTCTTGCCTAGTTGTTATCGCTCTAGGGTGTAGTCCATCTGAGTTATCCTGCCAAGCAAATCGAAGCCCTCTTCCTAACCTGAACCTTATAAAGGTCGAGGAAGCGCGAACCTTCTTCCCTCCTAGACTAGATAGAGCCCCCCGATTTAAGTGACCTTTCAATTTCGAAAGCACGCTTAACCTGGCACAGTGGGATATGAGACTAGAATGTATCAATAAGCTGTTTTGTTGATGTCATTCTTGCTCTTCTTGATGAACTAAGAAAAGCATGATTGAGTGCACTGCACTCGCAACAGCTAATTTAATAAATCGTCCAATAAATTATCGAACTCGTTCGCTTCAAGGTATTGCTGGATTATCAGTGACTGATATTTGGATAGAACAGGGTGTTCAGTTTGAAGTAAAGATGCTGCTTCATAAGCCCTTTCAAGCTCACCATTTAAGTAATGTAGCATCATGGTTTCGCCATCAGTCAATACAGCACTTTGAGCTAGCAAAGCTTGCATAACACTGGTGACATTACCAATCGATAATTGTGGGAGCTCATGGAATGGATTTGGTAGACGAGTTTCAGACAACGAAATACTCGATTTCATTGCGCTAATCAACTTATCCAGTGCTTCAGATTGGATTCCTATGCCAACAATGGATTGTCTACCAGCTAAAGTAACGTCTAAAAACTCGGCAGCTTCCATCCGTTTACTACTATCGGTAAAGATAGCTTTAACGCGTTTACTGTCAGCAAAAAAGCCTTGCAGCAACACTGCATTGTGAAACTTATTTAGACTTTCGCGTGCAATGAGCAAGTGTTTTTTCTCTGAACCAATCCCCATCGTTTCTCTGTGCACGAGAAGAAAATTTTTACTTCGTACAAGAGGGTAAACAAGGTCTTTAAATGACTTGTGCTCGGAAAGTTCAACAGAAAACAACGCTCTTATCGCGTCAGGAGGTGACAATCCATCATATTTCACAAGACAACCTCAACAACTTGCTTTCAGATGGTGGATTTTCCTCAAGAGAGTATTTCGCAATAAATTCCGCTCGCTTAAACCAATCAGAGCGACAGTGATAGTCACCTTTTGCGTATTGCTCTATCACGCCCAAGCAGTAGCCTGCTCTTAAGCTTTCGGATAACGAAGTAGTTTGAGCTGCCAGCAGGTGCTTTTCATTCTTGGACACGTATATGTTGATTAACTCAGCGCAACTATCAGCTAGTGGAGGAGGACTTGCTGAAGTGATTGCTGGTACTAGCAATAGACCAAGAGTAATAATAAAGGTATTTTTTAGTAGCATTCTAGATACCCGACGTTGATTTTTGGGGTTGCTCCTGCGAAGTTGCATTGTTCTTATCGTTACTGTCATCTCTATTTAGAGCTTGAGAGTCAAGTTCATTTACCCTTTTATTTTTGCTGGGTACTGCTATGTATAGGCTTAATAGCATGCAAGCAAACGCAAGCATCTGACTATAGTTTTCACCATGAAGGAATGCCCAGTTTAGATACTCTGTCCCATCTAGCAAATCAGAGAAAGCGACAACACTAACAGCCAACCAGACGAATAGTACAAATCTGCCATACCAGATTAAAGGCATGGATAGAATATTCCACCAACGCTCACTAGTTTGACGTGTGTAGAAGAGATATCGCCTTAAAAGAACTAGAGCTAAAATTACGAACAAAGACTCGATAGTTGATATGTCGGATAGGCCCTCTTGATGTTCGAAAATATTGTTCAGCTCCAACCATAAGGATAACAGGGCCACCCCCACTAAAATTATAAACAAGCATACGTTGAGTAATGTTGCTACTACTCTCCCTACAGCCCAATCCAACTCAAATACCAGATGGAGATAACCTACCGGTTTTTTGGTCTCATTGATTTCCACTTCCTGTTGCTGTTCTATGTTTGATCTAGCCATGATTCAGAGAGAAAGAAGATAATTTGATATTGTGTCAGTTTAACAAGCGAGTACGACAAATGTAATAGCTGTTATTTTACTTTCAGAAGGCTAGACAGTTTTTAGGCCAGCTTGCACCACACTTTTCCACCTCTACGATGACAAACGGTACGATCAACAGTTAAAGCTTATTTCCGCCACAAGCAACAAAACCGAAGCTCTGTTCTATCGGGATTTCTGACAGATTTCAAGCAAACTCGCGCCATTCATGGCTAAGATACTGGCACAACTATGGAGCATGTCATAAAAACGAAAGTTATCAACACTAGCGATTTTCATCGGCGTTGTTTCCTAAATCATTGAACTTATCATCCGAGCTGCGATCAGATCATCAAAGCCTCAAACAGGTCACCGATGATGAGCAACGCCAAGTACAAAATCAGCAATTGGAAGCAATACAATCAAGC
>NZ_RSAM01000028.1:0-1596 GCF_009377945.1 Salinivibrio sp. VYel1 | reverse complement strand
TCAGATTGCTGACGAACCCCGCCTTTTTAGGCGGGGTTCTTTTTGATAAGCGGCCGTAGGCCGCGATCGCGATATTTTTTTGTTAGAGAGTGGTCGCTACCGACCAACGCCCAAATTGGCGGATAGAAGCCAGTATTTGCCTTATATCCGCCATGTTAAAGCCACATTTTCTTAGATAGCTCACCACTAACGCTATCTTCTTGATGTTTTGAGCAGCCGCCGCCAGCCAGCATTGCATTTGCACATTTGCAAGCCCTCGGAAGCGTGCGTAGCGGTGTCCATGATGCTGCTTGGCGTCGGCGAAGCTTCGCTCCACAGTCTCACTTCGTCGCTTGTATATCTTTTTGCCATAACGAGACAGTCGCATTTCATTGGCACGCTCTACGGCATCAGTGTAAAGATGACGCGTGATGACCTTTTGCATGGTCTTACTTTGCGTACAGTCGTTTCTAACCGGACAGAACGCACACTGCTTTGGGTCTGAGTGATAAGTACGATAGCCGGCTCTTGTGGTTGTTTTATAGATAAGCGTTTGCCCTTTGGGGCAGCGATATGTGTCGGTTTTCTTATCGTATGTGAAGTGTTTTTTCTTGAACGTATTCTTCGTTCGAGAAGGGCGACGATAGCCGAATACGCCAAGAATGCTGCGACGCTCTAAGGATTCGGCAACCGGTGCCGTGAAGTAGCCAGCATCGATGCCCACGGCGATAGGATTGAGGTTAAATTGCGCGAGTGTGTGGTCAAGGCGACGGATATACGGTTGTGAGTCGTTGACATTCCCTGGGGTTGTATACGTATCAACGATGATACCGTGCTTGCCATCAACGGTCCTATGGTCAAGATAGAAGAAGCCTTGGGGCTTATTATCTCTGGTCATAAAACCACTTTCAGGGTCAGTCGTACTCACTTTTGTGTTTTTGACGTCCGTCTTTAATGGCGCGTCCTTGAACGGCTTTTTTCCTTCTGCTTTGCGGTCACTGACGATGTCTTCATCCAACATCTCTAGGTAAGCGCCGGCGCTCACCGGGCGCAGTTTATTCACATGCTTATTTTTGTTCGCACTGGCTTTAAGGTGCGTGCTATCGGTATACAACTCTTGCCCTGCGACTAAGCCCTTCTCCATGGCTTGAACCACAATATGGTTGAATATGCGTTCGAAGACATCCGTGCCATTAAAGCGACGAATACGATTTTGGCTCAGCGTAGACGCATGGATGACCTTCTCTGTCAGCGACATACGCAAGAACCAACGATAAGCAACGTTGACTTCAATTTCTTTAACAAGCTGACGCTCGCTTTTGATGCCGAAGATATAGCCAAGCAGGATAATTTTAAACAAGCGAACGGGGTCAATCGGTGGGCGGCCATTGTCTTTGCAATAAAGGTGGGCGACTTCATCTCGAATAAACTCGAAGTCGATGGCACGGTCGATTTTACGAACAAGATGGTCTTTGGGAACAAGTTGTTCCATCGTCACCATTTCAAGTTCATATTGGTGTGGAGAAGGTTCTTGAAGCATACCGGAGCATCCCTATTGCGACACTCCTATTAGATCAAAGGTCTAGCTCGAAAGCTAGACCTTTGTCAGCAGTCTGA
>NZ_RSAM01000027.1:0-2597 GCF_009377945.1 Salinivibrio sp. VYel1 | reverse complement strand
TCGGGTCTAATGCTAGCAACTACTCGCCCAGTTAAGACTCGGTTTCCCTACGGCTCCCCTATGCGGTTAACCTTGCTACTAACATTAAGTCGCTGACCCATTATACAAAAGGTACGCGGTCACCCCACAAAGGAGGCTCCCACTGCTTGTACGTAGACGGTTTCAGGTTCTATTTCACTCCCCTCACAGGGGTTCTTTTCGCCTTTCCCTCACGGTACTGGTTCACTATCGGTCAGTCAGGAGTATTTAGCCTTGGAGGATGGTCCCCCCATGTTCAGACAAGATATCACGTGTCCCGTCCTACTCGTTTTCACGACTAAGGCGCCGTCGGTTACGGGGCTATCACCCTTTATTGCCAGGTTTTCCAACCTGTTCACCTAACGCCTAAGCCGCTTAAGGGCTGCTCCGGGTTCGCTCGCCGCTACTGCCGGAATCTCAATTGATTTCTTTTCCTTCGGGTACTTAGATGTTTCAGTTCCCCGAGTTCGCCTCTTAGCGCTATATATTCACGCTAAGATACCTGCTTATGCAGGTGGGTTTCCCCATTCGGACATCGATGGCTCAAATGCTTCTTACCAGCTCACCATCGCTTTTCGCAGGTTAGTACGTCCTTCATCGCCTCTGACTGCCAAGGCATCCACCGTCTACGCTTAATCACTTAACCATACAACCCCAAGAGGTTTTATTTACGGCGAGATTGTCTAAAAAAGAAATCTGCGTCGCAAAACCACTCAGTGTTGAATCATCAACCAATTAAGGTTTTGTTTTTGCCGGACTCAAAATAGAGACTTTGCTTATCAAATAAGACAAAGCCCAAGCACACTTGATTGTGTGAGTGACATTTCTGTCACTGATTGAGAACTTTACTGTCATTCTTTAAGAATGACTTGTCAGCTTTCCAGATTGTTAAAGAGCATGTGATTCTATCAATACGATAAACCACTTTATTTTTTGCTTTCAGACAGCACTCATCGCAACAGGCGTCAACTGCTGTAAAAACAAAGAGTAAAATGGTGGAGCTAAGCAGGATCGAACTGCTGACCTCCTGCGTGCAAGGCAGGCGCTCTCCCAGCTGAGCTATAGCCCCATTTTGTTGTAGTGCTTTTCTCTTGCAGAGAAAATGGTGGGCGATACCGGGCTCGAACCAGTGACCCCCTCCTTGTAAGGGAGGTGCTCTCCCAACTGAGCTAATCGCCCATCTTTCAGACTTGGTGGAGCTAGGCGGGATCGAACCGCCGACCTCTTGCATGCCATGCAAGCGCTCTCCCAGCTGAGCTATAGCCCCGCGTCTGAGAAATGGTGGGTTGTACAGGATTCGAACCTGTGACCAATTGATTAAAAGTCAACTGCTCTACCAACTGAGCTAACAACCCAATGGCGTCCCATAGGGGAGTCGAACCCCTGTTACCGCCGTGAAAGGGCGGTGTCCTAGGCCTCTAGACGAATGGGACACGCTGATATGTTTGGGAACACATCCTCTTTAATGCTTCAACCTATACAATCTGTGTGAACACTCGCAACAATAGCGTCAGTAAGGAGGTGATCCAGCCCCAGGTTCCCCTAGGGCTACCTTGTTACGACTTCACCCCAGTCATGAACCACACCGTGGTAAACGCTCTCCCGAAGGTTAAGCTATCTACTTCTGGTGCAGCCCACTCCCATGGTGTGACGGGCGGTGTGTACAAGGCCCGGGAACGTATTCACCGTGGCATTCTGATCCACGATTACTAGCGATTCCGACTTCATGGAGTCGAGTTGCAGACTCCAATCCGGACTACGACAAACTTTAAGGGATTCGCTCCACTTCGCAGCTTCGCTGCCCTCTGTATCTGCCATTGTAGCACGTGTGTAGCCCTACTCGTAAGGGCCATGATGACTTGACGTCGTCCCCACCTTCCTCCGGTTTATCACCGGCAGTCTCCCTGGAGTTCCCACCTTTACGTGCTGGCAAACAAGGATAAGGGTTGCGCTCGTTGCGGGACTTAACCCAACATTTCACAACACGAGCTGACGACAGCCATGCAGCACCTGTCTCAGAGCTCCCGAAGGCACCAATCCATCTCTGGAAAGTTCTCTGGATGTCAAGAGTAGGTAAGGTTCTTCGCGTTGCATCGAATTAAACCACATGCTCCACCGCTTGTGCGGGCCCCCGTCAATTCATTTGAGTTTTAACCTTGCGGCCGTACTCCCCAGGCGGTCTACTTAATGCGTTAGCGCCGAAAGCCAAAGTCTAAACCTCAACCTCCAAGTAGACAGCGTTTACGGCGTGGACTACCAGGGTATCTAATCCTGTTTGCTACCCACGCTTTCGCATCTGAGCGTCAGTCTTTGTCCAGGGGGCCGCCTTCGCCACTGGTATTCCTTCAGATCTCTACGCATTTCACCGCTACACCTGAAATTCTACCCCCCTCTACAAGACTCTAGCCTGCCAGTTTCAAATGCGGTTCCGAGGTTGAGCCCCGGGCTTTCACATCTGACTTAACAAACCGCCTGCATGCGCTTTACGCCCAGTAATTCCGATTAACGCTCGCACCCTCCGTATTACCGCGGCTGCTGGCACGGAGTTAGCCGGTGCTTCTTCTGCAGCTAACGTCAAG
>NZ_RSAM01000026.1:0-3168 GCF_009377945.1 Salinivibrio sp. VYel1 | reverse complement strand
TAAAGCAAGAGAAGAGTTTCAAAGCCGGCATTCAACGCAAGCGAATGATGTGCGCGATGGACCAAGAGTACCTCGCGACCGTGCTGGGAAGCCTTTCATGACGGAGATGTTCATGCGTTTTCCGTGGACGAGACAAGAACTAAGGCTCTAGAAGAAATGTATGATGTATTCAGCAATCTAATGGGGATTGGTGAGGTAAAAGTAAAAGATGAATATTCCACCGTAGTTGAAGTTAAAAATAGAGTCAGAGAAATACTTCAGGTGAATGAGTTAGTATTGATTAGAGAATATTTAATCAATAGAGCGTCCGAAGCCACAGCTAACAAGGCAAAGCAGCGGACTGCTGCGCAGCCACGCTGATTACGGCATTAGCTGCAAAAACATAGTATGGAGTAACATGCGAAAACAAAATTTAAATATTGCTGTTTATATTGACATGGAAAATGTCGCCTCATCTGAGTTTGTTCTAGAAGATGTGATGAATTCATTCTTAAGCACAGACGAAGATTACAACTGTATCTTTGCAATAAAAGCAGCATATGGGAATCAGAACGCAGCAAAGAAAACGCTCAAAAATCAGATTGTTGAGCACAACTTCAATATAATCGACACGCCAAAGATCGGAAGCGAGAAAAATCGTGCAGATTTACTGCTGAGTTTAGATGCTTTTGAAACTCTTTATCAGAACAACCCAAGAATAGATCGCTATTGCTTTATGACCAGCGATTCTGACTTTACCGTTGTCGCAGATAAACTAAGAAAGTTTGGGAAAGAAGTATGGTTGGTCTGCAAAAAATCAGACAAAGATCGTGCAATTCTCACGAAATCCTTTGACAATCTTCTTTTCCTAGAAGACTTCTGTCCTGAAACAACACCAAAAATCACTAGCAAAATAGAAAGGCTTTTCGTTCAGGCCGTGCGCAATATGAATCAGAGTAAACTTCCAAACAATGTTTCTGTTGCGAATGACAAAATGAAAGCCATCGATCCAAGCTTTCGTGTAACTAACACTGAGTATAAAACCTTCATGAAGCTCATCAAAGACATGGAGAAAAAGGGATATATTAAATCGGAAACTCTCGATACAGGTGAAAATCGTATAGTCGAGATTTGTGTATAATTTGCAGCTAACAATCGGGCCCAGGTGACGCCTACGGCGAACCTGACCCAAGCGTTATGTTTCAGGAAGCTTAGGTTAGCGGTTAGTGGCGGAGGTTCGAATCCACCCATGCTTGTTTTGTTCTCAGTTGTCTGTCTTATGTTGGTGGTTTTGTCGTACGTAAAAAATCGCATGCTAACAACATTGGACTCAGGCCATGGTCCTGAGAAGGAGGATAACAATATGAGAAAAGCAACAACATTCGCAAAATGTGCTGTCACTTCAGTAATTGACGTAAGTCAGGCGCTGGGAACAAGTCTCGTGGCCTTTGGTGGGCCGCTAACCTAAGCCTCTTTGGGAGAATTTAAAGTATGGCCGTAATCACTAAAAAAGATGAAAAAATAGGTGCTACAGTCGAACAGTTGGAAGGAAGCCGTTCCCCTGATGACCTCGTCGCTAAGTTTAAGGAGCTCTACCCAAAGGACTGGGCAAAAATTGAAAGAAACTATCGTGACCACGAACGGAAAACAAAGCCAGGTAAGTCACATCCAATGCCAGAGCCAGATCAGTATCTAAAAAATGCGCTGTCGGTCTGGCTCAAGAGTCACGAATGATACATAACCAGGCCAGGCACGGCGACGCCTTTTTCGTTGCGGCTTCGCCTCCACTACAAAGGCGCGCATGCTGGTAGCGTTACGTATAACCAGAGGGCAAAGCATGGAAGGACAGTTTGAGATTGGTAATGACCCCTTATTCGCAGAGTCTTTAACGAAGACAAATATGGCAAGTTACTATCAAGCTCGTGAGATAGTCTGGGACCACAATCAGTTTCTGGACAGTTGGGAAGATCTAGATAACTACGCGGTTCTACTGGATCGTACTCGTGTTGGTGTAGTGCGTTTTAGCTATAGTGCTAATACGACCTTCCTGAGGGATCTTCAACTTTTACCGAAGTTTCAGGTAAAGGTATTGGGTCTAAATGTCTTGATTTAGTTGTTAGGCATGCATTTAATCGTCAATCTACTCTGTTAGTTCTGCGTGTGTTTAGTGAAAACCCAGCAATCAAGCTGTATGAGTCCAAAGGCTTTGTTAGGACATCAGAAGTCAAAGGGTTGGTTGAAATGGAGCTCCCTTTAAGCTCAAACACATAACAAATAAGAATAAATATCGTGCAGCCGACACTTTATTTGGGTGTTAAACAAGCTCGTTGCTTTATTAAACAAGCAGCTGTTTTCCAGTGCTACGCAGCGGCCGCAGCTGAGCTAATCATTATAAATGGAGGAGTAATGATCGAAGAGATAGAGGGTTGGATACATCAGGTGAATTTCTCACATAGAGAAGTGCGTCGGTCTTGCTCTGTCCTTGAAGAACATTTCAATGGTTTCTACTCGCCTGGATTTCTGAAGACAGCATTCTTCGTTGTTACCGACGAACTCCCAAAGCCTGATTTTCCAGGACTTCGGGACGCTGGTTTAGGAGACTTTATCGACATGGACGTGGACGGTATTACCTATAACGATACTTATTACGTCAAGAAAAAAGTTGCACTCGATCTCCTGCTTCACTTCCATGAGTTGGTTCATGTGCTGCAATGGCGTGAGCTCGCGCCTCAAGGTTTCATAGAACGCTACATTCGAGAGATTCAAGATTTTGGTTATGACAATGCTCCGCTAGAAAAGATGGCCTACGCCTTAGGTGGGCACTACCAAAGCAAGGGACGGCATCTTAGTGTTGAGCAGTTTGTCCGAGCTAATTTATAACAGTTCGCGTCACTCTGAGGCACTAAAGTTAAAGTACCTCGGTGTGCTCCGTGTTAGGTTGCAACAAAGAATCGAGAAGTATTAAGGAATATATGGAAGTAGAAATAAGACTAGCCAAGGAAGACGAACTGGAATTCCTCCATTCTTTGGTTGTTTCAAACGATGAATGGACAAAGTTTAATCAGGGCGAGATCGCGAACGTTTTTTGACCAAAAAAGGATCGGTTTGACGATCACCTCTGGCTGTGATCATATAGGCCGATTCTAAAATAGTTCGGGATAGATACCGTGGATATCGATACATTTAAAG
>NZ_RSAM01000025.1:0-4284 GCF_009377945.1 Salinivibrio sp. VYel1 | reverse complement strand
GCCGACCAAGATCAGCTTGGTGGCCAAACAGAAGCGCTGTCTCATGAATCCCAGTTTCTTAGAAAAGGTTTTAGCCGCAGGCATACCGGCGATGGTTGAAAAATAAACACTCATGCGCTCGCCCTGTTAAGCTCGGCGATGACAGCCTTAACCTGTTGTTCATTTGTTATATCCAACTGTTCGCGATCATAAGCAACAACTTCAATATCATTACGTTGCGACAATTTCGAGACCAAACAGTGACCAACTTGACCATGAGAGCCAGTAATCAACACTTTCATCACTGCACTATCTTTTTTGTTTCTCATGTACTAAACGCCCCAAATATTGTCCATACTCATTTTTCATCATAGGTTCAGCAATATTCAATAGTTCTTCATCTGCCAGCCACTGATTCCTCCAAGCAATCTCTTCTAAGCACGCGACTTTAAGGCCTTGGACATTCTCTATAGTCTGAACAAACGACGAAGCTTCGTGTAAACTTTCGTGAGTACCCGTATCTAGCCAGGCAAAGCCGCGACCAAGCAGCTCTACATTCAGAGAACCATCTTGTAGGTAAATTTGATTTAAAGTGGTGATTTCCAACTCACCACGTTCAGATGGCTCGACTTGTTTCGCCCACTCCACTACACGGTTGTCATAAAAATACAGCCCTGTGACCGCATAATCAGATTTTGGCTGTATCGGCTTCTCTTCAATGGAAATGGCTTTCATCTCACCATCAAATTCCACCACACCAAAGCGCTCTGGATCTTTTACCTGGTAACCAAACACTGTCGCTAGACCCTGTGATGTCAATTCACTTGCGCGTTTTAGCTGTTCACTAAACGATTGACCATAGAAGATATTGTCACCCAAGACTAAACAGACTGACGAGTCGCCAATAAATTCTTCACCGATGATAAAGGCTTGCGCAAGGCCGTCAGGTGATTCTTGCACTGCGTATTCAAGCTGAATACCAAATTGGCTACCATCACCGAGCAAGCGCTGAAAGCTATTTTGATCTTCAGGGGTGGTGATAATCAAAATCTCACGAATACCCGCTAGCATCAACACAGATAGCGGATAGTAGATCATTGGTTTATCGTAAACGGGTAGCAGCTGTTTGGATACACCCATTGTGATCGGGAACAAACGTGTGCCTGACCCACCCGCTAGAATAATACCTTTCATTATTTACTCTCCGCTAAAGCAACACCTAGACGTTCAACTTGGTAACTACCATTCTGAACATGTTGACACCAGGTTTGATTGTCTAAATACCATTGCACCGTTTTTTTCAACCCGGTTTCAAAGGTCTCGACCGGTGTCCAGCCTAGCACTTGTTGCATTTTACTGGAGTCAATCGCATAACGACGGTCATGCCCAGGACGATCCTGCACATACGTAATTTGCTCGGCATAGGAGGTCATTTTCGGGACTAATGTGTCTAGAATTTCACAAATCGCTTCGACTACCTCAACGTTTTTCTTTTCATTGTGACCGCCTATGTTATAGGTTTCACCGACTTCGCCTTCCGTGACGACTTTATAGAGCGCTCGAGCATGGTCTTCGACATATAGCCAATCACGAATTTGGTCGCCTTTGCCGTAGATAGGTAATGCTTTACCTGCTAAAGCATTTAAAATAACCAGCGGGATCAGCTTTTCAGGGAAATGATAAGGGCCGTAGTTATTGGAACAATTGGTGACTATGGTTGGTAAACCATAAGTGCGCATCCAAGCACGAACCAAATGATCACTTGAGGCTTTAGAAGCTGAATAAGGGCTTGAAGGTGCATAGGGTGTGGTTTCTAGGAACATCGGCAGCGGCTCATTCGCTGATTCCGCCCCCTGTTTAACATCATCCGGATGCGGCAGGTCGCCATACACTTCATCGGTGGAGATATGATGAAAACGAAACGCTTGTTTAGCACTGTCGTCCAGCTGGTTCCAATACTCGCGGGTCGCTTCTAATAGGGTATAGGTACCCACAATATTGGTTTCGACAAACGCTGCGGGGCCGTCGATTGAGCGATCAACGTGCGACTCAGCCGCTAGATGCATCACCGCATCGGGTTGATGCTCGGCAAAGACGCGATCAAGCTCGGCACGATTACAAATGTCCACTTGCTCAAAGGCGTAGCGATCGCTTTCAGAGACTGGTGCTAACGATTCCAGGTTGCCCGCATATGTCAGTTTATCGAGGTTAATCACACTATCGCTGGTGTGCTGAATAATATGGCGGATAACCGCAGAGCCAATAAAGCCAGCGCCGCCTGTGACTAGTATTTTCATGTTAATTTCCTGAAAAAAGATCTTAGATACTAGAGAAAGCAGCCTCGTGCTCGCATCGGGGCTCTTCCTAGTTTCTAGTCTTCATCTTCATCTCTTCTAAACGCAAATCTCACTAACACAATCGCTACCCCTAGCATGCCGCCAAGTAGCGTTGCCAGCACACAAATCAATGCCCGTTTCGGGCCGGCTTTTTCTTCGGGGACGATGGCCGGGTCGACGGTTTTGAACACAAATTCGTCTTGCACTTCGGCAAGCATCAAGCTTTTGGTTTGCTCCTCAATCAGTTGGTAGAACACATTCTGCATTTGGGTGAGGTTGGTGTTTTCTAGCTGTTGGCGCAAGTAGGCGATATTGGTGTTGGTTTCTTGCAGTTTGTCGGCTTTCATGCGCGCGTTAATCGCGGCCACCAACTTTTCAGTCACGCGTTGTGCCAGTATTGGCGATTCTGACTCAAAGCTAATGGTCACTAAGCCATTATCTTTTTGCTCGTTAATCGCCAGCAACTCAGAAAACGCTTTGTAAAGCTCCCAGTCGGTGGGGGCTGCCGGTTTGTTTACCCGATCGCCTTCAGGCTTTAACCAAGTTTTTGTTTCAGGGTTATAACGCTCGGGATCGATTTGCCATTCGCCCGTTTCTCGATCCCAGCCTGTTGTCGCCATTAGCGGTACTTCCAGCTGATTAGCATGTACAAATTCGCTAATAAACTGGCGCGATTTTAGCGTGGCGAGCGCTATTTGAGTTTCACTGCCGCCACCGCTGCCAAGGTTAACCCCCGCTAACGACGCTAAGCCACCCAACTGTCCGGCCATACTGGCCAAGCCACCACCGCCTTGCTCATTGGCAGGGGCTAGTAAAGCCTCAGATTTGTAGGTATTGGGGAGGTATAATGAATACCCCACCCCACCCACGGCAAATACAAAGGTGATCGCGATGATCAGCCATTTGCCTTGCCATAGAGCAGCGAAAAGCTCACGGAGGTCGATTTCGTCATCGGCTGCCATTGGGGGGATGGGGGGGTGTGTGTAGTGTTCTTTTAAATTTGAGTTCATAAGTTTGATTCAATGATTACGGAATACAGAATACAGAAAAAGACTAGTTATCGGGGTGCATATAGTCAGCGGGATCTTCGTTTATCCGCGTTTGCTTTGTTTTGGATAGTCGCCCGATACTCGCTGCAATGGTTTCAGCATCATTTATCCATGATAACCCTGCCGTTTTTTCTATATATCCAATCTCTATGCCTATATAAATTTGAGTAATGAGCTCCGCCGTTGACGACTTTGCAATATTGAGAAATCTCAGTTGGTCTTTAACAGACTCTCTTTCTTCGCCCTCTGCGATATTCGATGGTATTGATAAACCAGAGCGAGTGATTTGATCTTTAAAGCCGTAGTCGTTACAGGTACGCATTGTCTTATAAATATCGCAAGATATACCCGTGATCATTGAAGATGCTTGATTTTACGTAGAAACAGGATCATGATTCCTACCTATGAAAGTGACTTTAACCAAACAGCAGAAGCTTGAACTCGACCGCCAACATGGGACGACTCGTGATGGGCGAGTGCGCGATCGTATCAAAGCAGTGTTACTCGCGTCTGAAGGTTGGAGCGCTGCGATGATTTCTCAAGCATTGCGTATTAACGAAACAACAGTACGGCGTCATCTTGAAGACTACGCAACTGCTGAAAAACTCAAGCCCGAGAATGGTGGCTCAAGCAGTCATTTGTCCGCTCCTCAAGCATTGGCCTTGATTGAGCATTTGACCGAACACACCTACTCCCACACCCACCAGATTGTCGCGTATGTGCAGAGTCAGTTTGGTGTGCGCTACTCCGTTGCTGGCATGAACAAATGGCTGCACCACAACGGTTTTAGCTATCACGGAAAACGCATGAACATCCCCGTCATGAAAGGCTTCCCAGCACGGTCGCGAGGTACTCTTGGTCCATCGCGCACATCATTCGCTTGCGTTGAATGCCGGCTTTGAAACTCTTCTCTTGCTTTA
>NZ_RSAM01000024.1:0-6188 GCF_009377945.1 Salinivibrio sp. VYel1 | reverse complement strand
TCTATCCGCCAATTTGGGCGTTGGTCGGTAGCGACCACTCTCTAACAAAAAAATATCGCGATCGCGGCCTACGGCCGCTTATCAAAAAGAACCCCGCCTAAAAAGGCGGGGTTCGTCAGCAATCTGAGGCGCCACAAAGGCGCCTTCTCTCATCTCATCATGATCGCAAATGCGATTAGATGCGGATGAAGTCCATGTGCTCAACTTTTGGCTTGAACGCGTGGCGCTGGATGTCTTGTGGCTTAACTTTTACTTCTTGGCCATCGATAACCAGGATGATGCCTTCGTAGAACTCAGGCTTGTCCATTTGGTTAACAACCACTGGGTGGTCAAGTGCGATTGATACAGGCTCTTGGTTGCCACCGTAAACGATCGCAGGGAATTTCTTCTGATGACGTAGGCGGCGGCTCGCACCTTTACCCTTTTCTGTACGTACTTCAGCTTCGAACTTAAACATAATTAATAACTCTCTTTAGAGTGAAAACACAGTACTGAGCGTAGCGACCTAACTCAGTACCCAAAAACGAGCGCGGATATTAGCACTGCTTGACCACTAAAACAAGCTTTACAGGCGGGATTCATCACCGCCCAAGCCGCCCACACGGTGCCTTTTGCTCGTGGAGGCGTCTTTGAATGGACCCTTAGTGCTTTCAACTCGCGTCGGATTCTGCGAAAGCTTGCCCTCGGCTTTGCGCTAACATGGCCGTTAGCCTGTCTTGGCCAATAAAGCTCTCCACATCAAAGATTTTCTGACGCAGATGCCAGAATCGGCCTTGTTTACGTGCAATCACAAAGTCGGGCGGACGAAATCGGTGCTGTGACGCGGCCACTTTGGTCGGGGTGGTGGCGTCGAAGGGGCGGTGCCGATCGACCAGGTGAGGTCGGACAAATCGTGCCAGGAAGTCTTGTTTTTGTTTTTTGCTGGCCAGCGGCCACACCTCGTGTAAATCGTTGCCCTCGTGGGTGTGATAGGTCACTTTAAGTTGTGGTTTTTGATAGCGGTTTTTGCCAGCGGTGAGGGTCATGTCGGTGCATGCGACCACGAGTGCATCCTTGAGCTTGAGCGCTTCACGGAGTGTTTTGTCTGGATCAATTAAGGGGGCGTCACATTGGTGACAGCGACGTGCGGCAATATCGTTATCGGCGCCACACTCATCGCAAAACTTGGCACGAAAGCGGTAACCACAGATCTCGCGTTCGCCATCTTCATCCTCAAAATAGCCTTGGCACTGGCGGCCATAGTGTTCAATCAAAAAGCCATTGTCGTCCAGTTTGCCCCAAAAGCTGTTATTAAACCCGCATGCGGGGCAGGGGATCGTCACCAGCTCGCTGTCACTATCAGGTTTGGGCATGCCTATTTCTGGTTGGTACAAGTCGTAGACATTCCCGGCGTAGTCGAGAATCAAACAATCTTGCTTTCCTGGCGCGAGGCGAAGACCACGCCCGGCAATTTGTTGATAGAGACTGACCGATTCCGTGGGGCGTAAAATCGCGATCAAGTCCACATGAGGCGCATCAAAGCCCGTCGTGAGTACCGATACGTTCACTAAGTACTTGAGCGCTTTTTGTTTGAAAGCACTGATCAAGCGATCTCGCTCGATACCAGGCGTGTCACCTACGATCAACGCGGCGGAACCGTCTGGCAAATAAGAGAGAACCTCCCGCGCATGATTGACCGTGGCGGCAAAGATCATCACCCCTTGGCGTTCTTGTGCATACGCAATAATTTGTTCGACAATTTGCGGTGTCGCGCGAGGGGCATTGGCAACCACCTTCTCGAGATCCGCTTCCCGATAATAACCGTTCGCGGTGCGTGATACTTGGGAAAAGTCATAGCTAAGTAGCGGTGCATCCAGAACATGGGCAGGGGTAAGGAAGCCTTCATCAAGTAAGTGACTAATCGGCAGCTCAAAAACACAGTCGCGGAAAAACCGGGAAGCAGTCGTACGCACTTTGCCACTGGTATGGTATTGATAAATCCAGCCTTGTCCGAGTCGATAAGGGGTGGCAGTGAGTCCCAACACTTTGAGGCCAGGGTTGACCGTTTGCAGATGCGCAATGACGCGGCGATAACTACTGTCTTGGTTGTCAGGAACACGGTGGCACTCATCTATCACCAGTAAGGAAAACTGGTCTGCAAAGGCATCCAAGTTTCTTACCACTGACTGAACTGACGCAAAAACCACTTTGTCGTCAGAGTCTTTGCGGCCGAGTCCAGCGGAAAAGATCCCGCCCGTTAATCCATAGCCTTCATATTTGGCATGGTTTTGCTCGACAAGTTCTTTCACATGAGCGAGCACCAGTACTCGACCTTTGGCGATACGTGCGAGCTCTGCGATCACCAAACTTTTTCCCGCACCGGTCGGTAACACGGCGACAGCAGGAGGCGTATGGCGGCGAAAATAATGCAGCACGGCTTTAACCGCGTCAGATTGATAGGGGCGTAGGGTATACATAACGAAAAAACGGCCTAAGTGAGGCCGTTTAGTTTACTGACATGTGACGTCAGGTACAGAATTAAAGTCGTTTAGTCATAATGCAGTGCTGGCGGCGAGGCTGGTAATCGAACTGCTCATAGAAAAGTCGAGCGCCTTTGTTGCCAATATTGACCTCGAGGATGACGGCCACACACTCTTTTTCTTTGGCTCGCGCTTCAACGTGTGGGATCACTTGCGACCCCACGCCTTGCCGTCGCCATCTTTGTTGGATAAAGAATTGGTCTATCACACCGACGCTACCGCCGTTTTCCACGCTGAAGCTGTAAGCGACGACTAAAAAGCCAATCGTTTCGGTTTCTCCCTCATGCTCAACATCAATCAGAAAAACATCACCACGCTCGGGTTGTGAGAGCAAGGTGTTGAAAGTGGCCGCGACGGGAGTACGATCAAAGGGCAGCGCTTCGTGGTCGTGCTGTTCGTGTGACAGCGTCAATAAGGTTTCAAAGGCATCGGCGTCAGGGCGGCGAAGAGAGACAATCATGGTGTTTCCTTCTTTATCACTGATTGGTCAAGACGACCGTATCATACTCGCCAAATTGGCATGCTCAATCACCAACAATATTTTGATTGGCAGGTTGTGACAGACTCGGCGTCTCAGCAAAAAGCGTTTTGTTTTGCTTGCATTAACATATGTCCATCACGTGGACGATGATAATCAGTTTATCCCATCAAGGCGTGTTTTTCCGTCAGATCTCGTAAAACTTGATCTGTGTCTGAGCCGCAATGTGACGTATAATCCGCGGCAAACAAAGGTGCAATAAGCGGTAATATGCGATTAGATAAATTTTTATGTGAAACCCTAGGGGTGACACGAAAGCAAGCAGGGCGTGTGCTTAAAAGCGAGCTGGTGACGGTTGATGGTGAGGTGATCAAGTCGGGTGCCGTCAAAGTGAGCGATCAAGTGGAAGTGGCGTTTGAGGGACGTGCCCTTACGTTGTCAGGCCCGCGCTATTTTATGATGCACAAGCCTGCTGGCGTGGTGTGCTCGCATGAGGATGCGTTTAATCCGACGGTCTTTGTATTGCTCGATGAAGTCAATGCGGAAAAGTTACACATTGCTGGGCGCTTGGATGCGGACACAACGGGACTGCTGTTGTTTACCGATGACGGTCAGTGGTCACATCGTATTACATCTCCTAAACATCAGTGCACCAAAACCTACCGTGTGTGGCTGGCTGATCCGATCAGCGCGGAGACGGCAAAAGCCTTTGAAGAAGGGGTGATGCTACGAGGCGAGAAGCAACCCACGCTACCAGCAACCCTCGAGAAAGTTGATGATTATGAGGCACTGCTCACTATTCAAGAGGGCAAGTATCATCAAGTAAAACGTATGTTTGCGGCAGTGGGCAATAAAGTCGATGCGTTGCATCGAGAGTCAATCGGTGACTTGGTCTTAGACGAACACTTAGAGCCCGGTGAATATCGTCCATTAACAGACGAAGAGATCGCGTTACTGGGTTAACGCAGGTGACTGGTTAGCCCCGTCATTGTTGCCTCTCGTTGAGTAACGGTAAGCACAGCATGGGCTGTGCTTTTTTATTGCTCATCGAGAAGCATGTGTTACGACAACGTGACCAAAAGAAAGACATTCTTTCCCATGGCGACACAATAAATTGTTACACTTTGACCACGCTCACGTTATTTCCCTTTGCCCTGTCTTTTACGTTAAGGAGAGTTATGTCGCAATCATCGGCTGTCACGTCGTCCCCGACTCAATTAAGTTGGCTTTTGATCTTGGTGCTTGGTGCGATTGCTGCGTTGACACCGTTAGCGATCGACATGTACCTCCCGGCGATGCCAGCGATTGCCGCGGATTTAAATGCACCAAGCAGTGCGGTGAAATCAACCTTGGTTGCGTACACGGCCGGCTTTGCCATTGGACAGCTTTTTCATGGTCCGATTTCTGACAGTTATGGTCGTAAACCAGTGATGCTGGCCGGTGTGGCACTATTTTTCGTTTGTGCAGTGGTCAGTGCGATGGCCCAAGATATCGACGTACTCACTGTTGTGCGTGCAACGCAAGGATTTGCGGGGGCCGCTGCCGCGGTGATTATTCAAGCCTTGGTGCGTGATATGTTTGAGCGTGAAGAGTTTGCGCGCACCATGTCTTTTATCACCTTGGTGATGACGATTGCGCCTTTAGCGGCACCGATGATTGGTGGCTATTTGCTCACTTGGTTTGATTGGCGCGCGATTTTTTGGGTACTGGCTGGTTGGGCGTGTTTTGTGATGCTTTGCATTATTGTCCGGATCCCTGAAACCTTACCTAAACACAATCGTCCGCCTATGCGTATTGGCGCGTCATTGCGTAACTATGCCCGCATGCTCAAAACACCGTTTGCCGTAGGAATGATCTTCTGCTCAGGGTTTTCCTTTGCTGGGATGTTCTCTTTCTTAACCGCAGGCTCATTTGTTTACATTGATTATTACGGTGTGAGCGCGAAGATGTTTGGCTACTTGTTCGCGTTAAACATTGTCTGTCTGATTGTGATGACCTTTATTAATGGCCGTTTGGTTCGCAAAATGGGCTCGCATTGGATGCTGCGCTTAGGGCTGGGGTTGCAGCTGGCTGCGGGGATAGCCATTGCCGTGTTCCAATGGTTAGATATTGGGCTTTGGGGCACTGTGATTCCAGTGATGATGTATGTTGGGGTAATTTCAACCATCGGCAGCAATAGCATGGCTTGCTTGTTGGCCTGCTATCCGCAAATGGCAGGCACCGCGTCTTCTTTAGCGGGGACAATGCGGTTTGGTATTGGCTCGTTGGTTGGTGCAGGGGTTGCCGTTGCTTCAGACGGTACGCCCTGGGGGATGGTTGGCGCGATCGCCCTTTGTGCGATACTCTCTGCCGCTTTCTATTGGCTATTGGCAAGCAAAGAACCATGAGTTATGTCACCGAAATTCAAACTGTGATGGCCGCCGCCTTTGACGATCTCGCGGCAGCGATCGCCGCCAAAAAAGTGGCCGATGCGCCCCATGCGCGTGAGGCGTTTCTTGGTCGCTGGGTGGCGCAAGCGGTGAAGCAACAACGTTTTCATCACAGCGTTAAAGCGGACTTACAACGTTGGACTCAACGTGCCCGCAGTGCCGGCACGCAGGCGGGTCTCGGCGCTGAATTTGCTCAAATCCAAACAGTGTATGCCGAGTGGTTTCCGGTTGGCGAACCTGCCAAGCCTGTCCACAAATCGCAATTACAGCAGTGGATTGATTGTGCGGTTGAAGCGGGTTGGTGCGTACATACACAAGATACGATTGACCGAAAAGTGAAAATCATATCGGGTGGGCAGCATTCAATGGCCGTGTGTCCAGACGCGATGCAATCGGCTTTTGATGATGAGCAGCGCTTGGTCTCACCACTGAGCGTTTATGTCCGGGGGCCTGAGCAGGCGGTCGTAGCCTGGGCGCATCAGGCATGGATAGCACCGACGAGAGTGACTGCCTATAAATCGATCGTCAAATACCATGCTGAGTACCGTATTTGGCCGAACAATCAAGCCGATGGCTTAATGGTGATGCCACATTAATCGGAGTGTCTTCGCAGATAAGAAAACGCCCTCGGGCGTTTCAGACTGCTGACAAAGGTCTAGCTTTCGAGCTAGACCTTTGATCTAATAGGAGTGTCGCAATAGGGATGCTCCGGTATGCTTCAAGAACCTTCTCCACACCAATATGAACTTGAAATGGTGACGA
>NZ_RSAM01000023.1:0-6249 GCF_009377945.1 Salinivibrio sp. VYel1 | reverse complement strand
CCTGCCGCCAGCGTTCAATCTGAGCCATGATCAAACTCTTCAATTTAAGTTTTTTCGAAACCGAAGTTTCAGCTCAATGAATACTGATTACTGTTTCTCTCCGAAGAGAAAAACGAATTGACTGTGCTCCTGTTGGCATCCACTTTTGAAAAAGTGAAATCAAAACAGCTCAAGGCTGTACCAACATGAATTGGTCACTCAGTTCATCGAATAAATCTTTTTGTCTATTCTTAACGAGTGCCCACACAGATTGCATAGGTCAAATTGTTAAAGAGCGCCGCTCAATCTTGAGCGGGAGTGGCATCTTACGCCACTTTGGCAACAAGTCAAGCATTTTGTTTTGCTTGTTTGTTTTGCCGTTGTTAGCGCGGCTTGCCGTGCCAACGAGAGCGCATTATAGAGAGGTGATTTTTTGACGCAAGGAGTTTTTGATAAAAACATTTCAAGCGAGCAAAAAGCCAACAAGGTGCATTATTACTGAGCATTTCCATGCGAAAACTAAGCAGAAAGCCACCTAAAGTCGGTGGCTTTCGCTCAATAAGTATCTATCAGTCCTGTTTTGCGATGATTTGATCGTTTTCAACATCGAGGAAAACAGGCCGCCCTGGTATCAGCTCGCCACTTAGAATTTGCTGAGCAAGCGGGTTTTCAATTGTCTGCTGGATAGCACGTTTGAGTGGACGCGCACCATAGACGGGGTCAAAGCCACCTTTAGCCACTTTTGCCAAGGCTGCGTCTGAGACCTCAAGCTTAAAGTCTCTTTCGGCCATACGATGAGCCAGCTCTTGCATCTGTAGACCTGCAATCTCTTTGATGTGGTCTTCGGCTAATGGGTGGAACACCACCGCTTCATCGATTCGGTTGATGAATTCTGGACGGAAATGATTTGCAGCCACTTCCATCACGGTGTGTTTTATACCCGCATAGTCCAGTTCACCGAAATGCGCCTGAATCTGCTCTGAGCCAAGGTTTGACGTCATGATCACCACCGCATTGCGAAAGTCGACAGTGCGGCCTTGACCATCCGTCAGGCGCCCATCATCCAGCACCTGTAGCAAGATGTTAAACACATCCGAGTGAGCTTTCTCTATCTCGTCGAGCAGAATGACAGAGTAAGGGCGACGACGTACCGCTTCGGTCAGATACCCCCCTTCTTCATAACCCACATAACCTGGGGGTGCACCCACAAGGCGAGCCACGGAATGCTTCTCCATAAATTCGGACATATCAATCCGTACCATGGCATCACGGCTGTCAAACATGAATTCAGCCAGTGATTTACAAAGTTCGGTTTTACCTACCCCCGTTGGGCCCAAGAAGAGAAATGAACCAATTGGGCGATTCGGATCCGCCAAACCGGCACGGCTACGGCGAATAGCATTACCAACAGCGCTCACCGCTTCATCTTGCCCTATCACGCGTTCATGCAATGCCGACTCCATCTTGAGCAGCTTTTCTTTTTCGCTTTCAAGCATACGCGACACTGGGATGCCTGTTTGCCGTGCGATAACATCAGCAATCTCTGCATCCGTGACACGGTTTTTAAGCAGCGTCATTTCCTGCATCTCTGCTTGGCTGGCAAGATCCAATTGCTTCTCTAGTTCAGGGATCTTGCCGTATTGCAGCTCTGACATCCGACTCAAGTCGCCGGCTCGACGTGCGATTTCCATATCAGTACGCGCTTGCTCTAACGCTGCTTTGATGTGTTGAGCACCAGATACAGCGGCTTTTTCAGTATTCCAGACCTCTTCTAATTCTGCATACTCGCGCTCTTTTGCTTCTAGCTCGTCGCGAAGCGTTTCTAAGCGCTTTTGGCTCGCACTGTCTTCTTCTTTTTCCAGCGCTTGCTGCTCTATCTTCAGTTGCACAATGCGACGCTCAAGCCTGTCGAGTGAGTCTGGCTTAGAGTCTATTTGCATCCGAATACTAGACGCAGCCTCGTCAATCAGATCGATGGCTTTATCTGGCAGCTGCCGATCAGCAATATAGCGGTGTGACAAACTCGCAGCAGCTACGATAGCCGGATCGGTAATTTCTACCGCATGATGCAATTCATAACGCTCTTTGAGGCCTCGCAAAATGGCCACCGTGTCTTCGACATTCGGCTCACTCACCAACACTTTTTGGAAACGGCGTTCTAGTGCCGCATCTTTTTCCACATACTGTCGGTATTCATCCAGCGTCGTTGCCCCCACACAATGGAGTTCACCACGTGCCAAGGCAGGCTTAAGCATGTTGCCCGCGTCCATGGCCCCTTCAGCTTTACCTGCGCCCACCATGGTGTGAAGTTCGTCGATAAAGAGAATGACATTGCCTTCTTCTTTGGCCAGTTCATTCAGCACCGCTTTTAAACGTTCTTCAAATTCACCACGGTATTTCGCGCCTGCGACCAGTGAGCCCATATCAAGAGAGAGTACGCGTTTGCTACGAAGTCCTTCTGGCACTTCACCATTCACAATGCGTTGAGCCAGGCCTTCCACGATGGCCGTTTTACCCACGCCAGGCTCACCAATCAGCACTGGGTTATTTTTGGTACGGCGTTGTAACACTTGCACCGTACGACGGATTTCATCATCACGGCCAATGACAGGGTCCAGCTTGCCTTGCTCTGCACGCTCAGTAAGATCAATGGTGAATTTTTCGAGGGCTTGGCGGTTCTCTTCCGCGTTAGGATCATCCACTTGCTGCCCACCACGGACTTTCTCTATCGCTTCTTCAACCTTTTGCGATGTTAAACCGTGACTACGTAACAGCTCGCCCAACTGACCTTTATCTTCCACCGCAGCCAAAACAAAAAGCTCTGACGAGATATATTTATCTTTACGCTTTTGCGAGATTTTGTCGCACAGGTTAAATAACGTCCCCAGGTGGTTTGAAAGCTGAACCTCGCCACCGGTACCCGTTACTTGTGGTAAGCGGTCTAATAACTCAGAAAGGCTGGAACGCAGCTGGCTCACATCCACATTCAGCATGGTCAATAACGGGCGGATGGCACTGCTGTCTTGGTTCAGGAGTGCGGTCATCAAATGAACAGGCTCGATGTACTGGTGATCTCGCCCTAATGCCAGTGATTGCGCATCAGAAATCGCAATTTGGAATTTACTCGTAAATCGGTCAAGGCGCATAGTTCCTCCCACTTAACACCTCTAGTTGATGAATAAATGGGCACGATTGTGGCGCTTTTCAAGCACCTTTGTCGATTTTATTTCACCCGCCAGATGCAGGTTGCCATCCGGCCTGTTTGCCCATCTCGTCGATACGAATAAAACTGATCCGCCTGCTGGTAGGTACAAAACTCCCCACCATAAACAGCAGTAACGCCAGCCTGTTGGAGTCGTTGCTTCGCAAGGTGATAAAGATCAGCAAAATACTTACCGTTTCCTTTTGCGGTAAATGCCGACATCGCCTGCGGTGAGTGCGTTACAAACGCCTCGATCACCTCCTCCCCAACTTCAAAAGCCTGTGGCCCAATGGCTGGCCCTAACCAGGCAAGACATCGATTGGGATCGGAAAACTGAGATAGCGTCGCTTCTAACACGCCAGACGATAAACCTCGCCAACCTGCGTGGGCAGCCGCGACTTGCTGACCATCGTCACTGCAAACGAGCACAGGCAAACAATCAGCCGTCATGATGGTACACACTTGACCCGTCGTATCGGTGAAGGCCGCATCTGCCTGTGGATGAGGCGAGCGGGTCGGCAAGTGGACAACGTGTGTACCATGGACTTGTTCAAGCCAAGTGATATCCCCACTCACCTGCTGTGCAAGCAGTGCGCGATTTTGACCCACAGCTTCAGGTGCGTCGCCAACATGCATGCCAAGATTCCAACCCGAAAAGCTCCCTTGACTAGCACCACCAATACGCGTGGTGGTCAGCGCTCGTATGTTACTCGGAGCGGGCCAATCAGGCTGAAGGCAATACATCAGTAGTCCTCTTCTCCATATTGGGTTTGATCGTCTCTTAACCGTTCAGTCAAGGCCACCATATCGTCGGGGATCGGTGCATGCCATTCCATCAACTCACCGCTAACAGGGTGATCTAAGCGTAGCATGGCCGCATGCAATGCCTGGCGTCGGAATTGGCGCAGACTTTGTACAAGCTCATCGTCAGCGTGACGAGGCGGTTTGGCCTTCCCGCCATATAAGGGATCACCCACTAGAGGATGATTTAAGTAGGCCATATGGACACGGATCTGGTGGGTACGGCCCGTTTCCAACCGCAACCGTAATCGTGTGTGACCACGAAAATGTTCCGCGACGCGATAATGAGTGATCGCGGGTTTACCTAGCTCATGCACGGCCATATGGGTACGCTTGGTCGAATGGCGGCCAATCGGCTTATCCACCATCCCCCCGCCGGTCATATTACCAATCGCAATGGCTTCATACTCACGGGTAATTTTCCGCTTTTGTAGCGCACGCACCAAACGGGTTTGTGCCGGAATAGTTTTAGCGACCACCATTAATCCCGTGGTGTCTTTATCCAAACGATGCACTATCCCTGCCCGAGGTACGTCTCCAATTTCCGGATAACGATACAACAGACCGTTCAGTAAAGTGCCATCAGGGCAACCTGCGCCTGGGTGAACAACCAGCCCCGCAGGTTTATTAATCACCAACAAGTCATCATCTTCATAGACAATATCTAGCGGAATATCTTGCGCTAGCCAGCGATCGTCATCTTCAATTTCCGCAGTGATCTCAACGTTTTCTCCGCCCATCACTTTTTGGCGCGGCTTATCAATGGTCACACCATCGAGTGATACCTGGCCGGCTTGGATCCAAGTCTTGATCCGAGAGCGTGAGTAGTCAGGAAACAACTCAGCAATGGCTTGGTCAAGCCGTTGACCCAGTTGATGGTCTTGGATCTGGTGGGATAATTCTATCTGTTGTGCCATATCGAACTTTTCTATGATTTCTATGACTAAACCCTCGCGACAGTCGTTATAGTGGCGCTCGGCATATCGCCTATCAACGCCTTTTGCTATAGTCGCCTGTCACTGGATAAAATAGCCGGAATAATGACATTGTATCTGTTTGCCGCTGCGACCGTAATCCAGATGGCATAAAAACTTTTCAAGGAAGTGCGATAACCCATGAAACGCCTAACCCTGACTGCACTACTCGCAGCCTCTCTACTCGCCGGTTGTTCAAGTAACGACCAAGTCGTCCAAGACGATCCGCCATCCAAACTGTATCAGGATGCTGAAGCGCAGTTAAATCAAGGGGCTTGGATAACCGCTATTGAAAAGCTGGAAGCACTGGATTCACGCTATCCCTTTGGTGCTTATTCTGATCAAGTGCAGCTGGATCTGATTTATGCATATTACAAAAATGATGACTTGGCTTTAGCCGAGGCAACCATTGATCGTTTTATGCGTATGCACCCTGCGCACCCAGAAAGTGACTGGGTGGTTTATATGCGTGGCCTTACCCATATGGCGCAAGATCGTAGCCTCATTCACGATATTCTTCGTATGGAGCGGGACGACAGAGATCCTCAGCCAGCACGCAAAGGATTTGCCGATTTTCGTCGCCTGCTTGAGCGCTATCCTAACAGTGAGTATGCCGCAGATGCCAAAGCGCGGATGACCGCATTAAAAAACCGCCTTGCTAACTATGAGCTCGCCGCAGCAGATTACTACATTCGTCGAGAAGCTTGGGTTGCCGCGGTTAATCGTTGCCAAGCGTTGCAGCGTGACTTCCCTGATACAGAAGCGGCCAGAGCGTCACTCCCTTTAATGCTTAAAGCCTATGAAAAGCTTGGACTCGATGAACCCGCAGAGCGAACAAGAAAACTGATCGCCAAGAATCCAGCGTAATAGCGAGTCAACAAGCTTGATAATCAAAACCTCCGCAAAGGAGGTTTTTTTATGTCTATAGATTACCGGTGAAAAGCGCGCTTTACCGAGTAATATTGGAATCGACTCTCGGCTTCCGCGTTGAGTGGGCACAGATATACATTATTGAGGTATAACGGTTTATAGAGTTTGAAGCGGTAAGTTATTGAATCAAAACGCGTGATATCTTGCTATAGATACAAAAAAGCCCCGACCGTGAGGTCAGGGCTTGGTGTTTTCTCATCAAAGTCTTACGTCAATCTGCTTTGATGCTTAAATCTTTTTTGCCTTCAGATTTTTCCAAAAATCTGAAAACAAGAAAGCAAGCCTGGCGATGTCCTACTCTCACATGGGGAGACCCCACACTACCATCGGCGCTGCTTCGTTTCACTACTGAGTTCGGCATGG
>NZ_RSAM01000022.1:0-13977 GCF_009377945.1 Salinivibrio sp. VYel1 | reverse complement strand
TAGCCAACGTGAAAGTGATGAACAAAGTCATAAGACTTGGTATGCCTGTTAGCTATCGAGTTGATTGATGGGAGTAACCCCATTGGGATCAGTACGTTAGATGAATGATTTGATCAACAACGCCGATCGTATCTGCCGACGGTGACGTTTTACCTGAAAAGCCAAAACGTAATAAAAAATCGCGCTGCTTACGTCCATAATCACTAATACCTTTTCAGGTATCATGACCAGACAACACCGCACAAATCGTTATCAAAATAATATCTGATAACGTATGTTCAACTTTACCTTCTTGGCGAATGTCTCTAATGGAAACGAAATGCATAAATGGACTTTTATCTTCTGTCATTTTTAATCTCCTAAACGTTAGGAGACCATTGAATCGCACTGAAAATGATCAACAAATTGATCCTTTGTTTTCACTTATTTTAATTAATAAATATGGCATAACGCACGGTTTTCAGCCCTAAGTGACAATTTAGTCATTAAGTTGCTAGCCCAGGCATGGCGCGGATCTTCATGCGTTTTCCCTGGGCTTGAGTCATTATGACCACCAACAAGCAAACTTTAAGCAGTCAAAGAATGCCTAGTTGGTGATTTGGTGAGCGTCAAATATATGGGTGTCCGGCATATTATGATTTGGAAGACTATTGGTAAATGTTCTCATACAAATAAGCAACTTCTTTCCAAGTATAACGTCTCTGAGCAATTCTTTTCATATCAAGAGCATTTTGCAGTAGAGTGTCATCTTCGTGACGATTAAGCATAGCAAGCAAGTCATCACTATTGGAAAAGTAATCCGCTTTTTCTTCAGTACTATATCTATTGAAGCTACAATCGAAACAAAATATAGGAACTCCAAAATGCATCATTTCAACTAAAGATGGGTTGGTGCCGCCAGCAGAATGACCATGTAAATATAACGAACAACAACTTCTGAGCTTAAACAACTCATCCAAGTCATAAATTGGATCTATAAGATCAATATTTTCAAATATGCTATATTCTTTCTTTAAATTGCGACCAAACTCGCTAGCATTCCAGTTACCTACAAACTTCAGCTTTTCACTAGATTGTGCAAAAGCCTCTAGGATCATATTAACATTGTTCTCAGGCTCTATTCGGCAAAGCCCCAAAGCGTACTTTTCATCAGGTTTTTTAACTTTTATATCACGAATAGCGTGGTCACCACCATAAGCGATAGTTTTACTATTCACACCATATTCCTCCTGAACATAATCTGTGATAGCCTGGTTATCAGTTACAATAACATCAGAATACTTAACAGCTAACGATTCAGAGAATTTTAAATAGCGACGCGTCCATTTCCCCCACTTATCTCTTTTCCATTCGAGCCCGTCGATATTTGTAACAACATGGCTTTTAGAAATAATCCTAAACAACGGTAAAAATATACACCCCGAAACACCTAGTATGACAACTACGTTAGGACGATTAACACAGCAACTCATTAGCGACCAAATATCATAAGGGATGCTTTGCAAGCCATTAGCCTTGAGCGGAATATACTTGAGATTTGTGTTGTTATGAGTAGACGGCTTTTCCTTATATGACCTGGACGAACAATATACTGTGTATTCAATATTCTCTTTGACATTGAGAGTTAAATTCTCAGCAAGAGATTCAAACCCTCCATAACATGCTGGAATACCTACTGTACCCACTATGGAAACTGACTTCATAGTAAGCTCTCCACTCCATTGATGCCTTTAGCTTTCATATCCTTTTCGGAAAGCACCGGCTTCTCAACTATCGGCCACTCGATACCGATATCAGGATCATTCCAAATGATGGAAACTTCTGCCTTAGGATTATAATAGTTAGTACATTTATACACAAACTCGGCCTCTTCACTGGTAACATAAAAACCATGAGCAAAACCTTCTGGGATCCAAAGTTGACGCTTATTATCAGCAGATAGATACTCGCCCACCCACTGACCAAAAGTAGGAGAGTTTTTTCGAACATCAACTGCAACGTCAAACACCTCGCCTTTAATCACTCGAACTAATTTTCCTTGAGTACTCTCTGTTTGGTAATGTAAACCACGCAAAATACCTCGTTTAGATTTAGAATGATTATCTTGAACAAAGTTTGTAGGCTTACCTGCAACCAACTCCTCAAACATTCGTTGTTGCCATGTTTCCATAAAGAAACCACGCTCATCGCCAAACACTGTGGGCTCAACAATCTTTACATCTGCGATAGCTGTATCTATTACTTTCATTACTGATAATCTCAAATATTTTGTAGTGCTTGTTTCTAATCACTTAGTTTAATCCCAAATGTCTACCAAATCTTACTGCAGCCCAATCTAAGGCTTTGAGGCGAGGCGCAGGGATGATACTCATTTGAACTACCTAAACTCACCTGTAGAACATAGAGAAAATGGAATTTTGTAATACGTAAAGGTGCTAATTAGCTCTAGTCGTACCGAAAAGACTCTAGTAAACCATAAGTCCTAACTATGCCTATTTAAATAAAATCTGATGACCCATCGAGTGAATGAACGACATGCGATTCAGCGACTAAATGCATCACTAGATATAATTATGCTCAATAAAAAAATGAATGGAATCATTTCTATCATATATGTCAAGAAATCAATATTAATCACCGAGTAATTTTTGTAATCAATTCAATTACGCACAACAGCAAAACCGATAAAAACAGTTCAATCGGCGACTAGTACTTTTATGACTAAAAACTATCTAAATTAAATTCTTTCTGGATTCGTTTTTTAAATGAGCTTATTGAAAGATTATCAATGTAAAACTGATTACCTTCCTCACCTATTGATAGAAGATCATATTTTCCTGATACAACTTCTCTAAGTAATTCACTCAAACCACTTTCACTATCATTACTATAAAGCAATCCATTCCTTCCATGTTTGACTATTTCTGACGCTCCTCCATGATCACTAGTAATCACTGCTTTTCCGAGACTAAAAGCTTCTAAAATAGTAGTAGGAAATGGATCTACCATTACTGATGGTACAATAACTAAATCAGACTGATACATATAATCTGCAGGTGTCTTGGTAAAGCCATATAAGATAAACAAATCACTAATACCCAGGTCAATTAAATAGCGATTAAAACAATCTAATGAATTCGGATTATTAGGTGGAGAGTCGCCAAATGCATGAATTCTAATTTTCTTTCTTACACTCTCCTCAATAGCTACTAAGGACTCTGCTAAACGCCAGTAACCTTTTTCTTTAGTTACTCGTCCCACCAACACTATGTTAATATAACCGTCATCAAAAGAAGTTATTTTTGCTTCGCTAATATTCATTTCTGGTATACCATTCCAAACCACTGGTACACGCTTATCAAGAGGCTTTCCATTAGTCACATAACTCTTTACCACATTTGAAACACATATGACCTTATCACTCATAAATAATGCTGCACGGGCGAGTAATCTACCTAAAAACTTGCTTGACTGTTCTTCGTGACAATGCACTACTTTAGTGCTTCTCTCTAATAGGAAAGGAAATAAAGCACCAAGACCAGCGAACGTATTAACATAGATACAATCAAATTTACTTAAACTTCTCGTATATAAATAAAAACTCGTTAACTCATTGAAAAACTTATACACTCCTGATAGCGTTAACATCTTACTATGAATCATAGGGATAGAAGAACAAGATACAACCTGAACATCTTCAGAATTTATCAGTTCACGTAATATTCCAATTTCATTTTTAACCAAAACTGTTATATTATAATTTTCAGCCAAAGAATCAATCGTAAAAGCCAATATTCTAGTGGCACCATAATAATCATCGAAAGGTTGTATTATTAATAAACTCTTCTTCACAACAAACCTCAAAATAAAAACTCATACTCAGGCAAGAAATTCCTTGGCCCCCAAAACAAAACCGTAAATAAAGAAGAAAAAATCACAAGCAACATGATAACAACTGGAAAATATACGCGGATTTTTTGTTTTAAGTAATCCACTATAAAAATCACAGAAATCAATTGTGCTGGTATTATCAATCTATCATAAAGCAGAACATTCCCTGTAAAAACTGTAGCAAACAAAAATGAAAATACTAACATAGAAGCTAGAATTCTTTCTCCTCTTTTTGTATCAAGACTATCCCATCTAAGATAAACTATAAAAATAGAGCATATGACTGGGATATTTCGATGGTTAAAACTAGACGCCCCAATCTCTCCATTGGAGCTTACTCTCTGGTATTCAGTTAGAGCATTACTCAAAAAAGGAAATATACTTGATGCTATTTCAATAAGAAGCTTTGGTAATATTGCGATTAAAGGAGTCAAAGAAGATATCAAAATAAAAATAACTAGATTTTTATTTATCCTAAAATGAGACAATATGAAATAGAGAAAAAATATCACACTTGATTTATGAAGAAAAACTGGCAATAGAAGCAATAAAGAGCAATATATTTTATTCCGATAGAACATTACCATAAATAAAACAGACAACGTATTAGCTAAACCTTGCCTAAATATATTCAGATTGAATTGATAAAATAAAAATGAAGTACTAAACAAGATAAAACATATAACGAAGTTTTCAGAGGTTTTATAAAAAAAATAGTAAAGCGTTACGTTTATTAATAGCGCATAAGTTAAATTAAACCAAAACAGATCGTTAGACGCTATCGACAACAGACTATTGATTAACACTAATAGAGGCTCATCCAGTCGGTAATAGTCAGGATCCAGAAATATGTTATAATATGTTTCTATATCTAGTCCATACTCCTTTCCTCTAAAGGCAAATAAAGCAACCCAACTAATACAAAAAAGCCCTCCTAAAATTTTATTATTAACTCTGAAGTTATACGAGACTATTATGACTAATTGGTATAAATAAAGAGACAACAAAGTCATTAGCTATCGTCTCTCATCTTAATTAATTTTGCAGGTACTCCTGCGACAATACTATTTGGCAATACGTCTATATTTACAACTGCACCTGCAGCAATTATACTATTCTCGCCAACCGTGACACCGTCTAAAATAGTCACATTAGCCCCTATCCACACATTATCCTTTATCGTTATCCCAATCTTTGTTACACCTTGCTCTTTTATTAATTCACTCGTTTTATTAAAATTGTGATTTTCAGCGATCATCGTAACACGAGGGCCAATAATTACACTCCTTCCAATTACAATTTCTCCAGAACAACCAATATAAGAATTAACCCCAATGGCAGACCCATCTTTTATGGTGAGCCCCATGCCAATATCTCCGCCATAATAACTAGAAGGACGAATCATTGTACCTTCACCTATAGTACACCGTTCGCCTATAGTTATATTATTTTTAGCAACTGTTTGTATTATTACATTTCTTTCTAATTTAGAGTACTTCCCTAAGTATAGATTATTTATAGGGCCATAGAACTTGACCCCGAACTCAACAATAGACGGTATTTTAATTTTTCCAAAAGAAATGAAATAGCAGAACAGTGTTTTAGGTAAACAAAGTAGCACTTTTTTTAATGTGTAGTAGTTAGCAAAGCCCTTTTTAATTTGACGACACATCATTTTACAAAATCCCTTATTTTATCTTGGTATTCACTTATACAAAAGTGTTTTTCGAAAATTGAAGATAAATCTGAATATAAAGACTCTGGAGATATGTCTTGATTGATGAAATTGACAATTTCCTTATTAGCACTAATATCATTAGAAGAAAATCTATATATATTTATAGAGTCAATTATATTAAAAGCCTCAATTGCATCAGTACTAATAACTTTTACACCATTAGCCAAATATGAACTCAATTTAGTAGGAGTCGAGACTTTATTAACAATATGCTCTCTTCTAATAAGATAACCAAAGTTGTATTTTTGCAATTCTTCGTCTAAATCTTCCAATGAAACATATTTCGTTTCAAAATTTTTAATCATATATTTTTTAGCTAGTTCATTAGCTTTTTCAGAATCAGAGCATAAGAAAGTAAGGCTCGTGTTTTCAATTAAGTCTTGTATACCCCTATGTAGTTTTAGAGTTTCTTCAATACATTGCCAACTTTGTAAACCTCCGGCATAAACAAATTTATTTTTTTCCTTTTTTTTGAAGTTATTGATAAAATCACTTTTTTTTCCTATCACCTTATTAAAACATGGCATCACTAATGATGGTGCCCTTGAACCATATTTTTTCTTATAGTGTTCCTTCATAGCCTGAGAAACAAAGAATGCTCCATCAACAATTTTTAATGATAGATACTCAGAAATAGTTCGCCTTATGTAGATAAATCTAGACAGCCCGAACATTTTACTTTCTTCTGGAGATATCCCTTGATACCAATTATATACCTTCTTCCTTGGAAACTTAATTTTAACGTAAATAGCATCTATAGAATATACCGTGACTACAATATCAACACCAGAAAGGTCCGATAAGTTTGTTATAACACCAACATACTGAGAGTCAGTGCTACTTGCGATCAAAGACACATAAAACGAAGTGGCATCATTAATATAGGAGCTCCTTTTTACATAAACGGCTATTTTCACTTACAACTCCTTTAATATGGCCCCACACAATTTTGACCATGTATGACTTTCAATAGTTTCACGTTTCTCCAAAGCAAATGGACCACTTGTTAAGCCAGAAACTACATCTGTTAGTTTATTATCCTGACCATACAAATATACATACTCCTCATACTTTTTCACTTCATGTATAGCCGATGATATTACTGTCAAATTCATAGCTAAGTATTCATGCATTTTTATAGGATTTACAGAATCTGTAATTCTATTAATTTTAAATGGAATTATACCAAAGTCGAAGCCTATGAATACGCTAGGTATTATTGAATAATCGAGCTTCCCTAAGAAAATAACATTATTGAGGCTTGTTATAGATTCAAAATCTGATTTACACTTCTTATTAACAACACCAGCAAAGAAAAATACGACATTTGGGTTGTTTACAGCTGCCTCTCTTACAGAAACAAAGTCAAACCATGTATCAATTGCCCCAAAGTAACAACACTTATACTTATAATTTTGGTTTTTGAAGTGACTGACATCAACTCCATTTGGTGCATACATTAATTTCCGCCCAACACTAGGCCTTAGTTTATCTGCACTATACAGCGTCAAATCAGACAAGCTAAGTAATTTGTTATATTCTAGGTTATCGGAATCATAACCAAACAACTCCGGCTCATCGAAAACATCAAATATTATTTTTGCGTTCGGACTTTTTTGTCTTAATCTTTCAACATGTTTTAACTGACTGGCATAACAAGCGTAAATAAGACTAATTTCCTCATCAAAAGACCATCCTTCTATGTCTCCATATAAATATATATTAGGTTCAATTTCTTTGTATCCATATACTTCAGAGTCCGGCTTATCATTGACATAAGGTGAAATACAATATATTACCTGATACCCTTGATTTGCGAACTCTTTTGCGATATTCTGGGGTCTTTGATGTAGAGTAGACCATGAACATTGATGCCCAGCAAATAATACAATAGGGCGTTTATTTCTCGCTTTCTCTTTCTTTTCTTTCCATCTTCTATCAATAGTATAAATGACGGGAAAAAGCCTGAGCTTTTTTAAAATCTTGTAAAATAACACTTTACCTTTCAAAATTCCTTTCTCTATATTTTATCAGTACAATTAGACTTCTATAAACAAATACACTTAGTAAGGCTATATTTATAGATATTGAATATGTAAACTCTTTATCAAAGCCCAGGTAGAAAAAGGACAGTACAAGCCCAATTAAACCTACAACATTTGATATAAGATTATGGTATGTTAGTTCTAAAAAATTCAGAATAACAGAATAACATGATGATACCAAATAAACCGTCATTGCAATTGACATAGAAATTATAATATCATTACCAACTAACGATTCTTTCTCCCCTAAATATAGTCCTTTTATCATTGAAATAAAAATATAGATACCAATTCCAAAGGAAACATTCATAATAGCTGACGATATGGCTATATTCTTTATAGGGTGCTTTCTTTTGTAAATAAAGTCTTGAAACAGCATTACCATCATAGAACCAAATATCATGTAGAACATCATTAACCTATAATTCAAACTATAGATTAATTGAACTTGTTCATTATCAATAAAATATCTAAACCAATTCAAGAGGATTAACATAAGCATTGCGTTAGGTATCAGATAAATAGAGTACCTTAAGTACTCTGTCCTTACCTTGTAAGAAACTTTTACCTTATATTCTTTTAGATATATAAAACATATCAACCATGACGTAATATATGACAGTAAAAAGTAATAGAGATTGGTAAAGTCAATTACAATAAAAAACAAAATGAAGACAACTGTTAATATTGCTGGCAAGCATTCGACAATTACAAAATCCTTCGCCTTTTGATTTGCACGATACTTAGTTTTTAGCAAGTAAATTTTAAAATGAAAAAATGCTATCATAATAACTAGCATCCATTTAAACGTATCTAATCCCAACAGGTAACACAGCGATACTATTGAAAAAACAACTATAAAGATAAACGTTACAAAAGATTCAACCTCATCGAATACCTTTACTTCTCCGCTTTTTATGTAATAATGATAACAAGAATCAACAAGTCCAAAACTAATTAATGGCAGAATAATAGTTGATGTTATCATTATATAGTCAAAGACTACATAATCTGCAATACTTAAATATCTTATAACTAAGGATGATACAACTATTGTAAATAACCTTGGCATTATTGTTGATAAGATGTATGCTTTAAACAAATAAACCTCTTCAAATTAATAATAATGCATCTTACTATCTAATCTTAGTAAGGCTCTAGCAATAACTCTTATATTAAGGGACTTCCTATTGCACGGAAAACGCATGAACATCCGCGTCATGAAAGGCTTCCCAGCACGATCGCTAAGTACTCTTGGTCCATCGCGCACATCATTCGCTTGCGTTGAATGCCGGCTTTGAAACTCTTCTCTTGCTTTAATAAATTCAAAACCATTTGCCTTATTCGTGCAAAAACTTCCGCTCGGTCATCGACTCTTATTCGGCAAGCATCTTCTTTTAATCCAACATCAAGTTGCCAATGCATCGATTCAATTAACCAGTGCGAGCGCGTGACATCATGAAGCTCTTTCGCTGTCAGTGCTTTTGAGCTTATATAGTAGCGCACTGAAATATCTGACTCTTCCGCATGTTTGCCTTCTTGACGAACACTCACCATGATGCCCATCGTTTTTAATTCAGGCCAATCGTAAGCCAAATCACCTAATACACTTAAATCGGTATTAATCAGCGCACATCGTGTTTCTAAACGTCCATGCGATTTTTCTTGTGATGCGTAGCTATCACCATCAAATTTTTGAAGCATTGCCGGGCGGTAATAATTATTAAACGCTTCATCTAACTTGCCTTGGTTTCCTTTAACCGCAAGCAAATAATCGGCATTTTTATCGATGATTTTCTGTGCGATTTTGTGCTGACAACCCATGGCATCAATGGTAATCAAACAACCTGAAATATCGAGCAATTCCAGCAGCTTAGGGATGGCAGTGATCTCATTGGTTTTACTATTTACTTTCGACTGTCCGAGGCACACTCCATTTGCGGTTGCGAACGCATTAACCATATGAATCGCAGCTTGGTCTGTTGCTCTGTTATACGATCCTTTCAGTGTTTTTCCATCAATGGCAACCACTTCGCCATCCGTTAATTCATGACACGATTTCATCCATTCTATAAAGGCTTTTTGTAATGCCTTTGGACTGATGGTTCCCATCACTCTTGCGATCGTATCTGCCGACGGTGACGTTTTACCTGAAAAGCCAAAACGTAATAAGAAATCGCGCTGCTTACGGCCATAATCACTAATGCCTTTCCAGGTATCATGACCAGACAACACCGCACAAATCGTTATCAAAATAATATCTGATAACGTATGTTCAACTTTACCTTCTTGGCGAATGTCTCTAATGGAAACGAAATGCATAAATGGACTTTTATATTCTGTCATTTTAATCTCCTAAACGTTAGGAGACCATTGAATCGCACTGAAAATGATCAACAAATTGATCCTTTATTTTCACTTATTTTAATTAATAAATATGGCATAACGCACAATTTTCAGCTCTAAGTGACAGCTTAGTCATTAAGTTGCTAGCCCAGGCGTGGCGCGGATCTTCATGCGTTTTCCCTGCTTCCTATTGCTATTAATGTGAGCCGTTAATTTGTCA
This sequence comes from Salinivibrio sp. VYel1, assembly GCF_009377945.1. Lineage (NCBI taxonomy): Bacteria > Pseudomonadati > Pseudomonadota > Gammaproteobacteria > Vibrionales > Vibrionaceae > Salinivibrio > Salinivibrio sp. VYel1. The sequence continues at coordinate 3,737 of NZ_RSAM01000022.1, read as the reverse complement.
ATATCTAGCAATCATTTAATCCTATTCGAACTTATCACCACCTAAGCTTTAATTAGATTTAAGGCGATAATTACACACGAATATAACAAGTACCATGTATAATTATCTTTATAAATCTAGTTAACAGCTCTAATTATTGTCACTTTCCATACCATATATAGCGAGCTATGGACAAATCTGTACGATATAAAGCAACTATAAATTGACTTTTCCTTTTACCATAATCCACACTAACCTAGTAACAACCCTTTGATTTTTTCAAAGTTACTTTCTATATATTTATCTTTATTGTATTTGTTTTTTTCTTCTATTAAATTAATTGTTTTAGAAACTGCCTTAGATATTATTGCGTCATCTAACTCAATATAATTGTTAACGATATCTAAGTCATTGAACATGCCCACTAATTTATGACCTATACCCGACAAGTTAACACCTATTGGATTACCTGATGCTAGAATACAAAAAATAAGCCCATGATAGCGAGTAGAAATCAATGCATCTGCATGCTTATAAATATCAATTAGCTCATACTCTGAATATTCTTCTTTAACAACCTTTACATCGCTTTCTTCTTTGAAGTATTTACTCTTAAATTCTTCATGTAAAATCGTATCTACTTCTGGGTCATTTGGATCTGATGATGTCACTTGACTTATTAGTAATACTTTTTTATTTCTATTTATTAACTCACGAGTAAGTCTCGCGAAATATTCATTTTGTTTACTAAACATATCGTCCGCAACTTGATATCCTCCAGACGCCAATACTTTACGCAAATTTAGAACGACATAATCTCCATCTATTTCCAATACTCTTTTTTTCACTTGAGGTATTGACATAAAGTATGCCATATCTATGGATGCCAGTGTATCCTTATGCTTGTTTCTTATCTCATTATATGATGCAGACTCTCGTGTTATAATAAAGTCTACATTATCTATTATTTTTCTAATTATACTATCTGGTTTATTAAAGGGACCAATAGATTGACATAATATCCCCGTTTCCACTCCTAATTTTTTTGCCTCTAAGATAGGTTGATAAATATCCAATAATCTAACTTTGTTTCTGATCTTCTCTTTAATGTCTGAATCTTTGCTAAATAGAAAATGACCTCCCACAGAAATCACCATATCAAAATTTTCTTCCATCAAGAAGGACGATACACCTCTATCTCTATTAACTAGTATATTTGTTAATTTTTCATATTTGGTTCTATTTCTACTCGGAATATCAATTGTTTTTATATTATATGCTTCATAGAACGCTTTAGTTCTTATCGTTGCAGGATGATCCGGCCACAGAAAATTAGCAAAATAGATTTCTTCTGTATCATAGATTGATTTTAATAGCTGATGGGCACCAAGACAAATTGCAGAGTCCCCTTTGTTGTAATCAGGGTAACCGTATAAACATAGGATTTTCACTATTCTACTCCTAGTAATACACTCTTAATAGTGTTTGAAGCATTGCCATTGCCATAAGGATTATGTGCATAACTCATTCTTTTGTACGAATCCTCATCTTTAAGTAACATATTTAAAGCTGATGTAATATTATCTATATTTGTGCCTACGAGCTTTACTGTGCCTGCATCAACAGCTTCAGGCCTCTCTGTTGTATCTCTCATTACTAATACCGGCTTACCTAGTGACGGAGCTTCTTCTTGGATACCGCCTGAATCAGTTAATATTATATTTGCACGCATCATTAAGTAAATAAATGGAAGGTATTGCTGTGGTTCAATCAGTAAAACATTATTTACTTTACCAAGAATATGATTTACTGGTTCACGCACATTTGGATTTAAGTGCATTGGATAGAGTATTTGAACATCAGGGTGCTTTTTTGCTGTTATTGCTAAAGCTTCACAAATCCTCTCAAAACCACTACCAAAACTCTCGCGTCTGTGACCTGTGACTAGTATTAGTTTCTTATTTTCATCCAAGAAAGGGAATAGAGAGGATAACTGTATTTTTAATTCTGAGTTTGTATCAATTTTATTTTTAACCATTAACAAAGCGTCAATGACAGTGTTACCTGTTACAGTAATATCTTCTGGATTAAAATTTTCTTTTAATAGGTTATCTTTTGATGTCTCTGTTGGAGCAAAATGAAACTTTGTTAAGACACCTGTTAAACGTCGATTTGCTTCCTCAGGCCAAGGCGAATATATATTGCCTGTGCGCAGTCCTGCTTCAACATGACCTACAGCAATTTGTTCATAATAAGCAGCTAAGCTTGCAGCAAAGGTCGTTGCGGTATCACCGTGAACAAGCACTACATCTGGCCTAAACTCCTGAAGGATCGGTTTTAATTCTAATATAATTCTCGCTGTAACATCATTCAATGTTTGTCCGGACTTCATCAGGTTTAAATCATAATCCGGAGTAATCTCAAAAAGGTCTAGTACCTGATCTAACATTTCACGATGCTGAGCCGTCACGCAGCATTTTGCGTCAAATCGTTCATCATCTGCTAAAGCATGAACTAAAGGCGCCATTTTTATAGCTTCTGGCCTGGTACCAAATACTGTAAGTACTTTTTTCTTCGACATAATAACCAACTTTAAGTTTTTATTCTTACCTCAGGAATAAGTTGTCCCGAGAAACTTTTTACCCCAAAAGAGACACTCAAAACACGGAAACTGCATGATCCCCCCTATCAATAAAGGCTTGCAAATACCCTTAAAAGATACCCAGAAACCATCGCACACATTGTTTAAAGCTCGATTCAAAAATCGTTCCGCTCTTCAGCCTGTCAAAACACAATTGTCTGAACCTTGAAAAATACTTCGTACTTCCGTATCACCAAACACTTGAGATTCAATGCTTTTTACATCGGGGATATCGTTATCAATTACTTTCATAAATTTGTTGCTTAGTTGTATGCTTTGATATTGTTAAGTTCCGACTTCCAGTCGCTCGACTCAATGTCAAAGACTGATTTTATTTTTGAACATTCTAATCGAGAATTAGCCGGTCTAGGTGCCGGTAATGGATACTGACCTGCCGTTATTTCTTCCACAACCGGTGGTACTGTTAACACACCATGCTCTACTGCTGCTTCAAAAATCGATTTAGCGAACTGAAACCAGCTGACATGTGGATCACCCGAAAAGTGGTACACACCACACTGCTCTTTGCTTTCAAACTTATCCATAATAATGATTAGAGCATTGGCAATATCACCCGCGTATGTTGGGCCACCAAACTGATCACCAATCACCCCTAGTTCTGAGCGTTCTTTACACAAACGCAGCATCGTTTTGACGAAGTTATTACCATGCTCTCCAAAAACCCAAGCAGTGCGTAAAATTGCATAGCGCGAGCAGTACTTGGCGACTGCTTCTTCACCCGCCAACTTACTTTTACCATACACCCCTTTCGGATTTGGAGTGTCAGTTTCCACATAAGGCTCGGCTTTATCACCATCAAAGACATAATCGGTTGAGATATGTAGTAACAGTGCATCAATTTTTTCGCTAGATTCAGCAAGATAAAGCGGACCATCTCGATTAATGGCATAACACATATCAATATCTGTTTCAGCTTTATCCACCGCAGTATGTGCCGCCGCATTGATAATTACGTTAGGCTTAAGCTCGGCAGGGCGAGATCGCGAACGTTTTTTGACCAAAAAAGGATCGGTTTGACGATCACCTCTGGCTGTGATCATATAGGCCGATTCTAAAATAGTTCGGGATAGATACCGTGGATATCGATACATTTAAA
>NZ_RSAM01000021.1:0-17322 GCF_009377945.1 Salinivibrio sp. VYel1 | reverse complement strand
TAAAAGTTGTCGTTTGGTCACTCAGTTCATCGAATAAATCTTTTTGTCTATTCTCAACGAGTGCCCACACAGATTGCATAGGTCAAATTGTTAAAGAGCGCCGCTCAATCTTGAGCGGGAGTGGCATGTTACGCCACTTTGGCAACAAGTCAAGCATTTTGTTTTGCTTGTTTATTTTGCCGTTGTTAGCGCGGCTTGCCGTACCAACGAGAGCGCATTATAGAGAGGTATTTTTGTGACACAAGGGGTTTTTCTTAAAAACGTTTCAAGCGAGCAAAAAGCCACCACTTCACGTTTGCCGTTCGTGGAGGGGGACTTTAATTGAAATCGTTTTGTCGCCGCGCCCCTGTGAAATAGAAAACCAGAGATTGTTGTTGTTGACGGCGGTTTTGCCACCGCACTGCCAGTGTTAGTGTTTTGGCAGATACCTTATCATCGACTATCAGTGTGTTTTGCACATTAGTCACCACCAGCTCATAGATCGAGTCTTCGGTCGTAATCAAACACTCCGAAAGGTTATCTAACCTGATGGGATCACGGTTACTTGTTGAACATGGCGCATCAGTATTGATCAATCGCCAGTGAGAGAGTTGGTTGTTAGCCAAATACATAGCCTCTTTAGCTAAACGCGCATCACGCTGCTGAGTCTGAATATCCGTTGTCAGGCGATACACGCCAGCGCTAGTCATAGAAACCAACACAAGAGCCAGTAAGATCTCGATAAATGAGAAACCTCGCGCTCGTAACATGCTACCCCTCTCCATGAGGCGGTTTGATGTCATGATAACTGTTACCGACAGGCCGCCACTGCCTAAGCCCAGCAAAACTCTTCTGCAATGTCTCACCACTATAGGTCGGTTTGAATGAACCATACACCACGGAGTGGCCATCCGGCACGTCGGTAATAAATGCGCCCTTGGTAATGAAACTACCGTGAAACCAAAAAGGGACATGCCGTGCTTGATCAGGATCGGTGACGGTCGATGTGATCATTGGGCAAAGTTCTTGGATATTGCTATTAGAGCTCGAGCAAGACATCTGTCCAGACTCGGAAATACTCATCCCCCATTGATCGGCAAAATCATTATCGCTAGGCGTCGAGGTAAACTGATAAATCACACCGTTAAATGCATCCATACCACCTCGTAAAGCCAGAATGCCGTCTTGAACAACGAGGAGAATAGGTACATCGCTTGCTAACACCGCATGTTCTCCCCGACTCAAATCGCAAGGCCCATCAACCCACACTTTAATATTCGCGTTCTCTGATGATGTACTGTTTGAAACCGCACTCAGTAATGGATCATAACACTCAGAGGGATCACCATGGGTACTAAAAACGGTGCCGCCTTGACGTTCAAATTGCTCTCTGACTGTTTTCCACTGCGCGCGAGGAACACCAAAGTACTCTTTGAACAAGTCCATATTCTCAACATTGGTTTGCACATCTTTTTTTAGTCGCGCGCCGGTTTCATCGCGACTATCTGCCACTGTATAGTCGCTAATCTCCGTTTTATATTCGGGATCGCATTTATCACTGCTCTCTAAGCTGACGGTGAACTTGTTTTCACTTTTCTCCTCTTCACTCTCAGGCCCACCTTCACCCGAAGTGCGTGGGCGAATCATGACATCCCCGCCTGCAATAATTGAATGGCATTCATATAAACCATCCTCTCGCTTTTTTCCCTTTGCTGGTCGCCATGTATTGCCACCGTAAAACGCTGCTGATCCTGAAGTGACAAATGAACTTCTTCGTGCACCGGTGGCTTTTGCTAGGGTCACTCCGACTTGTTGCTGTGCATGAGTCGCGTAAAGATGCCACATTCCGCGATCACTATTTTGCCAAGGATCCAACCATAATTGGCTCCCTGCGATATGTTGACAAGGTGAGAGTTGCGCTATCCCCGCTGCCACATCGTCTTTCGATAGGTGAATACCATCATGTTTAATCTTGGCTACCGCGCAGTCTAGAGCCGCCCAAGCTCTGGAAAGGGATTGTTCAGTCGTGATTTTTGCCTGTGTTTGTTGGATATCATTGACTGCGCGTCGACTGGCGCCTAATACAATCAGAAGCGTAATCAGAGCGATACTGGCGACCACCCCGAGAGTGGCCATACCTTCTTGGTCACGCGTGCATTTTGCGATGTACTTCATGGTGAGACCACTGTGTTAGCTAAAACCAACGTTCGCGACACATCTTTCCGCTGGCTAGGTTGGCGTATTAACGAAGCGGAAACCTTGATGGTCAATGCGGTAATACGTCGTCCATCTTCCGTGCGCACCGCATTACGGGAAAAAGATAAATGCGAGATCTTCAATGCGCGAGAAGAAATATCTCGCCAATAGCCTGATTCACACGACCAGTTCGCTGTGTCTCGGTGGTTTTCATAAACCTCTATGGCATGGGCTTCAGTGTCTAGTCGAAAGCCTTTGGCGTCATCTTTACCCACGCTATTCGTAGGATGGGTGCTGTCTTGTTGATAAGCAAAGCGAAGGCATTGCCCTTGATGCTGCGAGGGGGTTTCATCAATCAATAAAAGCTGAGGTTCATGACCATTGCCAAAGAAGTAGGGCGATGCGCCACCACACTGGTAGCACAGCCCGGCTCGGCGTATCTCAGTTTCCATCATCGTTAATAAGCGACTGATTTCGAGCGATAAGCGCGTCTTGGCATCGAGTCTGGCTTGCATTGTGGTCGCCGAAGTCAAGACAGCAAGTGCTGTGATTGAAACTAAAATACTTACTGACAAACCGACTAAAAGCTCAACCAATGAGTACCCTTTGGACTTAGCTGCATGCACTGTCGATACCACCCCACTGACAGGATTCAAAACCCAGGTATTGACGGACAGTGACCACATAGTCAGGCGCTTGCCCATAGCCGCTGCCCAAACCGACGGTCAGATTCAAGGTTGGTCGCTGGGTGCGAAAATCAATCGAGAATATCTCACCTTCCGGTAACGGCGCCCAGCTTTTTTTCGCTTTAAGCAACAGCGAGATATCAGTCGGGATCGTCACCATAGGCAATCTTGTCTGTTGGCAAGACATGGCGGAGAGCTGATCAGGTGCACTGCTAAGTAGCCCGCTTCCACGACTCGGTTGCGCAACGATACACTGGGTGTTTTTTGCTTTAAGCAGGCGAAGATGATAGACCCGGCTTTCTTCCATCGCACGAGCTTGAGCAAGATGAAACAAACTTGTGAGCGATTCACTGCGGCTCGCGATCATCGTTGCTTGCTGGGCAGACGAAAAGCGAGGAATCGCGATGGTGCAAACAGCCGCCAACACGCTCAGTACCAGCAGGGACTCAATAAGGGTGATGCCACTCATTTTTTTAAGACAGCGCCGAGAGCACTGACTTAAGCGCAGAGTTTGAAAACGCATACTGTCTCCCAAGGTTTGGGGGTCGCCATTGCCTGCAGGCTAACACCCGCATAGGCTCAGTAGGGTTTTCATTATCAACTCTTCGAGAGGTTAAAAAGAATGCGTCAGCGTCAAAGCCGCCGTTTTCAACATGGAGTGACGTTGATCGAGATCCTGATAGTGCTCGCCATTATTGCCACCTTAGCGGCTGTGGTCGTGCCTCACTTTCACCAGTATCAGCAAACACAAGCACGCAAAGCAGCGATTGGGCGGTTAGTACAGCTCCAGTCCTGGGTAGAAATACAAGTCATCACCAAGGCATATTACCCAAGCGTTTCTCACTCTGAACTTCTAGAACAGGGGCTTGTTTGCACAGATTGCCAAGTATCATCCGACTATCAGTTCTCGATAAAAGGCAGTAAAACAAGCTATAGAATTATCGCTCACCCTCAAGCAGATGGTCGTCAGCATGACGACCCATGCAATAGGTTGGCATTGCACCCTAATGGGGTAATTACCAGCATATCAGCCGAGACATCCTGCTCGCTTCCCTCCGAGTAGGGCACGACAGACTTCTCTTTGAAATAGGTTCTTGTGGCAAAAAAATAGCCAGCACAAGGCTGGCTATTCACTATTCGCAATTGTTATTCACAGATGACGCTTTACTGTCTGTCAGGCTAAGCGTTTATCCGGTCAAATCGTCAAAAAACTTCTTCACACCGTCAAAAAAGCCTTCTGATTTTGGCTTGTGCTTTTTCGCTTCAGTGCCGCTAAACGACTCTTCCAGTTCTTGAAGCAGCTCTTTTTGTCGGCTACTCAAGTTAACGGGAGTCTCGACCACCATTTTGCAGATGAGATCGCCAACACCGCCACCACGAACTGACTGCACCCCTTTACCGCGCATACGGAACATGCGGCCCGTTTGTGTCTCTGCTGGGACTTTTAGGCTAACACGGCCATCTAACGTAGGGACTTCAACCTCGCCACCGAGCGCTGCCATGGTGAAGCTCACCGGTACTTCGCAGTAGAGGTTGTTACCATCACGGGTGAAAATATGGTGTTCGCGGACGTGCACTTGAACATACAAATCACCCGCCGGAGCACCGTTTTCACCGGCTTCTCCCTCACCAGATAAGCGAATGCGATCGCCCGTATCGACACCTGCAGGAATTTTCACATTTAGGTGCTTGGTTTCTTTTACGCGACCTTGGCCGTGGCAGCTATTACAAGGGTCTTTAATAATGGTCCCGCTACCATGACACGTTGGACACGCTTGTTGGACCGCGAAGAAACCTTGGCGCATTTGCACTTGGCCGATCCCGTTACAAGTCCCACAAGTTTGTTTTTTCGAGCCCGGTTTCGCCCCACTGCCATCACAGGTTTTACACCCGACATAAGTAGGCACTTCGATCTCTTTGCTGACGCCACGGACCGCCTCTTCCAAGGTAAGCTCCATGTTGTAGCGTAAATCGGCACCACGTTGCGCGCGTTGCTGACCACCACGACGACCTCCGCCGAATATATCGCCGAATACGTCACCAAAAATATCGCTAAAGTCAGCACCTCCGCCGAAGCCTCCGCCGCCGAAGCCGCCGCCTCCCATACCACCTTGCTCAAAGGCGGCATGACCATATTGGTCATAGGCTGCACGTTTTTGCGGGTCGGTCAGCACTTCGTAGGCCAACTTGATTTCTTTAAACTGGTCGGCGGCATCATCGCCTTTGTTGCGGTCTGGGTGATATTTCATCGCCAGCCGCTTATAGGCTTTTTTAATATCGCGCTCGCTTGCATCGCGGCTTAAGCCGAGCACTTCATACAAATCTCTTTTAGACATGGTCTGACTGCACCTGTTTACGTCAACAAAACAAAGACGTTCAATTCACTGTTTGATAAAACGACGGGCGAAGGAGATTGCTCCCCTACGCCCGTGCTTATTAACGACAGTGCTTTCGCTTATTTCTTGTCGTCGTCTTTAACTTCTTCGAACTCAGCATCGACAACATCGTCGTCTTGTTTTGCTGAATCAGCACCGGCGTCTTGCTGCGCCTGCTCATCTTGAGCTTGCTGCTGCGCGATTTCCATCAATTTTGATGAAGCGGCAACCAGTGCTTGAACCTTCGCGTCGATGTCTTCTTTATCTTCACCGTTACGCGCGGTTTCTAGCTCAGAAATGGCGGTTTCGATCTTCTCTTTGTCTTCCGCAGGCAGTTTGTCACCCGCTTCGTCCATTTGCTTACGTGTACCGTGAACCAGCTGGTCAGCTTGGTTACGCGCAGTCACTAGCTCTTCGAACTTCTTGTCCGCTTCTTTATTCGCTTCTGCTTCTTGAACCATCTTTTCAACGTCTTCGTCGCTCAGACCGCCAGACGCTTGAATAGTGATCTTCTGCTCTTGACCCGTTTGCTTATCAGCAGCAGACACGTTCAAGATACCGTCGGCGTTCAAATCGAAGGTTACTTCAATTTGTGGCACACCACGTGGCGCAGGCTGGATGCCCTCAAGGTTGAACTGACCCAGTGATTTGTTATGCATGGCTTGCTTACGCTCACCCTGAATCACGTGGATCGTTACCGCACTTTGGTTGTCTTCTGCCGTCGAGAACACCTGATTCGCCTTGGTTGGGATCGTGGTGTTTTTCTCAATCAGCTTGGTCATCACACCGCCCATGGTTTCGATACCCAGTGAAAGCGGGGTCACGTCAAGCAGCAGTACGTCTTTTACATCGCCAGACAGTACGCCACCTTGTGCCGCGGCACCCATGGCAACGGCTTCATCAGGGTTCACGTCTTTACGTGCATCCTTACCGAAGTACTCTGCCACCTTGGCCTGTACCATTGGCATACGAGTTTGACCGCCGACCAAGATAACGTCAGTGATTTCGTCAACTGATAGCTCCGCATCGGCCAGTGCCACTTTCATTGGCTCAAGTGAACGCTGAACCAGCTCTTCAACCAGTGATTCTAGCTTGGCACGCGTGACTTTGATGTTCATGTGCTTAGGACCGGTTGCGTCCGCCGTCACATAAGGCAAGTTCACGTCTGTTTGCTGTGCTGAAGACAGTTCAATCTTCGCTTTCTCAGCCGCTTCTTTGACACGCTGCATCGCTAGCGGGTCTTGACGTAGGTCGATACCTTGCTCTTTTTTGAACTCGTCAACCAAGTAGGTGATCAAACGGTTATCGAAGTCTTCACCACCAAGGTGAGTGTCACCGTTTGTTGCCAATACTTCGAACGTTTGCTCGCCATCTACCTCATCGATTTCGATGATAGAGATATCGAAGGTACCACCACCTAGGTCATACACAGCGATTGTGCGATCGCCGCCTTTTTTGTCTAGACCATAAGCCAGTGCCGCAGCTGTTGGCTCGTTGATGATACGTTTAACTTCTAGACCTGCGATACGACCAGCATCTTTGGTTGCTTGACGCTGTGAGTCATTAAAGTAAGCAGGGACAGTAATTACCGCGCCAGTCACTTCCTCACCGAGGAAATCTTCAGCGGTTTTCTTCATTTTCTTCAGGACTTCAGCAGACACCTGTGGCGCAGCCATTTTTTGGCCTTTCGCCTCAACCCAAGCGTCACCGTTATCTGCCTTAACAATTTTGTAAGGCATGATGCTGATATCACGCTGCACTTCTTCATCTTCGAAGCGGCGGCCGATCAGACGCTTGATAGCAAACAGGGTGTTTTCTGGGTTTGTCACTGCCTGGCGCTTCGCAGGCTGGCCGACAAGTGTTTCACCATCTTGTGTGTAAGCGATAACCGATGGTGTTGTACGATCACCCTCTGCGTTCTCAATGACGCGCGTTTTTTCACCGTCAAGTACGGCGACACATGAGTTGGTTGTACCCAAGTCAATACCAATGATTTTACCCATCTGGTGCTCTCCGAAATTCGTTCTGTGGCTTTAATGCGTTACCCCTTATGTGGGGGTAACTGTGAGAGGTTCAACCCCCTCACCGCAATTTTTATTTAGTGCTGCCGTTTAAATAAGGGCAGCCAAATGCTTTTCAAGGGGAGAAGGCAAAAAAAACACCGAATCGAGTTCGGCAAAGTGCCTTCTTCAGCGCCCTCGTTAGGCTTTTTCTTCTACGTTACCTTGCGGCGCTTTAGACACCATCACCATGGCTGGGCGCACAACACGGCCGTTTAACTCATAACCTTTTTGCATCACCATCATCACGGTGTTTGGCTCATGCTCCGCGCTTTCTTGGATGGTCATGGCCTGATGCAATTCAGGGTCAAACGGCTGACCTTGCGGGTCGATCGCTTTCAACCCAAACTTATCGATGGTATCCATCATGGTTTTCAGCGTCAGCTCAACCCCTTCCACCATTGGCTTGATTGATTCGTCTTCTTTGTCGGCCATCTCCACGGCACGCTCAAGGTTATCAATCACAGGTAAAAGCTCACCGGCGAATTTTTCTAAGGCAAACTTGCGCGCCTTATCCACTTCTTGCTCGGTACGACGACGCATGTTGTCCACGTCTGCACGGGCACGCAGCACACTGTCTTGCTGCTCTTGCACCTTGGCTTCGCTCGCCTCGAGCGCCGCTTCAAGTTCGGTGATACGTGCAATCATGGCTGCGGTTTCCTCATGCTCAATGTCTGCACCACTACTTGCTTGTTGCTCAGCGGCCTGCTCTGTACCTTTGGCTTCAGCAGCTTGCGCGTTTTTCATCGCTTCCTGCTCTTGCTTCACTTTCTGTTCTTCGCTCATGATCACTCCGACACAAATGGCATTGCCCAGCACGCCACTGGGACTATTCAACTTGATTGACGGAAGTATTATGGGGATGAATCTTTGTGATTCAACCGCCCACATAACGCAAATCACGACAATCGCTTTTTTCCCGCGTTATACTGAGCTCAAATAACGATGAGATCCTAATTATGTCGACACCATTCCAGCGCATTGCCTTAATTGGCAAACCTCGTAACCCGGAAGCGGTTAACACACACATAGGCCTCTACCATTGGCTTATCGAGCGCGATTATGACGTGTGTATCGATACACGTTTAAGCACTAACCTGGGTTTGCCGGATGCACATTATTTGGATCTGGTCAGCATTGGCCAACACGCTGACTTGGCCATTGTGATCGGCGGGGACGGTAACATGTTAGGTGCTGCCCGCGTATTGTCTCGCTGCGATATCAAGGTGATCGGGGTAAACCGCGGTAACCTCGGCTTTCTCACCGACTTAGATCCCGAAGCCTTCGAACATGCGCTAGAAGCGGTATTAAACGGCGATTACGTGGACGAAGACCGTTTTTTGCTTGAAACCGAAATCCATCGCCATGATCAGGTAAAAAGTCATAACGCCTCATTGAATGAAGCAGTGCTTCACCCCGGGCAAGTCGCGCACATGATTGAATTTGAGGTGTACATTAACGAGCAGTTTGCCTTCTCTCAGCGCTCAGACGGGATTATTATCTCGACCCCCACAGGCTCAACAGCCTATAGCTTGTCCGGCGGTGGCCCCATTTTATCTCCCAGCCTCAACGCGATTTCGCTCGTGCCTATGTTTCCGCATACACTGTCAAGCCGCCCGCTGGTCGTCGATGGCAACCGCCGTATAAAATTACTGGTTTCACCAGATAACCGCGGCACGTTGGAAGTGAGCTGTGATGGTCAGGTCTCTTTGCCAGTCAACCCAGGTGATGAGGTACATATTTACAAAAGCCCGGCCACTCTCAAGCTCATTCATCCTCAAGACTACAATTATTACAATACCTTACGTAAAAAACTGGGTTGGTCTTCTAAGCTATTTTAAGCGAGCCACGTCCTTATTCTTATTCTCCGCATCCGATAAAGAGCAGGTCTTCCTGCTTTTTTTACGCACAATTTTTGTGCTGTTCATCGCATTCACAACAATTCTTGCTAAACAGTATTCACTGGATGAAAAAACAGTATATACTGTATCTATACACAGTTGTTGATAGATACAGGTGTTTCCTATGTTAGCCGATATAACCATTCAAAACTTTGCCATCGTTAAATCCTTGGAGCTGGAGTTTAGTAAAGGCATGACGGCGATCACCGGTGAAACCGGGGCGGGTAAATCCATTTCTATCGATGCGCTGGGTTTATGCCTTGGCGATCGTGCCGATGCCAATATGGTTCGCCCGGGTGAAAAACGCGCAGAGATTTCTGCCAGTTTCACCTTAGAGCAAAACAGTGCCGCGCGTCGCTGGCTACAAGATAACGAACTCGAAGACGGCGACGATTGCATTCTAAGGCGTGTGATCACCAAAGAAGGCCGTTCACGCGCATACATTAACGGAAACCCGGTTCCCGCCTCACAACAAAAAGCGCTTGGGCAGTTATTGATTAATATCCACGGTCAGCATGCGCATCAACAGCTGTTACGTCCCGAACACCAGATTACCTTGTTGGATCAATACGCCGGTCACCAGTCTTTGCTGGATAAAATGGCGACACGCTATCAGCGTTGGCGCCGCACTAAAAATGAGCTAAAAGCATTGATCAAGAAAAAAGATGACATTGATGCTCAGCAACAGCTATTGGAATATCAAGTGGGTGAACTCAATGAACTCGCATTGGGTGAAGAGGAATACCAACACATTGAAGAAGAACACAAGCGCTTATCGAACAGTGGTGATATCGCCATGACCAGTCAGGCGGTAGTGGATCTACTCAGTGAAGGCGAAGAAACTAACACCCTAAGTTTATTGACCGCCGCTCAACAGCGTTTAAGTGAATTAGCCGCAATGGACAATCACTTTTCACCGCTCGCTGAGATGCTTGAAGAGGCGCGGATCCAAACGCAAGAGACGAGTCAAGAAGTGAGCAGTTATCTTGATCAACTCGATATGGATCCTCAACGCCTCCAGTATCTTGATCAGCGCATGAGCACTATCATGAGTTTGGCGCGCAAACATCAGGTTCAGCCCGATGCATTATATGAAACGCATCAACAATTGATTCAAGAGTTGGAGAAACTGGGACATAACGATGAGGCGATTGAGCAATTGCAAGCCGATGTGGACAAACAGTTTGCTGACTGTCTCGACACCGCTGAGAAATTGAGCAAAAGCCGCCGCCGCTATGCCAAAGAATTGAACAAATTGATCACGCAAAGCATGCACCAGCTGAGCATGGAACATGGTAGCTTCGAGATCCAAGTCGAGAATAAAGCGGAAACCCACCTCAGCCCACTGGGTGGCGATGCTGTGGCGTTTCTTGTGTCGACGAACCCAGGTCAGCCTTTACAGCCACTGGCTAAAGTAGCATCCGGCGGCGAGCTCTCTCGGATCTCGCTCGCCATTCAAGTGATCACTGCCCAGAAGGTTGAAACACCAAGCCTTATCTTTGATGAGGTTGATGTAGGGATCAGTGGACCTACAGCAGCGATTGTGGGCAAACTCTTGCGTCAACTTGGCGACTCCACCCAAGTGATGTGCGTCACCCACTTGCCGCAAGTCGCAGGCTGTGGCCATCAGCAAATGTTTGTTGCCAAAGACACAGAGAAAGGCAGCACCACGACCCGTATGTACCCGCTCGACTATCAGGCACGAATTAGTGAACTTGCACGGTTACTGGGCGGCAGTGAAATCACTGATCGCACCCTCGCAAACGCGGAAGATCTTCTAGTGGCCGCTTGATTCTGCCAAGTCAAAACAGCGTTGAATGTGGCATTCAAACCGAGAAAAGTGCACTAGCTCTGCTTTTCTCGGTTATTTCCTTACACACGTCGAACTTTTTCACATTATCATCGTCCAAACGCTGGTCGTTAGCAGGTTTTTTACATATATTCTCTGCTTGATTATACTCGGGGCGCGAAAGCCAGCAGGCACGAACTGCTAAGCGTCTTCGAAAGACGTGATTTGCCATCAAAAGACAGTGAAGATATTAACTATGGGTTGGACTAAAGCCGCCGTTGCCTCTCTGATGGCGATTGCCATGATGGGCTGCTCTTATGCCGAAAAACTGGTTTATCGAGTGGATATAAACCAAGGAAATTACATTGAAGAAAAGGCCGTGGACGCCTTGAAATTTGGCATGACCAAAGAGCAGGTTAAGTTCCTTCTCGGTCCTCCTATGCTCGTTGAGTCAGGCTACCCCAACACTTGGTACTTTGTGCAATGGCAACAACCTGGCCATGAAGCGCCGACACAAAAAGATCTGGTCCTCTCCTTTGACGATAATAACCAATTAGTCAACATGGACGGTGATTTCGAGCCGGGCGAGCAATTTTTCGAAGCCGTTCAGTAACGGTGATGCATCCGGCACTCTGATGCCGCTATATATTCATCCTTTAGTAAAGGCGCCGATCGGCGCCTTTCTTTTTACCCCGTTACGAGCGTTTGCGCTGGGAATCAACACGGCCCCCGGTGACAGGATCGGCTTTCCCCTCTTGTTTCGCGCGTTCGGCGCGGCGACGGCGGATCTCTTTCGGGTCGGCTTGCAGCGGCCGGTAAATCTCAATGCGATCCCCGTCGCGCACTTGCGCGTCTAGTTTCACCGGTCGGCTAAATACCCCAACCTTGTTGGTCGCAAGATCAATCTCCGGATAGGCGCTTAAGACACCTGATTGACGAATAATATCTTCCACCGTCGAGTCGGGCTTCACCACGCAGTTGAAGATGCGCTGCTCATTAGGCAACGGGTAAACCACTTCAACATGCAGCAATGTCTCTTCACTCATAAATCTCTTTCGCTCGCTCTGTAAACGCCTTCACCATGCTACTGGTTAACTCGCTGAAGATACGGCCAAAGGCAGCTTCAACCAAGCGGTTAGTAAACTCAAACTCGAGATCTAATTCGATTTTACACGCATCGCTTGATAGTGGCGTGAATTTCCAGCCACCACTCAAGCGTTTAAATGGTCCATCCACCAGCGTCATATCAATTCGGCTGTTATCTACCAGATAATTCTTAGTGGTAAATGTTTTCTTTATGCCCGCTTTCGCCACATCTAACGACGCAACCATGGTGGTGTCTGTGTGCTCAATAAGACGGGTACTCACACACCCGGGCAAAAAAGCGGGATAGGATTCAACATCGTTCACCAAGGCAAACATTTGCTCAGCACTGTACGGCACTAAAGCCGAGCGGATGATTTGCGGCATAGGGACTCCTTGCAAGTTAACCGCGAGATAATACCATCGAGACCCACTTTGACCAATGTTAGCAAACAACATCGCGAATAAAGTCTTACTCTTTCTGCCCCTGAGTACGATAATCCTTTCATTCTTCGATATATCGCCTTTATAATGCGCACACTATGGCTAAGAAAAACGCAAAGAACAAAGCAAACAGCAACACCATTGCACTGAATAAAAAAGCGCGCTTTGAATACTTCATTGAAGATGACTTCGAGGCAGGGCTTGAGCTACAAGGTTGGGAGGTGAAAGCACTCCGAGCAGGTAAAGCCAATATCAGTGAAAGCTATGTGTTGTTAAAAGACGGGGAAGCCTTCTTGTTCGGGGCTACCATTACCCCGCTTAATGTGGCTTCCACGCATGTGGTGGCCGATCCACAGCGCACCCGTAAGTTATTGCTTAAGCGGCGTGAGCTTGATACCTTGCTAGGCAAAGTCAATCGAGACGGTTTCACGGTGGTGGCACTGTCTTTATACTGGAAACAATCTTTTGCTAAACTGAAGATAGGGTTGGCAAAAGGTAAGAAGTTACACGATAAGCGCGATACAGCGAAAGACAGAGACTGGCAACGTCAAAAGTCCAGGATCATGAAAAACGCAGCGCGTTAATCGTTGACGCGGCAGATCAATCTGTTAGACTCTGCCGCTCATACTCTGGGGCTGATTCAGGATTCGACAGGATTGAGAAGGCCCGTGGAGCATGCCGAGGGGCGGTTGGCCTCGTAAAAAGCCGCAAAAAAATAGTCGCAAACGACGAAAACTACGCACTAGCAGCTTAATAACCTGTTGAGTGCCTATCCTCCCTAGCCTCCGCCTGTAGGACGGGGATTCAGGATAGTCAAAACCAAACAGGATCGCGTGGATGCTTTGACCCAAGAGCTGAAGCGTTAAAATTAAGTTGGGTATGTCTTTGTGTGGCGTGTTTGTCCGCAGCACACTGACGAGATAAAAGACAAACTAAGCATGTAGCGCCATTGGTTAGACTGATTCTGGACGCGGGTTCAACTCCCGCCAGCTCCACCAATTTTATATTCAAAGACGTCCACGGACGTCTTTTTTATTGCCTAAAATAACGAAAAATCAACAATTTAGCGTTCATCAAGATCCATAGAGGTCCACCAACCGCTTTGATTTTTAGGTACACCGAGGTGTACACTGATAAAAATGGAGGCTGAGATGTGTACCCATTATGGCTAAAATCATAGCTAAGCTTACGGATAAGAAGATAAAAGCGGCAACGCCAGAAGAGAAAGAGTACCTACTCTATGATGGCGACGGGCTCAGACTAAGAGTTAAACCAACCGGCTCTAAGCTTTGGCTTTTTAATTACCTGCGCCCATTCACCAAAAAGCGCACCAACCTCAGCCTCGGTGCCTATCCCACTGTTACCCTCTCTCAAGCGCGTAAAGCGACCATGGATGCAAGAGCCCTCCTCGCTCAAAACATCGATCCTAAGGAACACCGTGAAGAGCAACAAAGGCAAGAGATTGCGCTCACCGAGCATACGGTAGAGAAAGTCGCCTACCAGTGGTTCGAGCTGAAAAAAGAGCAAGTGACTGAGGGATACGCGACCGATATATGGCGCTCTCTGGAACGTCACATTTTTCCAAAGCTTGGCGCTACTCCCCTTTCCAAAATCACTGCCCCTATGGTGATAGATGCCTTAAAGCCCATTGAAGCATCGGGCAGCCTAGAGACATTAAAGCGCTTGGTCCAACGACTAAACGAAATGATGAACTACGCTGTTAACTGTGGCCTTATCCACGCTAATCCGCTATCGGGCATTGGTGTCGCATTTAAAAAGCCCAAAAAGAACCATATGGCAGCGTTAACGCCCGATGAACTACCAGAGTTAATGCAAAAGCTTGCTTACGCGAATATCAAACGAGTTACCCGGTGCCTCATCGAATGGCAGCTACACACCATGACGCGACCAGCAGAAGCGGCAGCTGCGCGATGGGATGAAATAGACTGGGATAACGAACTATGGATTATCCCGGCGGAGAGGACAAAAAAAAGAAGAGAACACCGGATCCCACTCACAGAGCAGATGCTGGCGATATTAGAAGTGATCAAGCCGATAAGTGGCCATCGTGATTTTATTTTTCCTTCAGATCGTGATCCGCAAAAGCCTTGTAATAGCCAAACGGCCAATATGGCACTAAAACGAATGGGGTTTGCCGACCGGCTAGTGAGTCATGGGCTACGCTCCCTGGCAAGTACAACACTCAACGAGCAGGGTTTTGATGCAGACCTTATCGAGGCCGCACTTGCCCACGTTGATGACAACCAGGTACGGAGTGCGTATAACCGGACAGATTACATCGAACGCCGACGCCCAATGATGTGCTGGTGGAGTGGGCACATCGAGCAAGCAGCTAAAGGTAGCCTCTCAGTGACTGGGACTAAGCAGCTTAAAGTGATCTAACCGTAGACCCCGATAAAAACTCGCTACCTGAATACTCTGCCCTCCCTGCGTGGGAGGCCAAGCAATCTACCTACCATATCGAAGCGGGAGTGTGGTTAGAACGCATCAAATAAGGGTTTTCCAGCCATTAAAATAAACCGAAAATCGCTCTGGGTACGGCGTGAGATACGGGGATCATTAAAATCCTCAAATCTCATTGCCACTCTGGCTCTTTGCTTAGCCTGCATGAATGTACAGGTATTGGGTCTGTTATTGGTTTTTAGTTGATCAATGTAGATTAAGGTGAAAAGCCTATCAACTGATCACTGACCTGCCTCTATTGCCTTCAGAGGCAACTATTTTATCTTTCGTTTCTCAAGCCTAGCGAGTCGGCTCTTCCTTGTAGCGCAGTTATGTCAATCACCCGACCTGTGTAGCACCAATTATTCTTCAGCTATACATACTTACACACCTACCCTGTCACGCAGGACAAGGTAGACATGTTAGTGAATCAGTTTTACTTTGGCGATAGCGTCGATAGATGGGTCAATTTTGAACTGACGTTGACAAGCCCTCGCTCGAATCGCTCACACAGAACCCACCTAAACAATTCCTCTTTGTGTCCCTAGCAATATTTTTGCAGCCAGTTCATAAAATATGGCTTATCTAACACTTTGGACAATAGCGCACGAAAACCAAAACAGCCCTTGATACACTAATCCTGAAACTAACAACTCGATGGCGAGTTTGGTGCCGACGACAGGCCGACGGTAGCATGGCTAAACACTGGATAGTTAACCAGCTTATCTGCCAGAGAGAGCAAATAGCGTGAGCATTTATCCATGGCAGATGAACACTATCCCAGAATAGGTGATTAAAAGAGCCCACTAGTCATACGGTTACAGCTTAACGCTTGGGGATAGTATGAATACCTGAGTAGCGATAGGCGGCACGCACACTTTCGCGAAAGAGCAGTACCCATTAGAGGCAAGAAATTATATTTTGAACAGTCACTTAGGTAGAAAATAGTAAGTATAACGGTTTTGGGGAATCGCGCATGTGTACTAACACAATGTTAGGCAATAATTATGGAACTTGATCCAAAGTACCTCATCCCGCTCGCTGGCGTACTGCTCGGATGGGTGCTGAGCCAGTTTTCGGGTGCCATTAACAACGCGAAGGAATTGCGACAGCATCGTTCATCTGCGTTACCGCCGATGCTCGACCTATACTTTCAGCAATACAGAATTGATCAGATTCTCAAGTTTTTCAACATTCGGCTTGGCGATAGCATGGAGAAGCTGCACAAAATATATGAGAAGCATGACGTCCCAAAAGAAAAGAGGCTAGAGTTTTTTTCGTTGCTAGTCGAGAATTTTGAGAAGACACGGCAAGGGAGTCTGGATTTGCCAGAGAAGAACAAGGAATACCTTTTTCGTGCGCTCGACACAGCCACTTTAAGTTTATCTAAAGCCGATCCTGTTTCCGCATACAGATTGTCGAGATTGGTTGCAGAATTTATTCTTCTCCTAGAGATTAAGTTTCCTGCGAATGAGATCAATAGCGAAAAATACCTTTCGACCTGGGGCAATCTTCTTCAGACTTTTAGAAACGACATAGGAGACTTGAGAAAGCTGATACTAAAAGTCTCATTTGGTATTGGATGGGTGACCTTCTTGAAAATCTGGTGGCTTCTTCGGAATGAAGAAAAGCTCCTCGAGCAACCACCTGACGATGTCTTAGAGGATCTGGTGCAGACACTAAAGCCTAACCAAGAAATGCACGCGACAAGCGCGTAATTGCGGCGTTAAAAGTTAAGGGGGCGTCATGTCTACCGGCATATACATGGAAGATTGCGAGAATGTGACCATAAGAGGAAACAGGTTTCACAACATCTATAATCCTATTGTGGCAAAGCGTACCAAAGGTATAAACGCTGATAATAATGTGGCGACTTATAACGCTGATGCTTTCAGGATTAAGCCTCTAGCAATTGCTATCAGGAGAGTAATATATGGCAGGTAAAGGACCGATGTTCGACCTTGAAGATTGCGAAGATGTTGATCTAAATAGGAATAAAACTAGCTCAGAAAAGCTTTTCAAAGCAAAGAACACCAAAAATATAAAGGCCAATGACAACGAGTCCTTAGCGCCAACTGAAACCACTCAAAATAGCTGGCACGAAACAGCTTGGGGAAAAATAGCTATTGGTTTAACTATTGGTGGCATATTACTCGTAATCAAATTGGCCGTAGGCTAAAACTTTGAAGGTGTTCATAGTTCTGTGTCCCCCTCATAAGGGCGTTGTTGATCAAATCATTCATCTAACGTACTGATCCCAATGGGGTTACTCCCATCAATCAACTCGATAGCTAACAGGCATACCAAGTCTTATGACTTTGTTCATCACTTTCACGTTGGCTAATG
>NZ_RSAM01000020.1:0-26716 GCF_009377945.1 Salinivibrio sp. VYel1 | reverse complement strand
TGATCCTTTATTTTCACTCATTTTAATTAATAAACATGGTACAACGCACGGTTTTAAGCTTTAATTGATAAATAAGTCATTAAATCGATAGCCCAGGCATGGCGCGGATCTTCATGCGTTTTCCCTGTTGTCTCGTCTCTGCCTTCCGCGCCTGAAAGTGCACCTACTAGACCTGACTTTGCACCAATATTTCGAACAGCCTTCTCAAAGGGCATGAGTTTTTCGTCTATTTCTGGCGTAATCCAAGCGGTGTACTCAATTCTTAAAGTATAAAGTTTTCCAGCGTGATATAATGCTTCTTTTGTTGGACCTTCTCTGGTCAGAGTTACAACTGTTTGATGAACCTCTGCCAAATACTTTTCGCAAAACTCTACGTGTTTATCAAATACCGAATTGGCCATGTGCGAAGTTGCACCAAGATTAAAAAGTTGCTGCTCTTTCTGAATTTCAAGATTTCTTTGGTGTGCAGCGTGATCTCGAACCAACTGAAAAAGAGCAGCGGCTAATCCGGCAACACCAGGTAATGAAGCAATTCCTTTGTAAAAATCACTTATTGGGGCAAAAAATGTAATTCCTAAAGAAGCGCCAACAATGATAGCTATGCCGAAGAAAAAATTTTATTCAAGTACGATACTCCTTTTACAGCTAACGCCAAATTAAGGTGTGAACAACGCTGACACCTTACCTAAACATTGCGCTATAAAAACTAAACTAGCTTGAAGTGAAAGCGCCGAGCGTTGTGAATCACTCTTAAATTTATTGTTAGTTGCTACGTTGAATATCGTAGGAGTCCTTTTGAATTTCATAAAGCACCAACTGTGAATAATTGAGAAAATTAACTACGCTTCCAAGCCAATCAGAAAGGTTAAAACTTAGACTCCAATCTTTCCGATTTTGAGCGGTGCCAGATACCTCGATTAATCCATCCCACCACTCAAAAGACTCCTCATACTGATTTGACCCCACAGACGTCAATAGAAAAGACTTCGCATGTATAATTTTATTAGCGATATACATGAAATCATAAGTCTCAACCTTATGGTCGATAAAATCTGCACACGTGATTATTTTATGGGATTCAGACTTACCTTCTTTTAGATCTCTTAACTCTTTGGAGTTTCGGATTAAAACAGACAACTCTAAACATGAATTACTGACAATACGCTTAAGCATTGTCCAGTACTCTGACTTAGTGTACAGGGATGGTTCACCTTCAATACCTACCTTATATTTAATAGCAAACGCTTCTCCAGACAACACAACATTGTTCAGAATAAATATTTTCTCTCTCATTTTTTCGAAATCAACGAAATGAGCCATATAACCTCACGAAATCTAAACGCTGCTGGACAGCAACTAACATTGTATTAGTGCGCGTGCTCGATTTGCCAAAATCGTTATACGCCCTGTTTTATCCACAACCTCATGATACACATGCGGTCTTTCCATCTATCTCATCAAGCCCTCTTAGGTGATAGTGTGCATGCCGCCTGTCCCGGTTGAGGTGTTCACATTATCCCCGCGCTTGTAATTTTAACCGATTGATTATTCTTGTTTTTTATTTTTTCGCCCCGAGAAAGTGTGAATCCGTCATGAGAAAGCGTGCATCCATATGGACGCTTTATTGCGTTCCACGCTACCGCCGTTGGTTAGCGGCGTCCAAAAATGCCATGTAAGAGGCAGAAATATAAGGGTTAGAATACCAGAGTGCAGAATAGCTGTTTAGGCACAAACGCCTAAAATGTTGGTGGGGTCAGGGTTTGGGAGTTTGCGGGACAATAAATGCAAAAAAGCCGCTGACTGAGCAGCGGCTTTTCGGTATGTGGCGGAGAGATAGGGATTTGAACCCTAGAAGGGCTATTAACCCTTGCCGGTTTTCAAGACCGGTGCTTTCAACCACTCAGCCATCTCTCCGGAACGGGTCGTATAGTATGAGCAGAGGTAGCTGATGTAAAGTGACTTTTTACACTTTTATCGCTAAACGCTGAAATAATCAGCAAACGCCCCTGCCCTATGCCCAATGGCGCTGGGTCAGCGCCATATCGGCTTAACCAAAGCGACCGTTAATGTAGTCAGAGGTCAGTTTGTGCTCAGGGTCATTAAAGACTTTTCGTGTGCTGTTGACTTCAACCAAGTCGCCAAGGTGGAAGTAAGCGGTGCGATCAGACACACGTGCCGCTTGCTGCATCGAGTGCGTGACGATCACAATGCTGAAGTTTTTCTTCAGATCGGCAATCAGCTCTTCAATGATACCGGTGGCAATGGGGTCTAACGCCGAGCAAGGCTCATCCATCAAGATCACTTCAGGCGCGACAGCAATGGTACGTGCGATACACAGACGTTGCTGCTGGCCGCCTGATAGGCCTGTTGCGGGCTGATCCAGGCGATCTTTCACTTCGTTCCAAAGCCCTGCCCGCGTCAGTGATTGCTCGACCAAGCCATCCAACTCATCTTTGCCGTCAACCAGGCCGTGAATACGTGGGCCATAAGCCACGTTATCGTAAACCGATTTCGGGAATGGGTTAGGACGCTGGAATACCATGCCCACTTGCGAGCGCAGCTCAACAATTTCGGTGTCGCGATGATAGATATCTTCGCCATCCAAAATAATATCACCCGATACTTGGCACCCAGGAATGGTATCGTTCATGCGGTTTAGGCAGCGCAAGAAGGTGGATTTACCACAGCCTGACGGGCCAATCATCGCCAAGACTTCTTTTTCACCAATATCCAGACTGACATCGGTAATCGCGGATTTTGAGCCGTTCTCGTAATTCACAAATACATTACGGGCAGTCATGCGTGGGTTTTCTACGAAAGGTACACCACACGTCTCAGTCGGTGCCGCGGTATTTTGCGGCGTGGCATCTACTACTTCTTCGGTCATGGCTACATTGTTCATTGTTGTCGTCGTCATGGTTATTTCTCCCGACTTACCAGCGTCGCTCAAGACGCTTACGCAGAATCACGGCACAGGCATTCATAAGCGCGAGGAATGCCAGCAATACCATGATTGCGCCAGAGGTGTTTTCGACAAAGCCCTTTTCAGGGTTCTCTGCCCATAAGTAAATTTGAACGGGTAACGCAGTGGCTGCATCCAGTGGCCCTGAAGGGATATCCACAATAAAGGCCACCATACCAATCATCAGTAGCGGCGCGGTTTCACCCAGCGCTTGTGCCATACCGATAATGGTGCCAGTCAGCATGCCAGGCATAGCTAATGGCAACACATGATGAATCACCATTTGCATTTTCGATGCGCCGACACCCAAGGCGGCATCACGTACCGAGGGTGGCACCGCTTTGATAGATGCACGGCTCGAAATAATGATCGTTGGCAACGTCATCAGCGTCAGTACCAAGCCGCCAACAACCGGCGCTGAACGCGGTAGGTCGGCAAAGTTGAGGAACACGGCTAAGCCCAGCAAACCAAACACGATCGACGGTACCGCTGCCAGGTTATTGATGTTGATTTCAATAATCTCAGTGATGCGATTACGTGGCGCGAACTCTTCCAAGTAAATCGCGGCTGCCACCCCGATAGGGAAGCTTAATGCCAGTGTCACCAGCAACGTATAGAAAGAGCCTACGGTCGCGCCCCAGATCCCAGCAAGTTCAGCATCACGGCTGTCACCATTGGTGAAAAAGCGCGAGTTGAACACGGTACGAACACGATCGTCTTCTTTAAGCTGGTTGAACCAACCAATGTGTTTGTCTTTAAACTGGCGATAAGACTCCGGCAAGCTGCCATCGATATTGCCTTTATTAAATTGGTTGACGTTATCGCCGGCGAGTGCCCAAATTTCTACTTCTTGCCCCACCAAGTCAGGGTTGGCCGCCACACGGTCACGCAAGTCATACTCGGCGCCGTTAGACAGAAAACGGAACAGCTCACGTTTGTCACCACGCGACGTCACGTCTGGCATGGCATCAAAAATGGCATCCGCCAGCACTGAGCGATAACCCAAGTATTTAAGGGTTTCGTCATTTAATGGCTTGCCTTCAATCCCTAGGTTTTCTTCACTTAAATCAACGGTCAAGCGGATTTCCGTGGTGTAGAAAGCGGTATAACCTTGCGAGACGATCGAGCCGAGCAATAAAACCAAGAAGGTAAACGCAAGGAAAATAGAGCCCATTCCGTAAAAACGAAAACGTCCTTCTTTCCCGCGGCGCTTTGCTAAGCTTGCCCTTACCCTTGCGCGCTTTTCTTGCGCCAGTTTTTCGATTTTATCAGTCATATTGTTCCCGGTATTTCTTCACGATGTTCAGCGCAATCACGTTAAGTGCGAGTGTCACAACAAATAATGTCAGACCCAAAGCAAACGCCGCCAAGGTCTTTGGACTATCAAATTCTTGGTCACCCACGAGTAAGGTTACAATTTGCACTGTCACTGTGGTCACTGAGTCAAGTGGATTGGCCGTTAGATTCGCAGACAGACCCGCCGCCATCACCACAATCATGGTTTCGCCGATTGCACGTGAGACAGCCAGCAATAAGCCGCCCACAATGCCGGGTAACGCAGCCGGTAGAACCACTTTACGAACCGTTTCTGACGGCGTGGCACCCAGTCCGAACGAACCATCACGCAGCGATTGGGGGACAGCGGTGATCACGTCGTCTGACAATGACGAAACGAAAGGAATAATCATGATCCCCATTACCGCGCCCGCAGCCAGAGCACTCTCTGACGAGGCACTGCTAAAGCCGATCGCCTGTGCCACATCACGAATAAACGGCGCGGCGACCAAGGCGGCAAAGAAGCCATAAACCACCGTCGGAATACCGGCGAGGATTTCCAGAATCGGTTTGACGATACCCCGTACACGCGGCGATGCGTATTCGGCTAAATAGATGGCACTCATCAACCCGACTGGCGCCGCAATACACATGGCGATAAACGAGATCATCAAGGTGCCAGTGAACAAGGGAATCGCACCAAATGAGCCACTCGCCGCCTGCTGATCGGCGCGCAATGCAATTTGCGGCGACCACTCAGTACCAAAGATGAACTCAGTGACCGGAATCATTTGGAAAAAGCGCAACGCCTCAAACAGCACCGAGAGCACAATGCCCAGTGTGGTTAAAATCGCGAGTGTTGAGCAAAGCAGCAAAAACGCCTGCATCACATTTTCAACGCGATTTCGAGCGCGAAGACGTAATCGCAGAGAGCGCCAGCCAAAAGCCAAACCCGCTAACGCGAGCGATGTCATTGCGGTGAAACGCAATGTCGTTCCCAGTTGGTTCAGCATTTGATAGTGGTCAGCCGCTGCCAACAAGACAGCATCGTCAGTTTGGGTGATGCCACGAGCGACGTTTCCAACCTGACTGTATAGCAAGTCGGCGTTGCCGAACTGCGTAACATACGCATCAGATATCTGTGCCATCACCAAACTGTGGATCAAGTTGGGTTCTACCGCTTGCCACAACAATAAGAGAACCAGTGCCGGAATAGCCGCGAGAATCGCAACATAAGAGCCGTAATAATTAGGACGAGAATGAAGCTTACTCAATCCGCCAGCCGTATCGGCGAGCTTGATTGAGCGTGCTCGAGCAATAAAAAAGCCTGAAATTGCAATTACAGCAATTACGGTCATCAGCATGGGTGTTGTCATTGTTCCTCCTGAACACGCACAAAGGTGGCACCTCATGTGTGCCACCTTTTCGTGTTCACACTGCGCTTACAGGTTTGGTTTTAGGTCAACTGCGGCGCTGCGTACTTGTTTCCATTCACTGTTGTCGAGTGGGATAAGGCCACGGTCAGCCAGGTAACCCATGTTGCCGATAGCATCTTCAGCAGTGAATGCGGTCACGTAGTCTTTTAGACCTGGGATCACGTCTTCGTGTGCTTTTTTCACGTAGAAGTACAGTGAACGTGATACGGGGTAGTCACCGCTACCAATCGCGTCAAACGTTGGTTCAACACCCGCGATTTTTGAGCCTTGTACCTTGTCAGCGTTTTGCTCTAGGAAGCTGTAACCGAAGATGCCAAGTGCGTCTGGGTTTGCTTCAAGCTTTTGCACGATAAGGTTGTCGTTCTCACCCGCTTCGATGAAAGCGCCATCTTCACGCATGCCGTGACAAATCGCTTTGAATTTGTCTTCGTTGCTGTCTTCAAGCGCCGCCACTTCTGGGTACTCGGCACAGCCCGCTTCCATGGCTAGCTCAACAAAAGCGTCACGCGTCCCTGATGTTGGTGGTGGACCTAGCACCTCAATTTTGGTGTTAGGCAGTGATGGGTTCACGTCTTTCCACGTTTCATTTGGGTTGTCGATAAAGTTGCCGTTGCCGTCTGGCACGGTTTTAGCGAGCGCGGTGTAGATCTCTTTCAAGCTCAAGTCATATTGCTGAGACATTTTCGAGTTTGCCAGCGCAATACCGTCATAACCGATTTTGATTTCAACAATGTCGTCAACACCGTTTGACTTACAACGGTCGATTTCCGAGCTTTTGATTTTACGTGATGCGTTAGTGATATCTGGCGTGTTTTCACCCACACCTGCACAGAACAGCTTAAGACCGCCGCCTGAACCGGTAGATTCGATTTTTGGTACTGAGTATTGCGACGTGCGACCGAAGCGCTCAGCAACTACAGTAGCAAAAGGGTAAACAGTAGAAGAGCCAACGATGCTAATGTAATCACGGTTTGCGGCCGTTGCGCTACCTGAGGCCAGCACGGCCATTGATACTGTAGTAGCTGCAAAGAGAGCTTTAAGTTTCACATCAACCTCCAAGTCGATTATTTAAGTTAGTGCTGTGCAAATCAATTTATCTACACATAACGAAGAACTCGGTTAACGGGGAGACACATTAAGAGCACAAAGTGACAGTTCCTTTATGCAATCATGAAGGTTTGATGACAGTGCGGCGCATTGGTAACAGATTCAAAAGTTGTTTTTACCACGCTGGCGCTGTGCGTATGGCGGGCTAGGATAGACTCACCAAGGACTGACGCGCGTAGACTCGATGCACCATCGAACGCCCCGTCCTCCACCTTTTTTGATGAGTAAAGGCAATGATAGATGCCAAAGATAATGTCTCGTTAAACGCGCGTGCCGACGAGACACCGATGCATGGCGATACCGTGCCGAGTAAGCCGGTCGTTTTGTTTTTATGCGATGGTAAGCACGGTGCCTCTTTGATGGCCGCCGCGGTGATGGTAAACAAAGCCAGCAGTTTTTTTGATGTCCACTGCGCACATACATCCAGCACTATGCATACGGCGCAAGCATCAAAAGCGTTAATTCAGTTTCAACTCTCAACGTCAGGGATCACGCCGTCCCCGCTGGCCGAGCTGAGATTGACGTATGTTGATTATCTGGTTGCGATGAACCCCGCTGCCGTGCAATCCGGATTACCATTACCTGATTATGGAAAATTTGTACCCTGGGATGTGACTGAGCATAGCGAGGCAGGCTTGACCGCCGTGCTCCGAACGATCAATCAAAACATTAACTATTTTTTGTCTTTGTACTTATTTCGCTAACGCTGACAGACATTGCCAAGGTAATAAAAAAGTGCGCCGCGTGGGCGCACTTTTTTGTTTAGTGCCTCGTGCTTAGTGCTTAGTGCGCATCATCCGAGCCTAAAGGCTTCCGCTTGCTCTTTGATACTGGCGTTTTCTTTTTCCAAACGTTCGTACGCTTGACGGGTTTGCTCCGCCGTCTCGGCAAGTGACTCCGCCGCGCGGTGAATCGCTGACACATTTTGATTCAAATCCGCCGCTGCCGTGGTTTGCTCTTCGGTCGCGGTAGCAATCGCGCCTGTCATTTCTGATACCTGCTGCGTGGCATCATTGATGGTGTCAATCGCTTCTGCCGCCCGTTTGGCATCGTCCAGCCCTTTTTGCGTTAACGTTTGGCTATCGCTCATCACTTTGTAGGCTTGACGCGCTTTCGTTTGCAGCCCTTCAATGATTTGATTGATCTCATCGGTCGATGATTGGGTTTTGGTCGCCAATCCACGCACTTCATCAGCCACGACCGCAAAACCTCGACCCGCTTCGCCCGCGCGAGCAGCTTCAATGGCCGCGTTGAGCGCGAGCAAGTTGGTTTGCTCGGCGATGGTGCTAATCACTTCCGAGACTTTACCAATATTTTCGCTGTCTTCGGTTAAAGCCTCAATCACTTGCGATGCTTCATTAACTTGGTCTTTTGCCGCCACGCTTTGCTGGTAAGATTGTTCAAAGGTCTGCCGACCTTGCTCCGCGTATTCACGCGTCTTATCAGTGTGCTCCGCGGCATTCACCGTATTGCTCGCCACTTCCCCAAAGGTCGACTCCATTTGCGTCATCGCACTGGCAAGCTGTGACAGCTCCCCACGCTGTTGCTCAACACTGTTCACGGTATGACTGACCTGGGTCGACAATTCATCACTCACTGTTTGTAAGCGCTGGGTACCTTTCACTAAAGACCCAATCAACGCGGTAATGCTTTCTTGCATTTGCGCAAAGGTATTGGCGGCTTGCCCCAGCTCATCGCGGTTAAACGTGTCGAGATCCAAACGTTGGGTAAGGTCACCACTTTCCACCCGTTGCATTTGGGTAACCAGCTGCGCCAGCGGCCCACGTATGCGCTGTTGTAGCAATAACGCCACACCCGCCATCAGCACAATCAGTGCAACAATCACAGCAATACCGATATAGATTAGTCGCTCAATTTTTTCCGATTCTCGCGTCTTAATCGCGTTGGCTTGATCTTCCAACGTCTCTTGCAGCGTGGCCAAGTTGGCAACTATCTGGTCAAACGGTGCCAGCATAGGGCCCAGCATTTTGCGGCGCGCATCATCCAGTCGGCCATTATCGATAAGCGAAATGTAATCGTTTTGCATGTCGCGGTAATTGTTGAGGCGTGTCTCGATGGTGTCTACCGCCTCTGTGTTGCTATCACTGACCGTTAATGCCTTCATTTTGTCGAGCGCTTCACCGACTTCTTGATCGTTGCGCTCAATTTTCACCAGAATATCGCGATGCGCTTGTTTGTCATCGGTTAAACCGTAATCGAGTGCGAAGCGGCGATAGGTGACAGTAAAATAGCGAAGATCAGATACGGTGCTAAGCAGGCGAACATTACGCTCTACCACATCATTAAACTGTGCCTTTACGGTGTTTATCTCGCTAAATAGATACGAGCCACTCGCCGCGACCGCAATGCCGAGAGCAAGAAACACCACGCGTAAATACTGTATGATCGTCATTGGTTACCCCGCTGCCCTAAATCTCATTATTAAGTTAATTGTTTTTTTGCGCACGAGGTAGCGGGTACGGCCTATTACTGCAATAGGTTCATTCTCAGTAAGGTTTTTCTTGGTGGTCTTTTTGCCGTTCACACCACAAAAAGCAGCACTCCATGGCAGGCCACAACCGCCACCGTCAAGCGACCACGCATGGTTTGATAGGCGGAAGACGTGTCCTCACTCTCACTTTTTCGGATCCATTTTTCCGCTAACCATACCGCTAAATAACCGATGGCAAGTAACCCGGTGGCAATCAAGTATTGGGTCGCCCCTTGAATCAACGCCCCCCAGGCCAGTAGTGCAAACAAGTTACTCAGCAGTAACGCATTTCGGCTCAGTTTATGAGAAAAATGATCGATACCATTCCCCCACAGTACACCAGACAAAAAGCTCAAAATCACCGCACTGTAGCTTAAAAATAACTGCTCTCCACTGAGACCAAATAAGGTCAGATCGGCCCAAGTGACGAGGACACCGCCAATAAAAGGCAGCAAGCCAAGGTATCCAAGTTGCAGCATGGTATCGCGTGAAGCGGATTGTGGTTTCATCATCTCACTCCTAAACAATCTATTAAGGTTTTAATCAATCTTGAGTGTACGAAGACAATCTTCCACTGGCCGTCTTATCGACACATTTCGCTGCTTTTCTCAGCACTTCAATCCAACATAATGTGATTAATGACTCTTTTTTTTGCAAAGAATGGTAGCGTTGCGTAAATTGTTGCGCGTTTTGTTGTTAAAAGAGGAATGATTCATGTCAACACGAAGTACGTCGGATGCGAGCAATGCGAGTGCATTGCAGCATCCGTTTGCCGATTGCGTCACACAAACCGGCCTGTTTAAAGGTGTTCATAAAAATATGATGATCGCCGCCACGCTTCTGGTTTGTGTCTTCGTGTTTTTTACCGGATTTAATACTGATTTAGCTGGCCGTGTATTTGCCGCTGCTCGTGGCTGGGTGGAATCGACCTTTGGTTGGTATTACATGCTGGTACTGGTGCTGTTACTAGTCGCCAGCTTGACGATTGCCGTCACGCGTTTAGGTAACATTCGTTTAGGTGATGACGACGACCGGCCCGAGTTTAGCACCTTCTCGTGGCTATCCATGTTGTTTTCCGCGGGTGTCGGCGTTGGCATACTGTTTTTTGGGGTAGCCGAACCCACGCTCTACTTTGATACAAGTGGTGCGTTCGGCTACCCCAACAACCCGTATGCCGATATGGCCGGTGCCACCACTATGGGCTTTGATCGCGCCGCCGATGCGTTGCGTGTCACCTACTTCCATTGGGGCTTTCACGGCTGGGCGGTGTATGTGATTGTAGGCCTCGCGCTCGCCTATTTCTCGTTTCGGAAAAAGCTGCCTCTGGCACTACGTTCCACGGTGCACCCACTGATTGGTAATCGCATTTACGGGCCCATCGGCCATATTATCGATATCTTGGGGGTGCTTGGCTGCGTGTTCGGTGTCGCCACCTCGCTGGGGCTCGGCGTCAGTCAGATTGCCGTGGGGCTCGATCGCCTATTTGGCATCGATCCAGGTATCGCGACTCAAGTTATCCTTATTGCACTGATTTCTGTAGCCTCTATCTTGTCGTCTCTCTCTGGCGTCGGCAAAGGGATCCGAATCATTTCTGAGTGGAATATCATCGTCTCCGCACTGGTGATTGCCTACTTTTTATTCGGCGGGCCTACGGCTTGGTTAGTGCAAATATTTGGGGCATCACTGAGCGACTATTTGGTCGAGTTTATCCCGATGGGGCTGTGGTTCCCGGAGGCGAAAGGCCCCTCTGCATGGCAAAATGCCTGGACCATTTTCTATTGGGGCTGGTGGATTGGCTGGGCCCCCTTTATTGGCCTGTTTATTGCGCGTATTTCTCGCGGCCGCACCTTACGAGAGTTTGTCGTGTGCGTGCTGTGTGCGCCAACCCTAATGATTTTTGCTTGGCTGGCGATTTTTGGCGGTAACGCGTTGCATCAAGAGCTTGTCGCTGATGCCGGGATTGGCACCGCTGGGATTATTGATTTGGTCAATGGTTGGGACTTACCCGCGGCGCTGTTTGCCACCGCCGATGGCATTACTGGCGGCGGGATCTGGGGATGGATACTCAACGCCATGATGATCTTCTTGCTGTTTAGCTGGTTTATTACCTCGTCCGATTCGAGCACCCTTGTGCTTACCACAATTCTGTCGATGGGCAATGATAACCCGCCCAAACGCTTTAGAGTATTCTGGGGCACTATGATCGGTGCCGTCGCTGCCGTATTGTTGGTTGCCGGTGGGTTAAGAGCCCTGCAAACCGCGAACATGGTCACTGCCCTGCCCATCAGTGTGTTAGTGATCTTGATGACCATCAGCGTGATGAAGTCTTTACTGGCAGAGTCGGGGGGTAAATCCACCGCCTCGACACCATCACAAGCGAGCAGCTAAACCGCATTTAGCAAACCAAAAAAACGCCACCGCATTGGGTGGCGTTTTTCTTTGCGACGAATATTACTGTGCTACTGGCTCTCCAACCGCCATCGCCAGCACACTCACCGGATGCAAGGCCTCCAGCGATGTGTTTTCTTCAATTTGCCATTTACAGGTTTCACAGTCGGTGATCGCAAAGTCCGCCTGCGCGGCTTCAATCTGAGCAAATAAGCCACTACCGATGGCAATCGAGGTTTGATAGTTCTCGGTTTTAAACCCATAGGTACCTGCCAAACCACAACACTCGCTATCGAGCACAATCACCTCTAACCCGGGGATCATACGCAATAGCTCAATGGTAAACATCGCATTACCACTGCGTTCCAAGTGACAAGGGGTATGGTAAACCACTCGCTTATTAATCGGCTTGAGCTTGGGCATCTCGCCATTCATGGCCGCTTTGAGTAAAAAGCGGGTCACAAAGCTGATCTGCCCTGCCACGTGGGCGTTATCTACTCCCAATACGTGGGGATACTCTTCTTTTAACGTCAGCGCACACGATGAGGAGGTGGCTATTACAGGGCGATGCTCGGCAACCGCATCGGTAATCATCGCCGTATTGGCAGTGGCATTACGGCGCGCTTTATCGTAAAAGCCATTGGCAATTAAAGGCACGCCACAGCACTTATGTTTTTCGAGCAATTGCACGCCGTACCCCATCGCATTCATCACTTTCACCAAGTCTTTACCAAGCTGGGGATTGTTAAAATTCACATAACAGCCATGAAAGTAACTGACTTGTTTAGGATAATCCGCTTGTGTCGCTGCTTGGCTTTTCATCCAACGCCGAAAGGTACCAAACGAATACTTGGGTAGGGATTTATGTTTATCCACTCCAATCGTGGCATGCATCACCGCTTTCACCGGTTTCAGATCCGTCATCACGTTCACCAGCGGTGCTACTGGATTAGCAAGCGTGCCAAACAAGTCGGTATGGCTCAGCACGTAATCACGCATCAGCTTAGGATTGATGTTTTTCTTGCCGTGTTTGCCGCGTGCCACCGCAATGATGTCGCCAATTTTTACCCCGGAAGGACAGGCGGTCTCACAGCGTTTGCAGTTGGTGCATAGCTTGAGCAGGTCATCATAATACTCAGGGTTTTTGATCCGCAGGCGCTCACCATCCGGGCCACACTCTTTGGGGCCAGGATACGCAGGGTTCGCCTTTGATACCGGACAATACACAGTACAGACCGTGCATTTAATGCATTGGTCAAAACTGGTGGGTTGCGGCGCATGGTCGCTATAGTCACGCTGTTTCAGCCATTCAGTTAGCATGGGACGCCTCCTTAGCGCTCGCCATCACCGCGAGCGCACGTTGCGCGGCGGCGTAGCCGGTTGCGATCGCAACGCCACCGCCACAGCCCTCATAGACGGGATCGTAACCACTGAGTATCGCACCACACACAAACAGGTTTTGGCAGCGCTTGCCGCGTGCGGTGGGACGTAGTTGGTTGTCGGTGTTAATGCCAAAGGCCATAAAGGGGTGGCTTTGCTGACTGAAAAAGTCGTCGTTGCGCCACTCACTCCGATCAGGGCTTTGCACCATGTCTAATCCCAACGTCGGTTCGCTCACCTGAGTGCGGTCGGCATTGAGACCGCGACTAAAATAGCTGCCCGTGGCTAAGATCACTGCCTCTGCGGTTAACGGAATATCTTCGAGCTGACGCGTATGCAAGGCGGTAAGGCGACCGTTGTCGTCAAACTCACCGCCAGTGACTTGATCGCCGCGCAGCAATACCCCACCCGCGCTAGCAAAGGCCCGCTGTAACGCACGCTCAATGCGGATCCCCAGCAGAGAAGGCGGCATGGTCGGCACTTCGTGAAAACAGCGATCGGTGCGCTGTTTAAGCGTATCCATCCCCCGCTCGCCGGCCACATCGGCAATGATGGCGGGTAAAATCACCAGCTCATCTGGGCCGGACTGCGCGATTAGTTGCTCGCACAGACTGTCAAAGGCATCAGGCTCAGCCAATAAACGAGAAAGATCCACCGAGCGCAGCTCATTGCGGTTACGGCGTAATCGCTCGGCACCCGGAATCGACAACGTGATGGTGCGACTTGGGCAGGAGGCAAAATCACGCTGGGCGGTAATGGTGTCTTTGGCTAACGTCGGTTGCGCATCGCGATAGCCTTCAATGGCGACAAAACATAAACCAGAGAAACGACGCGGGCCGCGATGCTGATACACATGTCCTTGCGACAGCCAAGTCGGACGCACGGTGCCCAGCGGCGTAATACGGCCATGGTTGGCGTTATCTTCTTGATGATACAGACACACCTTTTGCGCACTCAGTTGCTGTTGGAACCAAGTCAGTGATTGGGTGATTTCCTCTAAACTGACTTTGGCATAGGGATGCTCAGGATGCTGGCGCACCAGTTTCGGAATCGCTTCAAAAGGCTGACTGACCGGCTCACCATTAGGGAAATGGCCCAATACATCAATCGAGCCTGACGAAAAATGCAGCGCGCTTTGTCCGGCGCTAATCATTACGGTTTTCTTGCCCGCTTCTAGTGCCCGCAAGGCGGCAGTAAACCCGGCAATGCCGCCACCAATCACTGCGATATCGTAGTGGATCATTGTGATACCTCCTGATCAGCCGCTGACGTTGGTGCTGGGCTTTTCACCTCAGCGTCATACATGGCTGCACCGGCTGCTGCGCCAGTACTCTCTGCCTTCGGCGGCATTGGCACCTCACCGGCGCCAAATAATCCTTGATAAATCCAATAGCTAAATTCGGCTTCGCGTAGCGCATCGCCCCAAAAAATCGGTTTCACGCCTTTCCAGCGCTCTTCGAGAAAGTCCACCAGCAGCCCTGCACTGGCTTGGCCATCTATCCCAGCCAGCTCACTGAATAAGCTAGCGGCACGATAGCTGCACAGCTCGCCCTGACAAGGCCCCATACCCAGACGAGTGCGCCGACGCAGATCGGTGAGATTTTTCACATCCAGCGATTGAATCGCATAGTTCACCTCGCCCTTGGTCACCATTTCGCATTCGCAAATTACCGCTTGGCTGTCGTCACTTTCATTTAAAAAATGGCTAACGCGCTCACCGTGGCGGTAATAGGCGGATTGGTAGACAGGTTTCACCAAGCTGGCACTGGCTTTACGGATCCCTTTAGAAGGCTCAGAGCCCGGCAGAGGACGGGTCGCAGTTTGGCAACGGTTGCGGTTACCCAGCTTTTCAGCCACCAAGTCTGTGGCTTGCTCGGCCATCAAACGATAGGTCATGAGCTTGCCACCAGTGATAGTGATCAAGCCTTCCAGCCCATCGCGTGCTTGGTGATCGAGTAACACAATGCCGCGACTGATATTACGGCCACTGCCGTCGTCATCTACCGAGACCAAAGGCCGCACGCCCGCATAGGCGCGCAACACGCGTGTATTGGCCATGATGGGGGCGAGCTTAGCCCCTTCGCGCATCAGCACATCCACTTCTTGTGGCGTCACCGCGAGCTTATCAATCTGATCGTACTCGATGTGCTCAGAGGTGGTACCGATTAAGGAAATGGTGTCACCGGGCACCAAGATGTCAGCGTCTGCCGGTTTCCGACAGCGGTTGATCACCCGGTTATTAATCCGATAATCGACGATCAGCAATGAGCCCTTGGCGGGGAACATTTTGATATTCAGATCGGCATACTCACAGATTGTCTGCCCCCAAATCCCTGCGGCATTGATCACTTGCTTCGCCATAATGGCAAAACGCTCGCCGGTGAGGGTATGCAAACACTGGACGCCTTGCACCGTCGCCCCTTGACGAATTAATCCCGTCACTCGGGTATGGTTAAACACCTTGCCACCGTGCTCTTTGCCGTCCAACACATTCGCGGCACACAAACGAAAGGGGTCGATAATGCCATCCGGCACTTGCACCGCGCCAATCATCGCTGGATTCGCGTTGGGTTCGAACGCTAACGCTTCACGTGGTGTCAGTTTTCGGGTCGGAATACCGGCTTTATCGCAACTGGCAATAAAGGTGTCTTGGTACGCTAAATCATCTTCCGGCAAGGTGATAAAAAGTCCGCTGGTGTCTTCCACGCAGTGGCGAGCAACGGATTTAAGGATGGTGTTTTCTTGAATGCATTCACGGGCCGATTCGGTATCTGTGACCGCGTAACGAGCCCCAGAGTGCAGCAGTCCATGGTTGCGCCCCGATGTCCCAGCCGCAATATCGTCACGTTCGAGCAAAATGCATGAGATGCCACGCAGTGCGCAATCTCGCATGATGCCGGTGCCGGTTGCACCCCCACCGATGATGACCACATCCGTTTCAATATACTGGCTATTTGGCATGGGGCCTCCTTGTTACTGTATCGTAACGGGAGTGTGGCATTTTCCGTGTCACAAAGACGGCGAGATCATCACACAATGCGCGAATTCGAAATACAAACTCACACTTGTTTGATTTAAGACAAACTTTTAGCCGCAAAGACGCGCGAATGGTGACACGGGAAGCCACCGCTACAAGGGAAAGGCCCGACGATCGCACCGAAGGCTCCGTCAAGTTGGCTAACTCGATGCGATGCACAACAAATACATTAGAAAATGCGCGAAAACGCGCATTGTTAATGATTTGTATAGTTACTTGCTACTGGTGCCAGCCACTAAACGCTGACGTGTCATGTACCCGCGGTAACACAGTGCCACTACAAAACATAACCCTGCGGGAAACAGCAGGGCAGCAAAATGGAAGTGCGCAAAAAGCGCCGCACCCACTACCCCGCCGACGATAAAGCCAGACGCGATCAGTAAAAAGAGCATCAGCTTGCGCTTATCGACTGGATTGCCGCGTAGCTTGCCCCCTAGCATTAATCCTAAATCGGTAAAGATGCCGGTTAAATGGGTTGAGCGCACGATCGCGCCGCTGTAGGTGGTCGCCATCGCATTCTGCAAGCCGCACGCTGCCGACGCGGCCAACTGACCAATGGCAAAACCGCGAGAAAGAAAATAAAACGCCACCACAATTAGCCCAGCTTCGACAAACAGTGCCGAGTCATAATGGCGACCCAATTTAAGCGTGCTGCCATGCAATAAGCACCCGGAAATCGCGGCACCGAGGAAAAAAGCCAACAATAAGCCACCCAGTTGGATAACTTGTGTCCATTGGCCTGCAAACAACCCCGAGCCAAATTGCGTCGCGGTGCCTGACACGTGCGATACGGCTTGATGTTCAAAGCCCAACAAACCGATCGCATTGATGGTACCGGCGATCAGCGCTAACACAAACGCCCCGGCTTCAACCCACCGAGGCAAACGGGTAATCATTGGCTTTCCTAGTCGTTATTGGATGAGGATGATGGCTGGTCGAGCCTATCCAGTTGGTTGTGGCGGATCATCGCTTGTAACTCCTTCACATAGGCCTGACCACGCTCTGAATAGCGTACCAGCCCATTGGCGAGTGCTGCACCTGACAGTGGTTTATTCTGCTCACGCAGGTTGGCGCGGATCTCGCGTAGCCCTTGGTACGCGGCATGGGTATTCAAGTTATTGATGTAGCTTTGTACCGAGGCTTGCGGGTTATCAAACGCTGCAACTTCGTGCACTTTCCCTTCCGCACGTTGCTTGGGCACCAGTCCACACCCTTTACTAAAGCACCACTGCCCGAAGTAGTTATTCCCTTCCCGTGCAAACCGCGACGCGCCCCACGCACTCTCGTTCGCCGCCTGCGCTAACACCAACGACGGAGGGATAATATCCACCCGTTGAATCAATGCCATCCAGTCGGCTTCTTGGTCGACATCAAAACCCTCCAGCTCATACTGTTCGGCGAGCGCTTGGACGCGTTTTATTTCTCGGCTATTTAGCTCACTTTTACGCGCATGCCATGCCATTAATGCGGTGCGATCCGCCAGTACTTGGCTGTTAATGGCATTAACCACAGGGGTGAAGTAATCAAAAAACGCCTGCTTTCGCTCTGCCCCCGCGGCAAAAGATTGGAAATCAGGAACAAGGGGAGCTTGGGGGCGCTGACATGAGATCAAAATGGTGACGGTCACAGCAAGAATCGCCATGCCGATAAAGACGAAGGTACGATGTTTCATAGTGCCCCTAATGTTGTCGATGTGGGCGGTATTATACGCGAAATACCTGATGGCGACGAATGCCGCCCTTTCAACTTAGCACTGGCTGAGTCACATCATGTTAACAAGGTAAGATGACCCGAAAGCATGCGCCGCCTAAATCACTATGGTCGATTTCAACATGGCCACCGTGGCGGGTGACAATTTGTTTGACGATCGCCAGTCCCAAACCATAGCCGGAACGCTTTTTGTCGCGGGAACGATCCGCACTGTAAAAGGCATCAAAGATAAACGGCCAATGTGACGGATCAACGCCCTCACCATCGTCGTGTACCGCAATCACCAGCTGCGTGTCTTCACAATATACACGCACGGCTATTTGACTAGTCGCATACTTCTCCGCATTACCGATTAAGTTGGTAAGCACGCGTTTAAGCAGATGAGGGTCGGCCTCAATGCAAGGCAAGTCTTGCGGTGCATCCAAAATCACAGACTTATTGCTCAGCGTTTGCCAACGCGGCCATTCATCGTGTAGCCACACCGAAGTATTCAATCTCTCCGGGCTAAAAGGTGTATTAGGGTGATCAACACGTGCCAAATAAAGAAGTTCATCAATCAACCCTACCATTTCGTCGGTATCTTCAACGATACTGACGATTTTTTGTTGCTGCTTGGGGCCCAGTTGACTCTCACTCAACAATTCAGCTTGCCATTGGATCCGAAACAAAGGAGAGCGCAATTCGTGCGCAACCGCGTTGGTTAGCGCTCGACGACTACTGACCAAACTCGCAATTCTGTCTGCCATATGATTAAAGGTCGCGTTTAAACTACCCACGGTATACTGACTCTTTGTTGACGCCCGCGCTTGTAAATTTCCGTTGGCAAATTGGAGAGCCGCTTGCTCGAGTGACCGTACTCGGCGGCTGAGAAACCGCACCATGAAAAAACTGTAGAGGGCGAACCCCAAAAAGAGA
This sequence comes from Salinivibrio sp. VYel1, assembly GCF_009377945.1. NCBI lineage: Bacteria > Pseudomonadati > Pseudomonadota > Gammaproteobacteria > Vibrionales > Vibrionaceae > Salinivibrio > Salinivibrio sp. VYel1. The sequence goes on along the minus strand of NZ_RSAM01000020.1, from coordinate 8,015 downwards.
AAAACAAACAGCAGATCTTCATTAAACTCTATTGCCCCATGTAGCTCGGAACCCACCGCGGTTCGTAAGCTATAGATTCGCTCCTTATCGGCCAGACGGAACCATAAGGTTTCGTTTTTATCATCAAACACCGCGGAGGGATCGAGTTGGTGGGAAAATGCCTCATTCAAATGAGAGGGAATGTTGCCAAGCTTGTGTACGGATAATGAATATTCGACGTTATCGGCATAATCCTTTAGCGCGCCTAAAGCCTCTTGTGTTCCCGCCTGTGACTCAATCAACGCTAACATATCAACGACACTTTCAGCCTGTCGCTTCGCCAAGGTCGCCTCATAATTTTCCGTCAGTTCATACACAAGGTATTCGTAGGTCAATGAGCTCACCATAAAAATGACGATCAACCCAAAGAAGAACTCTAAATATATCCGACGCATTACTCACCACTCATACATATTTCTGTTATGCATTTACCATGCATCAGGCACAAACAAGTAACCTTTTCCACGTACTGTGATAATTTTTTGGGGATTGGAGGGCGTATCACCCAGTTTTTTTCTCAAGGTCACAATTTTATTATCCACCGTGCGGTCAACACCGTCATACTCAATACCACGTAATGCACGCGTTAACGTATCTCTTGTATGTACCTCGTCAGGCTGACTTGCCAGGTGCCAAAGCAATGCAAATTCACTGTCTGTCAACGCAATGGGTTTATCATCTAACGAGCAGTAACGTCTCGCCTCATTGAGTGCCAACACACCATAATTAAGAACACTGGGTTTGGACGAGGCGGCTGCAGTGTCGTCTCTCAGCTGTCGCAGTTGCACTCTTACACGAGCCATCAATACCCGAGGTTTAATCGGTTTACTGATAAAGTCGTCCGCGCCAACCTCTAGTGCTGCCACATGATCAAAATCATCATCACTAGCGGTTAGCATCACAATTCTGCCTCTAAATCCATCACGGATTTGTCTACAAATTGTCAGTCCATCGTCACCGGGTAACATTAAATCGAGTAAAACTAAGTCAGGTTGTGCGGAAATAATATAGTCAGCCGCCCCTGCTCCTTCAGCAAGTGCCGTTACGCGATAATCTTGTGCTTCAAAATACTCTGTCAGCATTTCTCGCATTTTGGGGTCATCTTCGACAACCACTAAGTGCAGTTTCTCTTCCATTAATCTTGACCTAGAAAAATAAACAAACGAAAAGCCTTGGTATAAATCATTAAAAACTCTGTGCGTCTACAGGCGTAGATACCACGACAGTTATACGACAAATCATGACACTCTGCAGATACATTACCGCGCTCTTCAGCCGTAAAGTACCACTCAAACGTTCCCCCTTTAAGCGAACGTTCCAAAAAGCAATGACTATACGTCATACGTTCTTAAAAAACACCTACGACGAATAATAGGTTCTTTACAATGAAAAAATTAGCACCTTTAGCTTTACTGATTCTCGCACCGGCGGCTTATGCCTCTTCTTATATGGGGATGGAATTTGGAGCTGGTAGCGCTGATGTGAGTGGCTTAGATAGCAGTGAATTCAAAAGTGATCTTGAGGACCGAGGAACAGTCAAGCTGTATGGCGGTAAGTATATCACTGACTCAGTACGCACCTACGGCTACTGGCAATCGGGCGCGTCGAGCAAGTCAACGATCAAAGCTGCAGATGAAGAGCTTTCGTTGGAAAATACTGACTATCAATTCGGTATGGGCCTAGACTATGTCCACGAGTTCACTGACAATTTGTACGGTATTGCTGGTGGTACTCTAGGCTACCAACGCAGTAAGCTAGAAATTAAGGACAAAGATGCTCAGGGGACTAACACCTATAACCTCAGAGACTCTGGCCTAGCGAGCGACGTCAATCTCGGACTTGGCTATCGTTTTGACTCCGGTATCGCTTTGGAAGGCGGCCATAAATACGGCTTAACGAAACAAAAGTATGCGGAGGGTATTTCCTTCAAGAACCCAAGTGTGTTTTACCTCGACGTTAACTATAAATTCTAACAAACGATTATAGACGACAGTTGGCTAAACTTATTCGGACAGACCGTTTAAGGTAAGACAAAGACACTATCTCGCCCCCTTATCCAAATAGGCATCCACTCAGTGGGTGCCTATTTTTCTTTCAATAGCGGTGATAACGATGCGTGACAAGCGATGGCTGGTTAAATCTCAGTTCTAAGTGCCAACTCGACCAGCCGTTAACATGACGGCCGATTCATAGCCCCCCTATCATAGTTAATTGTTTGCCTTGTAAAAAATACTTGCCTGCTCCTCTACCTATATTTGCTGGTTAGCGTTTTCGCTTAAGTAACACTTTGTTACATTTCCTAGGCATCATAAAGACTCACGCGCTAGGATGACCATGAAAAACATTTTATTTTTACCCATTGCGATGTTTGCGTTCGGTATGGATGCCTATGTCGTGGCGGGCATTATTCCGGAAATTTCCACCAGTTTTCAGATCACTGAAGCCGAGACAGCGCAAATGGTCACAGCCTTTACGTTGTGCTATGCCCTTTCCGCACCAATACTGGCGACATTGTTGGCAAGCTTTCCGACCAAAAAGGCACTCGTGTTATCGATGCTGATGTTTATCGCCGCTAATCTTGTCACCATTTTCAGCACGCACTTAACCATGTTACTAGCAAGCCGCGCGCTTGCCGGCATAGGGGCAGGCATTTTCTCGCCTTTAGCGGCGGCAAGTGCCGCCTCTTTGGTGCCTGCAGATAAGAAGGGGCGTGCATTAGGGCTGTTGTTGGGTGGCATGAGTGCGGGTACCGTTGTCGGGGTTCCCGCTGGTCTTGCTCTGGCGACTTGGCTTGGGTGGCAAGGCGTTTTCGCCGTCGTGATCGGTATCGCGATCATTGGGCTTATTGGCCTGGTGCTGGGTGTTCCTCAGATCTGTGTCGCCCCGCCGCCATCACTAAAAGCACGCGTCGCGTTACTCGCCAGTCGCTCGGTGTCTATGACCATTACGGTCACCTTCTTGACGGCTGTCGCTAGCTTGGGGCTCTATTCTTACCTCGCACCGGTCATTACGGGCATCACACAACAAACCAACCTCACGCCATATTTATGGGTTTGGGGCCTAGGCGGCATGGTGGGCAGCTTCACCATCGGCCATTTAATTGACTGGGTAAAACACCCACGAGCCATCTTGCTCGGGATACTAACGCTCATGTCCGTGGCCATCTTGAGCATTCCGAGTAGCTTGGCGCTGTCCTCAATCATTGCCTTTGTGCCATTCTTTTTATGGGGTGCGGCCGGTTGGTCGTCGCTCGCGCCACAGCAACACACACTGATAAGCCTCCAACCGGAGCAAAGTGCCGCAGTTGTTGCGCTCAATAGTTCATCAAACTACCTAGGTGGTGCGGTGGGCACCCTTTTGGGAGGGCTGTGGCTCGGCCACGGCCTCTCGGTGACTCAGCTTGTCTATGCCGCCGCGGCAGTTGGTGGCGTAGCAATCGCTATTCAAATCGGGATTCTACGCCATAACACTCACTCCGTGATAAAAGAGTGCAAAAGCGCTTAGCCAGACAAGAGTCAACTCGGCTCATCTCTTAAACGTTACGCATACTTGCCTCGATAAGAAGGAGTGCTACAGATGGTGTTGTTAGCATCTGATCATAAGGAGTTATATCCTCAAAATATGTTCGCTTGCAGCAAGGAAGCAAACCACTACGTCTTACGTGATACTTGCTCGTGTGTCGTGTGATTTTGTGCTTGTTCTGGCGGTGCAAACAAGCACTGCCATCGTTGCCGAACGCTCAGATCGGGCTGCGTGGCGTCTCGCCACATTTGTTGCCATTCGGCAAAGGTCACCACCAGAGGATTGAAACTGTTCACTGGCTTAGGGATCCCATAGCGAACCGGTTCAGATTCCGGCTCGAAGGTGCCAAATAATTTGTCCCAAATGATTAAAATGCCCGCGTAGTTTTTGTCGATGTACTGAGGATTCATGCCATGATGAACGCGATGATGAGACGGGGTGTTAAAAATCCACTCCACAGGCCCGAGTGTCTTTATCCATTGAGTGTGAACAAAAAACTGTAACCCTAAATTCAGCAGTACAACAAACACCACCCATTGCGGCGGAAACCCAATCACCACCAGGGGCAACCAAAACAGCCACATCCCTGCCAGCGGGTACATTAAGCTTTGGCGAAACGCGGTGCTAAAGTTCATCCGCTCAGAGCTATGATGCACCACATGCGCCGCCCACATCCAGCGAACACGATGGCTGGCCCGGTGAAACCAGTAGTAACAAAAATCCTGCGCGATCATCAGTAATAAAAACAGGCTCACCGACATCTCAATGTCGAACAGCCGCCAGCCAAACCACCACAAATAGACTTTGGCAATCAGCAAGCCGGTCAGTAAATCTGCAGCTTGATGCAGCCCCGCCAAGGTAAAGTTACAAAGCACTTCCGGCACGTAATAACGGGCATTATCGCCCAATTTTCCGCGGCGCAGCGCTACCCAGTACTCCCCCAACATGCATAAGAAGAACACGGGAGCGAGCACAAGCAGTAGCCACTCTGGATGAGAGATCAGTTCAGTCACGAGCCTTTATCGCACGGTACAATTTCTTAACATATTAGGTGTTTTTGCCCAACCTGTAAGGAAAAGCATCACCAAGCTGTTAGTTTGCGCACATAAGGAGAGTAAGCGGACATATAGATACAAAAAAAGCCGCTGATTACTCAGCGGCTTTTCGATATGTGGCGGAGGGACAGGGATTCGAACCCTGGAAGGGCTATTAACCCTTGCCGGTTTTCAAGACCGGTGCTTTCAACCGCTCAGCCATCCCTCCGAACAGGGTGGTATACTAATGTTGGCCCGAGTTAATGTAAAGCACTGCAACAAAAATTTTGGTTTAAGTGATGGATATTTATCCATTACTCGCGTCGCTTGGCTTCACATTGGTTAAACAAGTTGGTACAACGTGCATATACTCTCGACGAGAGCTCGCATGTTATTAACTCAGGAACCGACATGACCTTAGACAGCTTTCTCGCCAAAGTCACGCAAACCCCAGATATGGTAATGTTTGACGAGACAATGGCGGTGATAGATGCACATTACGACTACGCCCCTACTCGATTCACTAACGGTGATCTCGCCAATAAAGCAGGCCAGAACACAGGCTCTTGCAAAGTACTCGCATTCTGCCAACTTCATGAGCTCACGGAAGCGCAGACGCTCGCCTGCTTTGGGGGGTATTATCGCGAAGACGTGCTGAGCAATCCTTCGGGGACGGATCACAAAAACATTCGTAACTTTATGGTCACCGGATGGAAGGGGGTCTCGTTTGACAAAATGCCACTCAAGGCCAAAACACGCGCGCACTCATAGCCTGAATAGCAACGTAAAACGGCGACTATTCGTCGCCGTTTTGCCTATCAAACCGACGTTTTAACCAAGGCCTTTAACCCGACATCGCGGCTTGGTGACGAGGCAGAAAGACTTCTCCCATCATACAACGCACGCTTCCCCCACCCACGGTTTCAATTGTGTTGACATCGACGGGCACCAATTTACCAAATTGGCGCAGCGTGCGTTTTTGCTCTTCAGTAAACGCACTGTAGGCCGACAATGACATGACGATGAGTGATTCACCGTGGCGATTGCGCAATTGTAAAATATTGCCACAAAGCTGGTTCATTTGTGATTCACTAATGGATACCACGGTTTTATCTTGACTCAATGTGTTACACACAAGATCGCGCTGCCCCGATTCTATCACCTCATCGCACACAACGGCAAACTCTTCACCCACCGCCATCATCACATTGGTATGATAAACGGGATTGCCATCGCTCATTTCCGTGTTAAAGCTCACGACTTGTCTCATTCCTACCTTTGCTGCCCACTCAGTGAGCAAAATGCTGTCACAACGGTGTGAAAGCGCCGCATAAACACGCTGGTTGAGGTGGTCGATAACCATCGCGCCCGTACTTTCAAGAAACGCATCGTCCTTGTCATGACACTTCACTTTGTGTACGTGATTGACGGCATAGCCTGCACGGTCTAATGCAGTCATTAAGCGCTCGGGTTTCACCTCTAGCTGGCGGTTTGGGCACGCCATAGGGTAAAGATAAAGCTCGCCACTGGGGAGGGTACTAAACCAGTTGTTGGGAAACACGGCATCAGGCGTTGCAGGGTCAGAGTCTGGGTACTCCATCACCACCACATCGATACCATGGCGGCGGAGGATCATCACCATGTTGTTGAATTCTGCCATCGCGCGCGCTTTTACTTCTTCATCCGGTAGTGACGGCGCATGCTGAAAACCATTATCCTCACTCGTTTGCGCATTAAATTTAAAATGAAGCGGGGGCACCATCACCACAGCAGAAGCCGCATGTGGATGAGTCAGCGGATATTGGGTATCACAGCTCGCTAAAAACGCCATAAGCAAACCTTCTAAAAACAACAAGTATTAAGAGTATAGAGTCGCTGTCACGCACGCGATCAATCCGGGTGCGTCACCGCCTCTTCCAACAGTGTGAATACTGAACAAGCGGAGGAAAATATCATTGAAACAAGTTTTTTACAAACTGAGTTTCTCAGCCTCTCGCACACCTACAGACACTTACAGCCAGTTCTCCTATATCTCACTGAATTAATGATCTTTTTAAAAGCTTCTCGGGGTGGCAGCGATATTCACCGCTCCGAACAATTATTGCCCCTACCCTGTGTGTGGTTGGCTACAATAGAAATAGCGGCAAGGAGGAAAAGGCATGGAAACGGCGCGCCCCACTCACAATGAGCAGCAAAGACTTCACGCATTGCACGATCTAGGCATATTAGATACTGGACACGAAGACAGATTTGAGCGGATTGTCAGGGTAGCGGCATACGTTTCTGACTGCCCCGTTGTCGCAATTAGCCTGGTTGATGAACAGAGACAATGGTTTAAAGCCAAGCGTGGTTTAGCCGTCAACCAAACAAGCCGCAGCGAATCGATTTGTGGTCATGCTATTCAGCAATTAGAGCCATTAATTGTTGAGGATACGCTTAACGACAGTCGCTTTGCTGACAACCCGTTGGTAACCGGCCCTCCTTATATCCGTTTTTATGCAGGTTTTCCCTTTAGCCTGGATAGCGAACACCTGCTTGGAACGCTCTGTGTGATCGATCATCACCCTCGCGAGCTCACGGATGCCTGTCAGCGCGCGCTGTCAGACCTCGCGCGTATCGTCGAGCATGAGTTGGTCATGACGCAACAAAATGTCATTGATCCGCTAACAGACGTCTTTAATCGACGTGGCTTTTACCGAGAAGTAAACAGTTATCTAACAGACGACGTTGTCATTGAAGATCAACATACGTTATTACACTTTGACGTTCGCCAATTACAAGACGTCAACCAGCGCTATGGCAAGCATGCGGGCGACAAAGTCCTGAAAGAGTTTGCTGGCTGTCTAACAGATGTGTTCGGTGATTTGGGCTGGGTTGGTCGCCTAGAAGGCTGTGAATTTGCGATATTATTGATTCAACAGGATGTCGATGCGGTCGAAGCACAATTGGATCGCTTCTATCTCCGGCTTTGTCGCCGATTATCCTTAGAACGCTATCCGTTCAACTACTCAGTCGGCCTTGCGCACTTTTCGCAGATTGACGAAACCGTCACGCTAGAAACAATGCTTCTAGACGCGACAAGTGATACAAGGCGCTACGCTGTGCCTGAAGAAACACGTCATATAGGGTGAAGTCGATGGAGAGTTATGAAGATTGGAGCGACATACGAGGTTCGAACTCGTGACCTCGACCTTGGCAAGGTCGCGCTCTACCAGCTGAGCTAATGTCGCCTTATGCAATTAAGCGTTGCATGACGCTGTGTAAAATTGGTTGCGGGAGACGGATTTGAACCGCCGACCTTCGGGTTATGAGCCCGACGAGCTACCAAACTGCTCCATCCCGCGTCCGTAACATCAATTGTTGCTTGATGTGGGCAAAACTTGGAGCGACATACGAGGTTCGAACTCGTGACCTCGACCT